>NZ_JBGTCA010000019.1:0-64023 GCF_041749095.1 Aquiflexum sp. | reverse complement strand
TCTAGAGGATTTCAGTCCGGTACTTCTACCACTTTGACTTTTGGATTGGGAAATTCAGAAAAAATTGACTCTGTCCTGATATCCTGGAATTCAACAGATATAGAGGTATTTCAAAATCTTGATCTTGACCAAAGACATTTGCTGGTTAAAGGCAAAGGAAAGGAAAGTTCTTTCCCCGTTCACACCACAGAGTCTGTATTGGAAATTGCAGAAATTTCCTTGGATTGGAAGCATGAAGAAAGATCCATCATAGATGAGTTTAGAAGGGAATACCTGATCCCCAGAAGGTATGGCACTGAAGGTCCTGCTTTGGCAGTCGGGGACCTGAATGGAGATGGTTTGGACGATATTTTTTTGGGTGGAGCAAATGGACAGCCAAGTGCTTTGTTTTTTCAGGATGCGAATGGGGGTTTCAAGAAAGTTACAAATCCTTTCTTTGAGCAATTGAAAACTGCGGAAGACGTGGTTGCGGTGATGGAAGACTTCAACCAGGATGGTCACTTGGATCTATATGTTGGCAGTGGCGGAAATGAATATGGGAGAGGTGAGATTTACAATTTCGATCGGGTGTTTTTGAATGATGGAAATGGAAACCTGGTTTTTTCAATGAATTCACTACCTCCCTTTGGGGAGAATACTTCCGCGGTTGCAGTCCATGATGTCAACGGAGATGGGCATCCGGATATTTTTGTGGGCGCATCGGTTGTCACCGGAAATTATGGAGCCTTTCCGAGAAGTTATTTACTGCTCAATGATGGAACAGGAAAATTCCAAGATGCCACCCAAAGTTACTTTGGGGAAGAATTCAGACCTGGTATGATCCAAAATGCCATTTGGGCAGATATTACGGGCGATGGTCAAAAAGAACTGTTGCTGTCAGGAGAGTGGATGCCTTTGATTGTTTATTCTTTAAATGATCAGCAACAATTTGAAAGATTGAATATTTCCGGTTTGGACCGACCGGGTTGGTATTTTGGAATGTCAGTAATTGATGTTGAGAGCAATGGCCTTCAGGACATTGTCTTTGGCAACTTGGGATTGAATTCCAAACTGAAAGCAAGTCAGGAGCAACCAGTATGGTTATACCATCATGACTTTGATGGAAATGGGCAGACAGATCCATTGATTTTTCATTATATGGACGGAAAATTGGTGCCGTTCGCAAGTAGGGATGATTTGATCAAACAGATTCCGGCACTGAAAAGGAAGCACGATTCCTATGTTACATATTCCAAAATCAAGTCACCAAAAGACCTGATTGATGACAATCAATTGAAACAGGCCAATAAATATCAGGTGACAGAATTGAGATCGGGTGTTTTGGGGAGTTCCGGAAGTGGTACTTTTGAATTTGATCCTTTTCCTATCGAAGCCCAATTTGCACCCATCAAAGATTTCAAATCCTTCAAAGGAAAAGATGGCAGTCAGTATCTTTTGGGCGTAGGAAATTTTTATGGATTCAGAAATGACTTGGGGAAAAATGGATCGCAACCCCTGACTTTATTGAAATGGGCGGATGGAACTTGGGTGAATGTACCGATTGGGATTACCTCAAATGACTATTGGGGTGAATATAGAAAAGTAGAGTTGATCCATATTGGTGAGACACCACATTTGGTCGCTGTGCGAAACAACGAAAAACCTGTTTTTCTAAAAATCAATCAGTGAAACATGCTAAAAATCAGCTTATTTGGTGGGACAAAAACTTTGGAATCACGTATTAATAATTAGCTTTGATGTTCCAAACCCACTCAAATCATTCCTTCTTTGACTTACACAAAAGGAATTGTTAAATTTGAGTTCCCATAGCATTAGAATTTGCCTATAATGAAAAATCTCTTCCCAAAATCCCTTCTTACCTTATTTGTCTTTGCCGGCATCATAGCCTGTCAGGACAACAGTGATTATCAGGAAATCATCACAGATGGTTCCTACCAAACTGCGGCCCAGATTCGATTGACCAATGTCATCATTCACGATATTTTTTCCCCTCCGGTAGCCAGTAGGATTTATGCCTATCCATCTATAGCTGCCTATGAAGTAGCAGTTTTGGCTGATCCCGGATACAAGAGTCTGATGGGGCAATTGAATGGTTTTGAGCCTACTGAATTTGACACTGAAGGAGAAATATATTATCCTTTGGCTTCCTTGATTGCATATTATAAAGTAGCTACTGCTTTGATTTTCTCGGAAGAAATGATGAATACCCATAAAGAAGCAGCGCTCAAGGAAATCAGATCAAAAGGAATTCCCAAAAAAGTTTACAACCGATCAGTTCAATTGGGTGAGGAAGTAGCCGAATATGTGATTGCCTACTCTAAAAAAGACAATTACCATCAAAGCCGTTCATTTGAAAAATACACAGTGAGCAATGCCCCAAATACCTGGCAGCCTACACCACCCGCTTATATGGAAGGAATAGAGCCTCATTGGAATAAGATCAGGTCATTTGTACTGGACTCCGCAGGGCAATACAAATCCGTTCCGCCGACTGAATTTTCCAATGATAAAAGCAGTCAGTTTTTTAAAGAAGCCGAGGAAGTTTTTTTGACTACTAAAAATCTCACACCTGAGCAAAAAGACATAGCCATGTTCTGGGATTGCAATCCCTACAAAGTAAATGTCAAGGGCCATGTGATGTTTGCCGAAAAGAAAATCACTCCCGGAGGTCACTGGATGGGGATTGCAGCTATTTCTTCCAAAACAGCGGGCAAGGATTGGAAGGGAACTGCTGAAGTGCTGGCAATGACAGGAATAGCGTTGTTTGATGGTTTTATTGCCTGTTGGGATGAAAAATACCGGAGTGTTTTGATCCGACCCGAAACTTACATTAACAAATACATTGATGAGGATTGGTTACCGCTTTTGCAAACGCCGCCATTCCCTGAATACACAAGCGGGCATTCGGTGATTTCCAATGCAGCCGCTGAGACTTTGACCAAACTTTTTGGAGAGCCTTTTCATTTTGTCGATTCAACGGAAGTCGCTTATGGTCTTCCTGTAAGGAAATTTGATTCATTCAGGCAGGCAGCGGATGAGGCTGCCATCAGTAGATTATATGGAGGAATTCACTATATGCCCGCAGTAGTGAATGGCGCCACTAAAGGTCAGAAAGTGGGACATCATCTACTTGGTAAAGTTTCTACCAAAAATGAAAATCTTGCCAGAGTTGAATAAGTGGAAGAAAAATTAATATTAATGGACATTATCCTCAAGTACTTTCCTGACCTTACTCCTGAACAACAAGATAAATTTTCTAAACTCAAACCAATTTATGAAGAATGGAATGAGAAGATCAATGTGATCAGCAGGAAGGATGTGGAGCATTTTTATGAAAGACATGTCCTCCATTCTTTGGGAATTGCCAAAGTGATTGAATTTAAGCCCGGGACAAAAATATTGGATATTGGAACAGGAGGGGGTTTTCCAGGGATTCCATTGGCCATTTTATTTCCTGATACCCATTTTCATTTGGTGGATTCCATCGGTAAAAAGATAACTGTGGTCAAGGATGTGGCCCGTCAACTTAAACTCACCAATGTAGAAGCCCAACAAATCAGGGCGGAAGATTTGGTAAGAAGGTATGATTTTATTGTAAGCAGAGCAGTTACCAGATTTGCAAATTTCCTTCCATGGGTTAAAGGAAAATTCAAAAGAGAAGATTTCAATGAATTCCAGAACGGTATGTTACTGTTAAAAGGTGGGGATGTGGACGAGGAAATGGAAGAAAGGGACTTGAGTTATGTCTCCTATCATTTAGAAGATTATTTCAAAGAAGAATTTTTCGAGACCAAAAAAGTGGTCTATGTTCCTTGGGAAGGGAAAAGGTGAAGGAAAGGATGAGGGATGAGGGAGGAAGGATGAAGAGCCAAGAACCAGGAAACAAGAATCAAGAAACTAAGCCGGCCCCGAGAATCGGGGAGCCAAGAAACAAGAGCCAAGAGGCGAGAAACAATGTCCTTAAATAACAAGTAAGATTATAATCAAAAAGAAGGCTTGCCCTTGTCATTTCGCCTGCCTGCCGTGGCAGGAACGTAGAGAGAAATCTTTTCTGCTCTGCCATTAGGTTAAATAGACTTCTTCCGCCACGGCGGACAAGACCTGCCGTCGAAGTGACAAGGCAAAGTTTAACAATAATCTTGAATACTTTTTTTAGATCAATCGTGTAAAAGGCTTGTCCTTGTCATTTCGAACGGAGAGAGAAATCTAATTCCCTGATTATTAGTCCAAAGACCTCTCCTGCCGTCGAGGTGACAAGGCTAAGTCTTTCTTAGTAGCTGTCCTCATTTTGATGGATAGCTACAGTCATTTAACCTTTCCTTGTCATTTCGAACGTAGAGAGAAATCTGTTCAGCTTCAAGGTTTATAGACCTCTCCTGCCGTCGAGGTGACAAGGCTAAGTCTTTCTTAGTAGCTGTCCTCATTTTGATGGATAGCCACAGTCATTTAACCTTTCCTTGTCATTTCGCCTGCCTGCCATGGCAGGAACGTAGAAGCCTGTTTGCCGTGGTGGAAGAAATCTATTGCTCCAGTATTAAGGTTACCCGACCTCTCCTACCGTCGAGGTGACAAGGTGAGGTTTATTGAGACCTTCATACCTTTTTAATGGTTCAGAAGTGACTTGGCTTCTCCTTGTCATTTCGAACGGAGAGAGAAATCTAATTCCCTGATTATAAGTCCAAAGACCTCTCTTGTCGTCGAAGTGACAAGGCAAAGTTTTGTAAAATAGCTGTCCTTATTTTGATGGAAAGCTACTAGCTATTCAATGATCATTTTTATTCAACGATGTTAATACCTTCAACCTTCACCTTCACAAACTTAATCCTTTCCCTGTTCCAGGTATAACAAAATATCAAATGCCCATCTTCATAAATGATGGAAGGGTAAGAAAATTCATTTTTGCCTTTTCCGGATTCTATCACCTCTTTGATGGGCCAAGTATCACCATTGTCAAATGAAATGGCCAATTGCATGGGATAACGATTGCCCCAATTTTCTGCTACAGGATTATATACCAAGGCAATGGTTTCATCGTGGACTTTGACCAAATCAATTCCGCTGTTGTTATTGGGAAGATCGGTCAATTCTACAGGTGACCATGTAAAACCATTGTCCTTTGAATCGCTTCTTCCGATTTTACCGGCAGAGGTTCTTAGCAGCATGTGAATATGTCCAGGTTTCGATTCCCAAAGGGCCGGCTGAATGACTCCTTCTCCGATAATGACGCTCCGGTCCAAGATCAAAGTTTCTGTATTCAGCCAGGTTTTTCCACCATCCTCTGAACGGTCTACGAAGGCATTCCATATCCTGTTTTTCTCGATGGAAGCAGGTGCTAGCCAAGTATTGTCTGATAAGACGAGGATATGGTTCCTTACAGGTCCCCTGCCGCCTTTGTCTCCTTCGACCAACTCTTTGGCATCAGACCATGAATTGCCCCGATCTTCAGAATACGTCACCCAAGTTTCCCAATCATCGATTTCCTTTCCCACTTTAAAATAAAGGTAAAGCTTCCCATCGGGTGCATTGAACAGTACAGGATTCCAATGGGCATCTTCCCTTACTTTGACCAACAATTTTGGTGAAGACCAATTTCCCGGACTGCCCTTAGAAGACCAAATCGCTACACCGCCATGTTTCTCTCTTATTCCTGCAAACCAGACGATCATATAATTGCCATCCCTGAGGCTTTCTATGGAAGATGAATGGCATTGGGCAAAGGGACGGTCTTCCCCAAAGATGAATTCGTCCGATATAACCTTTAAATTGATGTCTTGGGCAAAAGCTCCAAAATAGAGGGAAAAAAGGGAAGAAAGAAGAAGTTTTTTCATGAGAATTTGGTAATTGTACTTTTGAAGATACAATAAGATAATAATTATGTATCTTCAAAGATACGTTTTGGCAAACAGTGGACATTCCGTTACTTATCCGCAACAAGGTGATTTTTTGATCAATGACAGGTATGTGTTTGAAGTCGGCGGTAAAAACAAAGACTTTACCCAGATCGCAAACCTCCCCGATTCTTTTATAGCTGCAGATGAGTTGGAATATGGGATGGGAAATAAAATTCCGTTGTATCTTTTTGGATTTTTGTATTGAGATTACTAAGGAAACAAAAGCATGTCAAAACTTCATCCCACAACCTTAATCCCCGGATTGATTTTTAAAAAATCCTGTATCATTTCTTCATTGTCCTCAGGGGCTACGTAAATTTTCCTTTCAAATAAAATTCCTGAATTTTTCCCGACAATTTCCGCCACTGACTTAGTACCTCCCGCTTATATGTGTTAATTTGAAAGACCTAAAATTGACAATTAAGCATGTACATTATTTTTGATACCGAAACCACAGGATTACCAAGGAATTATAATGCCCCGATGACCGACCTGGACAATTGGCCTCGATTGGTTCAGATTGCATGGCAACTTCATGATGCCAAAGGCAAGTTGCTTTCCAACAACAATTTCATCATCCGACCGGAGGGTTTTACCATACCTTATAATGCGGAAAAAGTACACGGAATTTCCACAGCAAGGGCGACAAAAGAAGGGCATGAATTGGAAAAAGTGCTGGCCATTTTCCATGAAGATGTAGAAAAAGCCAATTTTCTGGTCGGACACAATATCGGTTTCGATATCAATGTGGTGGGTTCCGAATTTTTGCGAAAGGGAATTCCAATGAGACTTGCCGAGATGAAGGAGTTGGATACAAAGGACATCTCCACGGATTTTTGCGCCTTGCCCGGAGGAAAAGGCGGGAAATTCAAATGGCCTACTTTGACCGAACTGCACCATAGACTTTTTGGGAATGGTTTTGCAGATGCGCATGATGCCGCTTATGATGTGGATGCTACTGCCAAATGTTTTTTTGGGCTGATTGCCCAAAAAGTTTGGGCTCCGGTAAAAGGTATAGATGCCACTGAAGTCATCTATGAAGCACCAAAACTGGACATTGCCAATTTTGTCAATGCAAAAGATGAGCAAAAAATTGCTGCCAAAGATGTATTGAAAGCTGCGGGAACAGCAGATATATCCGATATGACGGATATGCCTTTTTCCCATTTGCATGTGCACACCCAATATTCCGTCTTGCAGGCTACCTCAGAAATTCCGGCTATGATTGCCTTGGCCAAGCAGATGAAGATGCCCGCCATAGCTATGACAGACCATGGCAATATGATGGCGGCTTTTAATTTTGTAAAGACTGCTTTGGCCAATGATATCAAACCGATTATAGGTTGTGAATTTAATCTGACCAATGACAGAAATAATAAAAGCCAAAAAGACGATGGTTACCAAACTGTCCTTTTGGCAAAAAACAAAGCCGGATACCATAACTTGGCCAAACTGTCCTCCTATGCCAATATTCAGGGATATTATTACGTGCCAAGGATTGATAGGGAACTATTGGAACAATATAAAGATGATTTGATTGCCACCACCGGTGGACTTTGGGGAGAAATTCCTTATTTGATTTTGAATGTAGGCGATACTCATGCAGAAGAAGCCTTTATTTGGTGGAATGAACAATTCGGGGAGGATTTTTATGTTGAGTTGAACAGACATGGCATTCCTGAAGAGGAAAAGGTCAATGAGGTTTTACTCCATTTTGCAGAAAAATATGGGGTTAAATATTTTGCGGCAAATAATACCTATTACAACCATAAGGTAGATGCCAAGGCACATGATATTTTGTTATGTGTGAAAGATGGGGAGTTGGTAGAAAAGCCCAAAAAGTATGTAGGAAAGCGGGGGAGGGAATACCGCTATGGGTTCCCCAATGATGAATTCTATCTCAAGAGTCCTGAAGAAATGAAAAAACTCTTTGCAGATCTGCCTGAGGCAATTGCCTGTACCAATGAAATTGTCAATAAGGTTGAAACCTACAAACTCGCAAGAGAAGTCCTGCTTCCTAAATTTGATATTCCTGAAGAATTCAAAGATCCCCTGGATGAGGAGGATGGGGGTAAAAGAGGTGAGAATGCCTACCTCAGATACCTTACTTATGAAGGTTCCAAAAAACGCTATCCTGAACTTACTGATGAAATCAGGGAAAGGCTTGATTTTGAGTTGGCAACCATTGAAAATACCGGATACCCCGGATATTTTTTGATTGTTCAGGATTTCACTGCCGCTGCCCGGGAGATGGGCGTGTCAGTTGGGCCGGGCAGGGGTTCGGCGGCGGGTTCAGCAGTTGCTTATTGCACAGGCATTACCAACGTGGATCCAATCGCTTATGATCTACTATTTGAAAGATTCCTGAATCCGGATAGGGTTTCCCTTCCCGATATTGATATTGACTTTGATGATGAAGGCCGTCAAAAAGTCATCGATTATGTGATCAACAAATACGGGTCCAATCAGGTCGCACAGATCATCACTTACGGAACCATGGCAGCCAAGTCTGCCATTAGGGATACGGCAAGGGTTTTGAACTTGCCTTTGTCCGAGGCGGATAAATTGGCCAAGTTAGTCCCTGATATCAAATTGAAGGCACTTTTTGATCTGACCAAAGACAGGGCAAAGTTGGCCGATAAACTCAAAGGAAATGGGGAGGATCTCGGAAAAGCTGATGAACTTATCCGAATCTCCAAGGGACATGATGAACTTTCCAAAACCATCAATCAGGCCACTATTCTTGAAGGATCTGTAAGAAACCTGGGAATCCATGCCTGTGGTGTAATCATCACACCGGGGGATATTACCGACTATGTTCCTGTGGCATTGGCCAAAGATTCTGATATGGTATGCACACAATTTGACAACTCGGTGGTGGAAAGTGCCGGTCTTTTGAAAATGGACTTTTTGGGTCTGAAAACCCTAACGCTGATCAAAGATGCTGTCAAGATTGTCAAGCAAAGGCATGGGATTGAACTGGATCCGGACAGTTTTCCTATGGATGATGTCAAGACATATGAGTTATTTCAAAGGGGTGAAACAGTTGGTATTTTTCAATATGAATCTCCGGGAATGCAAAAACACATGAGGGATCTTAAGCCTACGGTTTTTGGGGATTTAATTGCTATGAATGCTTTGTATAGGCCCGGTCCATTGGCCTACATTCCTTCATTTATCAAAAGAAAGCACGGTACAGAACCAATTGCTTATGACCTTGAGGATATGAAGGAATACCTTGAGGAAACTTATGGGATTACAGTCTATCAGGAGCAGGTGATGTTGCTTTCCCAAAAACTGGCCGGTTTTACCAAAGGTGAGGCAGATGTATTGCGAAAAGCGATGGGGAAAAAGCAGAAGGATGTTTTGGATAAGATGAAACCCAAGTTCGTGGAACAAGCTGCGACAAAAGGACATGATCCAAAAAAGCTGGAAAAAATATGGACTGACTGGGAAGCTTTTGCATCCTATGCTTTCAATAAATCCCACTCCACTTGCTACGCTTGGATTGCTTATCAAACGGCATATCTCAAAGCCCACTATCCTGCAGAGTATATGGCTTCGGTGTTGAGCAATAACATGAATGATATTACACAGGTTACTTTTTTTATGGAAGAATGTAAGCGTGGTGGAATAGCGGTGTTGGGTCCTGATATCAATGAATCTAACAGTGGGTTTGCTGTCAATAAAGAAGGTCAGATCAGATTCGGTCTTGCTGCCATCAAAGGCGCAGGCGGGGCTGCCGTGGAGGCGATCATTGCAGAAAGGGAAAAATCAGGTACTTACAAGAATATCTTTGAGTTTTGTATAAGGGTGAACTCCAGAGCCGTCAACAAGAAAACACTGGAGGCATTGGCGATGGCCGGAGGTTTTGATTGCTTTCCAGAGCACCATAGAAGGCAATACTTGGAGGCGGCTGATGGAGATGCCAATTTGCTTGAAAAAGCTGTTAAATACGCTCAGAAGGTGCAGCAGGAAGCTGATAGTTCTCAGGTAAGCTTATTTGGTGGTGGAGCAGGAATGGAAGTACCGTTACCATCTGTGCCACCTATTGAGCCATTTAGTCAGTTACAACAGCTTAACATTGAAAAGGAAGTTGTAGGTCTTTATATTTCCGGGCATCCTTTGGATCAGTTTAGGGTGGAAATAGAATCCTTTACTAATACTCCCATGACGGAATTTCCTGATATGGATATATTAAGGAAGAAAGGAGAAATCAAAGCAGCCGGGATGGTGACCTCCTTTGCCCACAGGACCACAAAAACCGGTAAACCTTTCGGCACATTGACCATGGAAGATTACCATGGGGCAAATACTTTCTTTCTTTTTGGAGATGATTATATCCGGTTCAAGGAGTATTTCATGACCGGGTGGTTTCTTTATATTTCAGGTTCTGTCCATCCCAATAAGTGGAAAGAAAATGAATTTGAGTTTAAAATCAATTCGATCATGTTGCTTAATGAGGTTCGGGGAAAAATGATCAAAGGATTACGGGTCAATATTGACTTAGATGACCTGACATTGGATCTGATGGAAAAACTGGAATCAATCACCCAAAAGTATAAAGGAGATGCCAAGCTGTTTATCAATGTCATAGACAGTAAGGAAAATATTACATTGGATTTGATGTCAAAAAAATTTACAGTTGATCCTTCTAATGAAATGATCAATGACTTGGGGCAGATTCCGGAAGTGGTGTATCAGATTATATAGGATTGAAAAATTGGGAGATTTTAAAATTGAAAAATTAGATTGGCAATAGATTTTATCAATCATATTTCAATCTCTTCCGGAACTTATTACCGGTGATTACACTTACCTACTATATTTAGAAATTCAAGAAACAAATTAAAAATATATTATAATGGCAAAAGCAATAGAAATTACTGACGCAAATTTTGAAGAAATCATGAATTCCGAACAACCTATCCTTGTTGATTTTTGGGCTGAATGGTGTGGACCTTGTAAAATGATCGGTCCGATTGTAGAGGAATTGGCCGGGGATTATGAAGGAAAAGCAGTTATTGGAAAAGTTGATGTTGACTCCAATCCCGGTGTGGCATCTCAATTCGGAATCAGAAGCATTCCAACATTATTGTTCTTCAAAGGTGGTGAGATAGTGGATAAGCAAGTTGGTGCAGTTCCAAAAGCAGTATTGGCAAAAAAACTTGACGCCCAATTATAAGATTTGAATATTTCAAACAATAGCCACAAAGATCCATTCTTTGTGGCTATTTTTATTTTTAACCAAATTCAATTTAATGAAAGAGGTACAGATCGATTTAGATGGGTTTCTGGAATTAAGGAAGAGGATCTCCATTTTAGATGCTAGAAGTGAGGGAGAATATGAGCAAAGCCATATTCCTGGAGCGATCAATTTGCCCATTTTGAATAATGAAGAAAGAAAAATAATAGGCACTGTCTATAAGCAGCAAGGAAATCAGCAAGCAGTGTTTAAAGGGTTTGAGCTTGTCGGACCAAGATTCCATTCAATAATCCAAGACGCATTAGCTATTGCTCCGGAGAAAAAAGTACTCATCTATTGTTGGCGAGGTGGCATGAGAAGTGAAATTTTGTCTTGGTTATTGGGAATGGCCGGATTTGAAGTTTTTAGATTGAGGGGAGGGTATAAGGTTTACCGTGCATTTACCTACAAAACGATAAGGAAGAAGAGAAATTTCCTGACTTTGGGAGGTAAAACCGGTGTTGGAAAAACCCTTCTTTTAAAAAGATTGAAGGAAGCGGGAGAGGACATTATAGATCTCGAGTTTCTTGCAGGACATAAAGGTTCAACTTTTGGTGGAATTGGAATGAAACCACAGCCAAGCATTGAACAATTTGAAAATATGTTGGCCGAAGAGTTCTTAAAAATCCCAGAGAATGTAATTATTTGGATTGAAAATGAAAGTAGGAGGATAGGGAAAGTGATACTAGCTAATGAATTGTATGCATCAATAGTAAATGCTCCCTTGGTTGAAATCCATAAAACTATCAAGCAGAGAATTTCCCAAATAAAGTATGAATATGCTTCATTGCCAAAAGTAGAACTTATCTCTGCCGTCAGTCGCCTTCAAAAGAAACTGGGAGGGCTTAGAACCGCAGAATCCATTGAGGCAATTCAAAACAATCAACCGGAATTATGGATCAATATTTTGCTTCAATATTATGACAAGTCTTACGAATTTGACCTTAAAAAAAACCCAAGGGATCAAATTGTAGAACTGGATTTGGGAGATGAAGATCTGGAGAGTTCATTAACAAAACTTTTAGCCATAAAAAATAAAATCCAATGGAAAATCAAGAAATCAGATTAACTCAATTCAGTGAAGGTTCAGGCTGTGGTTGCAAAATCCCTCCAGCAGTTCTGGATAGTATTCTTGCCAATAGAAAATCTGTTGATTTGATGGATCCAAAACTTTTGGTTGGAAACTCCTCAAAAGACGATGCGGCAGTTTACCAGATCAGTGATGATTTGGCCATGATTAATTCGGTTGATTTTTTCACACCAATTGTGGATGATGCTTTTGATTTTGGAAGAATTGCTGCAGCAAATGCTTTATCAGATGTCTTTGCAATGGGAGGTAAGCCGGTTTTTGCGAATGCTATTTTGAGTTGGCCGGTAGAAAAAATTGATCCGTTGCTTGCAGGAGTAGTTTTGGAAGGTGGACGGGAGATCTGTCATTTGGCTGGAATCCCTTTGGCGGGAGGTCATAGCATCACTGCAAAGGATCCAATTTTTGGATTTTCGGTAAATGGGATCGTTCATCCGAATAATATCAAAACAAATATGGGAGCCCGTGAAGGCGATTTGATTTTTATCACTAAGCCACTTGGTATAGGTGTTTTGGCCACTGCATTGAAAAGAGATAAAATCAAGTCAGAGGATTATGTCAATATGATCCAATATGCTACTCAAATCAATAGCATTGGAAAGGATTTTGGACATTTGGATTTTGTCCATGCCATGACTGATGTAACGGGTTTTGGTATTTTGGGGCATTTGGTGGAGATGGCTGAGGGAGCTAAACTTACAGCTAGAATTCAGGGAAGTAGCATTCCCTTGATCGATGGTGTGCAGGAATATATCTCCCAATTTATTTTTCCCGACAATACTTACAGAAACTGGAATGCCTACAGTAGCAAATCGGAAGGAATCATAGGTATGGAGTTGGTCAAATTCTGCGATCCACAGACCAATGGTGGCTTATTGGTGGCCGTTGACCCTGAATTTCAAAAAGAATTTGAATTTGTATTGGAGAATCTAGAACAAAAAGCATGGCTGATTGGGGAGTTTCAATCCCTATCAGCCATAAGTATAAAAGTGTTTTAGTCAAGCACTTTTACTTTGATATTCCTGTAATAAATCACGCTTTCAGGGTCGTGGGCTTGTAGTGCGAATGTTCCCCTGTCGATTTTCTTTTCACCGGCATTTGCCGGTCTGTTTTTGTCCTCCGATTCCTTATATTCCATCACAGTTTTACCATTGATTTTCACGGTGACATGATCTCCTTTGACGATGATGTGTTCGGTGTACCATTCTCCGTCCTTGACATAGACTTCTTTTACGTCATTGAAGGAATATAAACTGCCTGTTTTTCTCCAGTCACCGTGAGATTGATTTACCTGGACCTCATAGCCTTTATTGGGCCATCCTGTTTCTTGGTATTTGGTATGAAAAAATATACCAGAATTGGCTTTAGGCATGGTCTTGACTTCAGCGATGAATTCAAAATCCTTAAAATCAGCATTGTTGACTTCTCCAACATAAAAGGCGTGGGCGCGAGGGCCATCTACTTTGATAACGCCATTCTCAACAGAAAAAGATGACGGATTTTCTGAGATTTTCCAACCATCAAGGTTTTTACCATTGAATAAAGGAACCCAGCCATCCTTTTGGGCAAAAAGAACTGTAGAAAACAGGACTAGGGTTAATAGGCTTATGAGTCTTTTCATGATTCTGGTTTGTTTTAGGGTTAATGTTTTTGACTTATTATTGAGTTATTATACCGATTTTCATCACTTTAATTTTCTGATTCAACTTTTGGTAAAAGCGAGACACCACCGGAAACGATAAATTTCATCATGTCTGCACTCTTAACGTTTTTCAAGATACGGACATTTTCTTGGGGTACCAGATATAAATTGCCTGAAAAATTATAACTATGAGGGAAATATATGGCAACAAGGTTATCTTCCTCTAAAACAGAAAGATCCTCCTGCGTGATAAACCCTAAACGGGACATTCCCTCTGAAAGCTTGACAATGACAGGTATATTAAATTTTTTCTTATCACCTACAAATGCAGACATCAGGTCTTTGATACTGGTATAGAGGATGTTGATTAATGGGATTTTGAAGACCCAACGTTCAAAGATTTCAAATAATGGGCGGGTGACAAAAATACTTGCCAAAAAACCAACAAAGGTGATAAAGGCCAGCATTATAATAATTCCAAGCCCTGGAATAGGTATGGGGAGAATACCATCCAAAAACTGCAGAATTAGTAATATTACATAAATGGTCAGGGCAATGGGGACTACAAAAAGCAGCCCTCGGAAGAAGTAAGTCAGGAATCTTTTATAAGTAAATGTCATATTTCAATTTTAAGATATGTAAAAATAAACAATCGTTAGATAAAATCTTGATTTGGGAAAGTTACTTTCTTATTCGGTCTTAGGTTGGAATTTGGATTTTACTATAATAAAATTATGCTATCCAGTATATTAGTCTATATCAAAAAAAAGGCCCTTGAATTCCTTCCAGGGCCTTTAATAATTTTATAATTAGGAATTATAAGTCAATTCCCATAAAGGACATAAATGCAATTCCCATTAGCCCGGTAATCAGCATGGTAATTCCTAAGCCTTTGAGTCCATTTGGTACATTTGAGTATTTCAATTTTTCACGGATTGCTGCCAAGGCTATTATGGCCAGGAAAAATCCTACTCCTGAACCAAAGCCATAAACTGTTGCTTCAGCCAAAGTGTAGTCTCTTGTGGCCATAAACAATGAACCACCAAGGATGGCACAGTTTACCGCAATCAGAGGAAGGAAGATCCCCAATGCTCCATAAAGGGCCGGAGCAAATTTTTCCACCACCATTTCTACCAACTGCACCATGGCAGCAATAATAGCTATGAACATGATAAATCTTAAAAAAGAAAGATCGATTGTGGCAAATGTTTCACCCAACCAGGATAATCCACCTTCTTTCAAAATATATTCATTCAAAAGCCAATTGGTCGGAACAGTGACTGTCAATACGAAAATAACGGCAGCTCCCAAACCTATTGCAGTACTTACTTTTTTGGAAACGGCCAAAAACGAGCACATTCCCAAAAAGTATGCGAAAACCATGTTTTCAATAAATATTGATCTTATAGCTAAATTAAATAATTCCATGTCTTTCTTAATTTATGAATGTTCAACATAACCGGTCTTGGTACGCTGTACCCAAATGATCAGTCCTAAGATAATGAATGCTCCAACCGGAGATACCATCAAGCCATTGGTTGCTAAATTGAAATCTTCTCCAAACAACCCGGATATCGCATCATAGATCGGTACACCAAACAAAGAACCTGATCCAAGTAATTCTCTAAAGAATGCTACTGTCAGAATAATCCAAGCGTATCCCAATGCAGAACCGAAACCATCTAAAATTGAATCATAAGATTTATTCCCCAAAGCAAAAGCCTCAAGACGCCCCATTACGATACAGTTAGTGATGATCAGTCCTACAAAGACAGAAAGTTCTTTGTACATATCAAAAGCAAAAGCTTTCAAAAACTCATTCACCAAAGTTACCAAGGTGGCAACAACGGCAAGTTGTACAATAATTCTAACCCTGGTTGGAATAGTATTTCTTAATAATGAAATGGTAAGATTGGACATAACAATTACAAATATTACTGATATGGCCATGACTAAAGTAGGCTGCAATTGGGTCGTAACTGCCAAAGCTGAACAAATCCCCAATACCTGTATGGTAATCGGATTGTCATCTACTAATGGGTCTGTTACTAATTTTTTTCTTCTTTTGGACAAAAGCGCCTCTTCCGGCTTTTTTACTTCTGCAACTTGTGCTGTTTCTGTACTCATTATTTTAAAGTTGAAACGTTTGTAATCAATTTAAAGCGGCAATATCACTCTTATTGGATTTTTGTTTTTCCAGATAAGTAGTGTAATGATTCAAGTAATTTTTCAACATGTCGTTGACGCCATTAGCTGTAATGGTTGCACCTGACAAGCCATCTACTTTATGTTTCTCTGAAGAATAATCTTTTCCTTCCCCTTTCTGCATATATACAGATTGAAGTTCTCCGGATTCATCAAAAATCTCCTTTCCTTGATAGCGTTGCTGCACTTCTTGATTGGTAATTCTTGCTCCCAATCCTGGAGTTTCTCCTTTATGGGAGAATGTCACACCTTCAATGGTATTTAGGTTAGTTTGCAATGCTAAATATCCCCAGATTTCGTCCCAAAGACCTGATCCGTAAACCGGGAAAACATAGGACTCTACATCTTCGGGATTACCCTCAGCATGGTACATGAATATGGGGTAATGCCTGTTTTCAGGAGCCATTTTATAGTTTTTGGCAACATTGACCTTCTCAGCAACTATTGGATTTCCATCGGAATCATTTTCCACTTCATTGCCATCAATATCCACTACCTTTGAGGCAATCCTGTTTTCATAGAATGAAAGTATTTCCTCTGGCTTCATGGCGCTGAGTTTTTCTGGCTCTAATACAGCACCCAAAATTTGTTTTTTGTTATCCAATTCCTCTGCTTTTTTCTGAAGAGGTGCCAATACCTGAGAAGTCCCTGATAATAATAATCCCAATACTACAGTCAGGATTATTGAAAATGTGATGATGTAAGCGTTAGACTGTTGCACGTTGTAACCTCCTTTTCTTATTAGCTTTAACTACATAATAATCAATTAGCGGGGCAAAGACGTTCATGAAAAGAACGGCAAGCATAATCCCTTCGGGATAGGCTGGGTTGGTGACTCTAATGATCACTGTAAGGACACCTATCAGCAAACCATAAATCCATTTGCCTGTTTCAGTCTGTGAGGCTGATACCGGGTCAGTTGCCATAAATACAATACCGAAAGCCAGACCACCTACTACCCAATGATATTCCGGTGCCATCGCCATATATTCATTTACTGCAAAAAGGTTCATAATGAAGGCCATAATGTAGGCACCTGCAAAACCACTTACTATAATCTTCCAGCTGGCAACTCCTGTTCCGATCAGAATCAATGCTCCGATCAGAGCCATCAATGTAGATGTTTCACCGATAGAACCTGGAATCCATCCCATGAACATATTGGAAAAGCTGAACATACCGTCTCCTAAAGCAGTGTTATGTTCTGCCAAAGCATCAGTTACTTTATCTCCATCTACACCCGCATTATAAGCAACCGCCAAGGCGGTTGCTCCTGAGAATCCATCTACCGGAGCCTTATCTCCTAAATATGTCCAAACCTGATCTCCGGAGATTTGTGCCGGATATGCAAAATATAAAAAGGCTCTTGCTGTCATGGCAACATTGAGGATATTCATCCCAGTGCCTCCAAAAACCTCTTTCGCAATAATTACAGCAAATATAGTAGCCAATGCGACCTGCCATAGGGGCAATGTTGCAGGTACAACCAAAGGAATCAGCATCCCTGTGACGAGGAACCCTTCGTTGATGGGGTGTTTCCTGACTACTGCAAAACCTGCTTCAACCAACCCTCCAGCTGCATAAGCAACTATTACTATTGGTAGTACCAATTCAAGTCCAATTAGTAATTTTGGACCAAAATCATCCCATAATCCGGCTGTTTGGCCTGTTGCAAGGAAATGCTGATGTCCCGTATTATATATTCCGAACAATAAACATGGAATCATCGCAATGACTACCGTGATCATCATTCTTTTCAGGTCGATGGCATCTTTTACCTGAGCCCCTTTTATACCATTGGTATGATTTGGAGAAAACATGAAAGTTTCACCCGCCTCAAATAGATAGTATAAGTTTTCAAATTTTCCACCTTTGTGAAAGAGTGGTTTCTGCTTATCCAGCAGATCTCTTAGAAACTTCATATTGATTAACTGTATTGAATTAAATCTATCCCTTTTCTAACTATTTCCTGCACCGGGTGTTTGGAAACATCTACAAATTCGCATAATGCAAGGTCTTCTTCTACAATTTCATATATCCCCAATTCCTCCATTTCGTCATAATCCTCAGCCATAATGGCTTTTAGTAGATAGACCGGTAGGATATCCATAGGGGTTACGCTTTCAAAGACACCTGTTTGGACAAATGCTCTTTCTTCTCCTCTGCCATTGGTGTCGAGAACAAATTCTTTTTTGGGACTTAGGAATGACAAAAGCCCCAATGCCCTATGATAGCTTAATTTTTCGGTGGTGGGTTTCATCCAACCTAAAAACTCGTAGTATTCACCTTCAGGCAACATGGTAATTTGATTGGCATAATAGCCCAAATATCCGTCTTTGTTGATTCTTTCACCTGTAAGGACATTTCCTGAGACTACTCTTGTTTCCGGTGCAATGTCTGACTTCGAATCAGTTCCGATATTTCCATGAACAAAGGTATCTACACAGGCGCCTATAAATGTTCTAGTGTAAACTGCATTTTTAGCCCGTGAGCCTGTAATGGCAATAACTTTTGACGCATCGTAATGTCCTTCGAGGAATAACTTGCCAATTTGAGCAACCCCAAATGGATTGACTGTCCAAACAATGTCATTTTTGTTGATAGGATCAATATGGTGAATCTGCACGCCAACATTGCCCGCAGGATGTGGACCGCTGAATTTATTCAGTTCTGCTCCATTTACATTGGAATAAACTGAAGGCAATTCTGCATCAGCATTAACATTCAAATGAACCTTACCCGAGGTAAGTTTTCCAAGTATTTGAATTCCAGCTTGGAAATATTTTTCTTCTCCTTTTAATAAAAACCCGTAATCAGGTGCCAATGGATGAGTGTCAAAACCGGATATAAAAATAGATTTAGGGGTGTCTTCAGGATTGGCAACAACTCCGAATGGTCTTTGGATGATTTGGGGCCAAACCCCTCCTTTTGTCATTTGGATGATTGCATCTTCCTTTGAGAGAGATTTCAAGTTAGATTCAGAGTATTTATTGTAGGATTCAAAGCTGATTTCTGAATCTGCAAGGATTTTGATTTCCAACAATTTTCTTCTATCACCCCTTTTTACCTCAACAATTTCGCCGGATACCGGTGCTACATATTGAACCTTCTCCATGGCTTTGTCGAACAAAATCGGGGTTCCTGCTTTTACTGTGTCCCCCTCGTTAACAGTCACTTTTGGTCTCAGCATACCAATGAAATCGGTGGGCTTGATCGCGAAAGTCTTGGACGGTTTGAAGTCTGCAAACTGCTTTTCAGCTTTGCCTGCAAGGTTAATATCGAATCCCTTCTTGAGCTTTACGGTTTTTGACATATGTTTTTGAACTATAGGGTGTTTTGAAAAACGCCTCAAATCTAATAAAATTGATCAGTTATAAGAAGATAATTTTGGTAATATTTGTCAGAGTGATCACCTGATATTGAAAATATTGCCACAATATGACATCAATTATTTTCTAAAATCAAGTTCTCTTCCATGGATTTCAGATGTCTCATAACCTGTTCCATCAGCCACATGGGAGTCGATGTTGCACCACAGATTCCGACTTTATCAGACGAAGTCAGCCACACTGGATCTATTTCAGATTCATTCTCAATAAAATAGCTTCTTTCATTGACGCCTTGGCATACCTGATATAACGCTTTCCCATTTGAACTTTTTTTGCCTGAAACAAATATGATAACATCATTTTCATTGGCAAATTTAGCTAGTTGCGGTTCTCTGTTGGAAACTTGCCGGCAGATGGAATCATTGGCATTGAAATCCAGTTCATTCAGGACTCCTTTTTCGGTCTTGATTCTTTCTTCTATTTTGGATTTCAGTTCATAAAATCCCTTTGTACTTTTAGTAGTCTGACTGAAAAGAGTTACCGGCCTGGAATAATCAATTTTTTCCAAATCCTTGTCCTCCATGACTACAATGGCTTTTTCAAGAGTTTGTCCGGTCAGACCAATAACCTCTGCATGTCCTTTTTTACCATAAATAACAATTTGGCCATTTTCTTTTTCCATTTTATCAAATGCCGTCTTCACTCTGTGCTGTAGCTTCAGTACAACAGGACAGGAAGCATCTATCAGTTCGATGTTGTTTTCAATGGCAGTCCTATATGTTTCGGGTGGCTCGCCATGAGCCCGGATCAGTACTTTGCAGTCATTGAGTTGCTGTAATTGATCCCTGTCAATAACCACAAGCCCCTTTTCTGAGAGCCTTTTCACCTCCATATCATTATGGACGATATCTCCAAGACAGTACAATCTATCGGTGCCTTCCATTTCGTCTTCGGCCATTTTGATGGCAAATTCTACCCCAAAACAATAACCTGAATTTTTATCAATGGTTACTTCCATATTCTATATTATAAACGCCAATTCTCTTTTTGGCCAATTCCACAATTTGATTTACCTGTTCCTCAAAGTCAAGGTTACCCGTATCCAATTCTATAGCATCTTCAGCCTTCAAAAGAGGACTTTCTTTTCTGCTGGAATCAATTTCATCCCTTTCAGAAAGATTTTGGACGATCTTATCCAATGCAACCATATCTCCCTTTTCCAATAATTCTTTTTGACGTCTCGTCGCCCTGATATTGAGATCTGCTGTCATGAAAACCTTTAATTCAGCATTCGGAAATACAACGGTGGAGATATCTCTACCATCCATTACAACCCTTTTTTTTCTACCTAAGTGCTGCTGTTGAGCTACCAAAGCTGTTCTGACTTCTTTGATTTTACTGACTTCGCTGACATATTCGGAAACTTTCATGCTCCGGATCTCATCTTCAACATTGACACCGTTAAGAAAGGTTTCCTGTTTTCCATTATCATGATTGATATGAAAAGAAATCCGAAGATTTTCGAGGTTCCTCTTTACTTCTTTTGGACTGGAAAGATTTACATGGTTGTTTAAAAAATGGAGGGTGGCTGCACGGTACATTGCTCCTGAATCTATGTATGTGTAATTCAAGATTTTTGCCACCGCTTTTGCTGTGGAGCTTTTGCCGCATCCTGAATATCCATCTATCGCAATTACAATACTTTGCATCTAATAAAAGTAACCTTCGCATAACTTGTTTCAGGCGCAAATATAATAGTTTTAAATCTAAATCCTTTGACAAAAAGATGTATTCCGCTTTCTTGTAAGGGTAATCCATTTTCCTGTTAAAATTTGAAATAAAAAAAATAAAAACTGTATTTTATGAATGATTTCATTATTTCTGGACAGTTTGTGGATATTCCGGAACGGACTATCTACTGTGCTGAAGCCACGATTGAAGGAGGGGTAATCGTTTCCATCCAGAAGATCAAACAGGATAATTCCCTGCCGTTTTTTTTGCCTGGATTTATTGATGCACATGTTCATATAGAATCCTCAATGTTAGTGCCTGCGGAATTCGCCCGGCTTGCCGTTCCCCACGGTACTATTGCCACTGTCTCTGACCCGCATGAAATTGCCAATGTCTGCGGCATGGAAGGAGTCAATTACATGATCGACAATGGTAAGCAGGTACCCTTTAAATTCTATTTTGGCGCTCCTTCCTGTGTGCCTGCGACACCATTTGAAACAGCAGGAGGGGAAATTACAGTTCAGGACATTGACGACCTATTGGAAAGAAAAGAAATCAGCTATCTGGCAGAAATGATGAACTGGCCTGGAACTATCAATAAAGACCCGATAGTCCTGGAGAAAATTGCATTGGCCAAAAAATATGGGAAACCTGTGGACGGACATGCCCCTGGATTAAAGGGAGAATTGGCCGCTAAATATGCCTCGGCAGGAATCACTTCTGACCATGAATGTTTCACCAAAGAGGAAGCCTTGGATAAACTACAATTGGGAATGAAAATCGCCATCAGGGAAGGAAGTGCTGCCAAAAATTTTGAGGCATTGATTGACCTCATTGATGATTTTCCTGACATGATTATGTTTTGTTCGGATGATAAGCATCCCGATAACCTTGCCCTTGGTCATATCAATGAATTGGTGAAAAGGGCTGTAGCTAAAGGGAAAGACATTTTTGATGTGCTCAAAGCAGCCTGTGCCACCCCCGTGCAGCATTACAGAATGAATGTGGGGCAGTTAAAAGTCGGAGACCCTGCTGATTTCATTTTGGTGGAAGACTTAGAAGATTTCAAAGTATTGCAAACCTTTATTTATGGGCAGAAAGTTGCTGAAAATGGTAAGACTTTGATTGGAAAGGTTACCAATAAAATCATTAACAATTTTAATACAAGTAAAAAGGAGGTAGAAGCATTTAGGCTTCCTGCAAATGGCAATAGAGTGAGGGTCATAGAGGCTTTGGATGGGCAATTGATTACCCCGGAAGTCCTTGGTGAAGTTACTTTAAAAGATGGTTACGCAATATCAAATCCCGAATCGGATATTTTAAAAATCGCAGTAGTAAACAGGTATGAGGATGCTTCTCCGGCTGTGGCGTTTATCAAAAATATCGGATTGAATGAAGGGGCGATAGCCTCATCTGTAGGACATGATTCCCATAATATCATTGCAGTAGGGGTGGACGATGTATCCATCTGCAGGGCAGTGAATTTATTGATTGAAAAAAAAGGAGGGGTTTCGGCAGTAAGCATGGAGGAAGAAATGGTACTGGCTCTTCCCGTCGGCGGCATCATGTCCAATGAGGATGGATATCAAGTGGCTGAGGCTTATACCAAAATAGACCAAATGGCAAAAAACATGGGATCATCCCTTCAGTCTCCATTTATGACACTTAGCTTTATGGCGCTCTTGGTGATTCCTGATCTTAAACTCAGTGACAAAGGATTGTTTGATGGGAAAAAGTTTGAGTTTGTGGATGTATTTTTACCTTAATATCTATTTCGGCAAAGAATAAAAAATATTTTATTCGAAATTATATTTCAATATTTTCAATATTTATTTTAAATTATTTTGAATATTCTTGGTGTCTGAATTCAATTCCGGAGCTAATTTAAATAAAGACAGCATAAGTCCTATGTCTTGTAAATCATTGTAAACCTTTGCCTTAGGAAAGAAGTTTGTACTTTAGTGAAAATAAACCCAAATATTAAATTAGAAGTATTGTATGATGAATTTTAAGCTCAATGAAAATCAGGTGATGATTGCTCAAATGATCCGTGATTTTGGAGCAAAGGAGATAACTCCTTTCAGAAAAGAATGGGATGACAACCAACATTTCCCCAAGGATCTTTTTAAAAAACTAGGTGAACTTGGTCTTATGGGCGTACTTATTCCCACTGAGTATGGCGGGTCGGGTTTCGGGTATCTGGAATATGTGACTGCCATTGCAGAATTAACCAAACTGGATCCATCGGTAGGCCTTTCCATGGCAGCCCATAATTCCCTTTGTTCCGGACATATCATGATGTTTGGCAATGAAGAGCAGAAGAAAAAATATATCCCAAAACTGGCTACCTGTGAAACGTTGGGTGCCTGGGGTCTGACTGAACCCAATACAGGTTCGGATGCGGGCAATATGCGGACTGTCGCTGAAAAGGATGGAGATCTTTATGTCATCAATGGAGCCAAGAACTTTATTACCCATGGGGTTTCAGGTGATGTTGCTGTTTTGATTGCAAGGACAGGTGAGGTCGGAGATTCCCATGGCATGACGGCATTTGTGATTGAAAAAGGAACTGCCGGATTTAAAGGCGGCAGAAAAGAAGACAAGCTCGGAATGCGGGCATCTGAGACCGCCGAGATGATATTTGAAGATTGCCGGGTTCATGAAAGCCAGGTCTTGGGAGAGGTCGGAGATGGGTTTATACAGTCCATGAAAATATTGGATGGAGGTAGGATATCCATCGCAGCACTTTCCTTGGGAATAGCCGAGGGGGCTTTGGAAGCTTCCATCCAATATTCAAAGGAGAGGCATCAATTCAACAAACCGATCAACAGTTTCCAGGGGATTTCTTTTAAGTTAGCAGATATGGCTACCCAAGTGGAAGCCGCAAGATTATTGACCTTCAAAGCTGCAGACCTTAAGAACCGGGGAGAAAAAGTGACTTTGGCAGGTGCCCAGGCCAAATACTATGCTTCAGAAGTAGCTGTGAGCGTATCCAATGAAGCAGTGCAGATATTTGGAGGCTATGGCTTTACCAAGGATTACCCTGTGGAGAAATATTATAGGGATTCTAAGCTTTGTACCATTGGTGAAGGAACTTCGGAGATTCAGAAGATCGTGATTTCAAGGGAGGTGTTGAAGTAATTGAAACTTTCCCAAAGTTAGAAACTTTGGGAAAGTTGTAATCCCCAAAATTACCTTTTTTCCTTTAGGTTGCCTTTGTATATGGTGAAAGACTCATCTTTTTTATCCTTGTTGAGAGGCTTCTTTTTCCATTGAACGCAGATAACGCAGATTTAGCAGATTGTCACTGATAAAAATCAGCTCAGTCAGCGTTCCATTCAAACCATCCCTCCAGCTCCCAAAAACAAGTAAATCCCTGCCGCCATTGATGCTCCAATGATTGGTCCCAAGATGGGTACCCAACTGTAAGCCCAGTCACTTGTCCCTTTTCCTTTGATTGGGAGCAATTGGTGCATCAGTCTGGGGCCAAAATCACGGGCTGGATTGATTGCGTATCCTGTAGTGCCACCTAGTGATAATCCGATTACCCAAACCAAAAATGCCACAGGCAAAGCACCTAATGCTCCCAATCCTATTGGGACTTCTTTTCCATCAAAATCGGTAATAACAGGGTCTGTTGAATAAAGGATCACAATGATTAAAACTGATGTGCCGATAATTTCTGAAAATAGGTTGGAAGGGAGATTTCTGATTGCCGGCACCGTTCCGAACGGGGCGAATTTGAGATCAGCATCCTCTGTGGCATCAAAATGATCTTTGTAGATAAAATAGGATATCGTGGCACCAAACATGGCACCTAAGATTTGGGCCAGGACATAACTTGGAACCATGGCCCAATCAAAAAAACCGACTATAGCCAAACCGACGCTGACAGCTGGATTGAGATGTGCCCCACTGTGAGGTCCTGCCACAACTACACCAATAAAAACCCCCAATGCCCAAGCGGTTGTAATCACTATCCATCCGCTGTTGTTACCCTTTGTGCCTTTGAGTACAACATTTGCCACTACACCGGAACCCATGGTAATCAATAGGGAGGTGCCTACAAACTCTGCTATGAATGCATCCATATTATTCTACCCAGTTTTTAGACCTTTCAACTGCTTTGTGCCAAAAATGTAAATATTTTTCTATTTTTTCTTTATCCATCTTTGGTTCGAAACTTTTGTCGGCCTCCCATAGTGATTTGAGTTCTTCTTCATCCTTCCAGAATCCAACTGCCAATCCGGCCAAAAATGCTGCTCCAATAGCTGTTGTTTCGATGATTTTTGGTCTGGTGATTTTACAATCCAGGATATCTGCCTGGAACTGCATCAGGAAGTTGTTCGCTGTGGCACCGCCATCTACCCGAAGTTCCTTGGTAGGTTCACCACTGTCTTTTTCCATGGCTTTGAGTACATCATGAACCTGATAAGCGATGGCCTCCAATGCCGCTCTTGTCATATGTGCAATTGTCGTTCCTCGCGTAATACCAAAAAATGCTCCCCTGGCATCCTGATCCCAATGTGGCGCACCAAGTCCTGCCAATGCAGGTACAAAATAAACTCCATCATTGTCCTCTAAGCTGATTGCTAATTTTTCACTGTCTTTGGCGTGCCCAAAAAACTCTATACCATCTCTCAACCATTGGATGGCCGCTCCACCTATAAAAACCGAACCTTCCAATGCATAATTCACTTTCCCATTTACTTCCCAGGCCACGGTTGTCAGTAATCTGTTATTGGATTTGACAGGCCTCTCACCTGTGTTCATTACCAAAAAGCAACCTGTACCATAAGTTGTCTTTGCCATGCCTGATTGTGTACAGAGCTGGCCAAATAATGCTGCCTGCTGATCTCCTGCAATTCCTGCTATAGGAATTTTGACTGATAGAATGTCCCCTGAGGTTTCTCCATAGATTTCTGAGCTTGATCTGACCTCGGGAAGGATAGATTCCGGTATTTCAAATAATTCCAACAACTCTTTGTCCCATTCCTTTTTATGGATATTGAAAACCATCGTCCGGCTGGCATTGGTAATGTCAGTAAGGTGATGTTTCCCGCCGGTAAGTTTCCATACCAGCCATGTGTCCACCGTACCAAAAGCCAATTCACCTTTTTCAGCCTTATCTCGGGCGCCTTCCACATTGTCCAGTATCCATTTTATTTTGGTAGCAGAAAAGTAGGCATCTAAGATCAACCCTGTCTTTGAGGCGATCATTTCTGCTTTGCCTTCTGCTTTCAATTTGTCACAATATGCTGAAGTTCTGCGGTCCTGCCAGACAATGGCATTGTATATTGGTTTTCCGTTTTTTCTGTCCCAAAGGATTGTAGTTTCTCTTTGATTGGTAATTCCGATCGCTGCTATTTCACCGGCTTTGATGCCTTCATTGGCAAGGGATTCTATCAGTACAGCAGATTGACTTGTCCAGATTTCCTGCGGGTCATGTTCTACCCAACCTGATTTCGGAAAGAATTGCTTGAAATCTTTCTGAGCTACAGAGACGATCTGACCTTTTTTGTTAAAAATAATAGACCTGGAGCTGGTTGTTCCTTGGTCCAGCGCCATGATGTATTGTTCTTTTTGGCTCATGGTTATTGGGTTATGATATATTTATTGACTGTTTTTTCGAATTCTTCCAATTCATCTGCTATCCAGGCCTCGTCCTGACCCATTTCTTTGGCCATAATTTTTGCTGCTTTTGGCCCCATCTCTTTTGCTGCTTTGGCATCCAGGAGCATAATTCTGAATCTTCGTGACATGATGTCTTCAAGCTTCACAGCCATTTCGTTTCTCACCATCCATATCAGTTCTGCCACTGTATAGGGGTGATTTGGGTGTAATTTTTCTGCCCATTCAGGATGGTCTTTGATCATGGATTTAATCTGGGATGCATCTGAGCCATATACAGACATGTGCCCATCCTGCGGATTTTTTGTATATCCATGAAGTTTCTGGTTTGCTGATTTGCTGGCTTTCATGGATTCTCCTGTGACTTCGGAAAAATAGTCCACAGTATCCTCTCCCATTTTTCTGAAAGTGGTCCATTTTCCACCGGTGATGGTGACCAGTTTGGATTCAGAAACAATTACTTTATGACTTCTTGAAATCTCTTTGGTTTTTGCCCCATCTTCTTTGGGGGCAGCCAATGGCCTCAATCCTGCAAAGACCGACAAGACGTCCGATCTCATTGGTCTTTTGGCCAGGTATGCCTGCGCGGTTTCCAATACGAAGTTTATTTCTTTCTCCAAGGCTTCAGGTTCCAGTTTGGCCTTGTCCACCAAGGTATCCGTAGTTCCAATTACCAGTTTTCCATGCCATGGTACAGCAAAAAGTACCCTGCCATCTGAGGTTTTTGGGATCATCAGCGCATCTTTGCCGCCCAAAAAAGATTGGTCAAATACAAGATGGATACCCTGACTGGGTTGAATGCTTTTTTTGACTCCTGGCTGATCCATTTGGAGGATTTTATCCGCAAAAACACCGGTGGCATTGACTACCATTTTTGCTTTGATTTGGAAGTGATTATCCTCAATTTCGTCACTGAACATCAATCCGTTTACTTTACCATTACCATCCTTGGTCAGGCCTGTTACCTTGGCATAATTGATTACGCATCCGCCCAATTCATCACAGGTCCGGGCTATGGCAATGACCATTCTTGCATCATCAAACTGACCGTCATGATATACTACGCCCCCTTTTAATCCATCCTGTTTGATCTGGGGAAGTCTGGCAATGGTTTCTTTTTTATTGATAAATCTGGATTTGCCCAACCTCAATTTACCTGCCATCCAATCATAAATCTTCAGACCTGCACTGTATTGAATTCTGTCAAACCAAGTATAGATTGGTATGATGAATGGTTGGTTGTAGGTAAGGTGGGGTGCATTGGACAAAAGTCTTCCCCTTTCCTTCAGTGCTTCAAAAACCAATCCAACATCTCCCTGTGCCAGGTAGCGGACACCACCATGCAGCAATTTCGTACTTCTGCTGGATGTGCCTTTTGCAAAATCTGACTTGTCCAATAAAACTACGGAAAGTCCCCTTGATAAGGCATCCAATGCTACACCAAATCCAGAGGCACCGCCTCCTATAACAGCAATATCCCAAATTTTTTCCTGATTTTCTTTTAACCTCTTAAGGCTTACTGACCTATTCATAGAGAAAAATTTTTCTTTTCAAGATATCAAAAAAATCATCAGAATAAAATCGGATCAATATGAATTATTACAAATCACTCTATTTAAAAGTCTTTGTACAACTTTCTGTTTACTTCGGAACTTCCGTCTTTTGATAGAGTCACCACGAAAATAAAATTATATTCAATGTCATCAAGTTCCGGGTATTTTTCACCTGAACCCACAAAATAGTTGACCAGATGATGAATGGTATTGCTGTGTCCGACCACCACTGCATCACCTTTTCGCATCCTCAGATCATTTACAAGGTCATCATGCTTATTGACATCATATATTTCGATAGAAAGGCCTAGTTTGTCGGCTAATGGCTGAACTGTTGCCTTAGTCCTGATGGTATTGGTGCTGTAAATATGTTGAATGTCTTCATTTTCAAGAATTTGGGCAAGTTTTGTTGCCCTAGCGGTTCCCGCCACGTTCAATTCAGGATCGTCTCCTACCAATATTTTTTCGGCATGGCGAACGATGTAGATTGTTTTTGGTTCTTGACCGGTGCTACAGGAAAATACTTTAATCAGTAAAATAATGATAAATAGATATTTCTTCATTTTGAAATAGAAATTGAGGATGTAAATTATTGAATGACCAAAATCGGAGTTGGTTTGGTTTCCAAAGTATCAAAAAAGTATGGTGAATTGAAGAAATAAAAATTAAATTAACACTTACCCTCTACATCTTACTGATTTCAAGAATTCTGTTTTGATACCAATTGAAAATGGATTCATCGGCGACCGGATAAGTAAATTTTTCAATGAGGACTCCGTTTTTGATGATAAAATGGGTAGGGGAGGTAGCCACATTGAATTTGTTTTCTACCTCTGCTTTTTTCATAAGCATGGTTTCATAACCGAAATCGCCGTTTTTATCAAAGTATTTTCTGGTCTTATCCTCATGGCTCATAGAATAACTTAAAAATAAAACATCATCATTTTCCATTAAAGAATTTGTCAGCTTAGACAAAAAAGGATTTTCCTGCTTACAGCCTTTACATCCCACATACCAGATCTTGATGACCAGGGTTTTGTTCTTCAAAGATTCTACAGGAATCAGTTCCCAATCCAGAGAAAGGTAATCTACCAATGGAAAATTGTTACCAATCGCAGGCCCCTGTTTTCTCAGAGCATGTTCCCTTTCAAAGGGAAACCCGGATTTTTGAGGTTTGCCGGTTTGGGCCATGCAGATAGGAACAGCAAAAAATAAAACCAAAATACTCTTCAATATCATTTTCACCGTAACCATACCTTAAATTAAATAAAAAAATGGCTTTTATTCAACATTTAGCCACTATAACTATTATCAATATGCTGATCTTTCCCCTTGTGAGGCTCAAATTCGAGATACTGTTCCCAAAATGGTTCTTCCGGCAAAGCAGCCCTCAGATAAAGTTTTTCTTTTTTGATCGGGTGGACAAATACCAAATGAAAAGCGTGCAGATTAATGCTGGCATCAGGATTTGCTTTGGAAAAACCATATTTCAAATCTCCCCGGATAGGGCAGCCCATACTGGAAAGTTGAACTCTTATTTGGTGTGGACGTCCTGAAACTGGCCTGACCTCTACAAGCCAATGGTCATTGAGTTTGCCCATTCTTTTGTAATTCAGTTCGGCTTTCTGCGAACCTTCTACCTCTTTTTCATAAGCAGTCACCACATTGCGTTGTTCATCTTTAACAAGATAGTGTGTCAATTTTCCAATTTCCTCTTTGGGTTTGCTTTTGACAATCGCCCAATAGACTTTGTGGATTTCCCGTTTGCGGAAAAGCTCCATCATTCTTTCCAAGCCTTTAGAAGTTCGGGCAAAAGCAACCAGACCACTTACAGGCCTATCCAATCTATGAACGGGGTGAAGGAACACCGCTCCCGGCTTATTGTATTTGTTGGCTATATAATCTCTACAATAATCCGTAAGTGTTTTATCGCCTGTTTTATCTCCTTGGACAAGGATTCCGGCAGCTTTATTCACTATCAAAAGATGGTTGTCCTCATAGACAACAGAAAAAGGTTTATTTTTCATTTTAATTTTACAGATTTGGTCACAAAGATATTTTATTAATTAGAGACCTCGGGGTCTTATTTAATTTTTATGTTAAATTAAGGGGCATGTCCAAGTTAAAACTGCAAAAGGATATAAAATAATTGAATTGACCTAAGATACCTAATTCGATGAAACTGAAAAAGACATATCACGACACCATTGGAATTCTTAAGAAGACATGGGGCTTTATTGGCCAGGACCAACCTATCATATACAGTGCTGCTATCGCATTTTTCACCTTGTTTTCCTTACCCGCTATTTTAATTGTCATTGTTACTATAGGGAATTTGTTTTTTAAAAAGGCGGAAATCAAGGATGAAATTGTCAGCCAAATAGAAAGTAACGTGGATTCAGATGCTGCAGAACAGGTACGTCAGGTTTTGAGCAACGTGATGGATTTACCGGACTCTGCTCTTTACATCATTATTGCCATATTGGTTATTTTCAAAAGTGCCACCATGATCTTCGGAATACTGCAAAAAGCTTTGAACTCCATCTGGAAAGTACAACTCAAGAAAGGTGTCAGTTTTTGGAAAATTGCAAAATATCGCACTATCCCCTTGCTATTTGTACTCGGCTTGGGTTTTTTGATGGTCTTGACACTTTTTGTAGAAATACTTCTGGCTTACCTTTCAAATGTGGCCACAGGAATTTTACCTGAGGCTGTTGAATCTATCGTATTTGGCTCTGCTAGAATGATCTTCAATTTCTCCGTAGTGATGCTGTTTTTCACCATAGTCCACAAAACGCTGCCTGATGTCATTGTTCAATGGAGAGATGCCATCGCAGGGGGCATCATTACTACAGTCCTGTTTTTGATCGGAACCAGAGTGATTAACCTTATCATTTCCAATCTTGACCTCAATGATTATTACTCAGCAGCAGGCTCTTTGGTCATCATCCTACTATGGATATTTTACAGTTCTGTGATCTTATTCCTGTGCGGAGAACTCACGAAAGCTTATGCAATACAACGCGGGCATGAAATAAAGGCCAAGCCGATTGCCGTGTTGTATTCTAATACAACGAATGAAAAGAAAGAATTGGATGAAAATTAAAACTCTGAAGTGAAATGGAATTCAATTTCAGGATAGTTTTCCTGAACCATTTGAAGCCAGGATTTGGATTCGGCCATAAAGACCAGTTTCCCGTCCTTATCATATGCAATATGCCGGTTTTTTGACCTCACAAATTCATCCAACTGTTTTTTATCTTTACTGCTGATCCAGCATGCTTTGTATAGGTTCATGGGAGCAAACTCTACTGAAGCATTGTATTCATTTTTCAACCTGAATTGGATAACCTCAAACTGCAATTGGCCCACTGTTCCTACAACCTTTCTGTTTCCCATTTCATAGGTGAAATACTGGGCGACTCCTTCTTCCATCAGCTGTTTCAGGCCTTTTTCCAATTGCTTGGTTTTCATGGCGTCTTTGTTGATGACTTCTTTGAAGATTTCAGGGGAAAAGCTGGGAATTCCTTTGAAGGTCATGTTTTCCCCTTCTGTGAGGGTGTCCCCGATTTTGAGATTCCCTGTGTCAAAAAGACCTACAATGTCTCCCGGAAATGCCTCATCCACTATTTCTCTGTCTTGGGCCATAAATTGTGTCACATTGGAAAACCGCAAAGGTTTTGGTCCGCGGACATGGTTATATGGTTTATTTCTCTCAAACTTACCTGAACAGATTCTTAGGAAAGCAATTCTATTTCTATGGTTGGGATCCATATTTGCATGGATTTTGAATACAAACCCTGAAAATTTAGGCTCATCAGGCAATACTTCTCTTTCTTCGGTATGTCTGCTTTTAGGGGTCGGTGCAATTTTGATGAATGTATCCAGCATTTCATTTACACCGAAATTATTCACTGCTGAGCCAAAAAATACCGGAGCAATCTTTCCTTCCAAATATTCTTTTGGATCAAATTCAGGATAAACACCTTCTATTAATTCCACATCCTCCCGAAGCTGATTAGCGTTATTTGTTCCGATCAGGTTATCCAACTTTTCGTCGTCAAGGTTATCAAAAGTCTCCCTTGCATCACTTAATTTTCTTTGGCTGGGTGTAAAAAGATTCAGTTTTTTATCATACAGATTATACACACCCTTGAAGCCTTTTCCCATACCTATCGGCCATGATAATGGCCTTACTTGTATATTCAGTTTTTCTTCCACTTCATCCAACAACTCATAGGGATCCCGGCCTTCACGGTCAAGTTTATTGATAAAACAAATGACAGGAGTATTTCTCATCCTGCAGACTTCCATGAGTTTTTCGGTCTGGATTTCAACACCTTTCACGCAGTCGATCACCATAATGACTGAATCCACCGCAGTCAAAGTCCTGTATGTATCCTCTGCAAAATCCTGGTGTCCGGGAGTATCCAATAAATTGATTTTGACTCCTTTGTACTCAAATCCCATCACAGAAGTAGCCACAGAGATACCTCTTTGTTTTTCTATCTCCATCCAGTCGGATTTGGTGGCAGTATCTATTTTATTGGATTTGACAGCTCCGGCAGTTTGGATTGCACCACCAAAAAGCAATAATTTTTCGGTCAATGTCGTCTTCCCGGCATCCGGGTGGGCAATAATGGCAAAAGTCCTCCTCTTTTGTATTTCTTTGTTCAGGCTCATGTATTTTACTGATTCTGTAATTTTTCAGCCTGCAAAGGTAAGGTTTTAATTTATAGGTTGGAAGGTTATGAAACATTAATCAATGTCACATAAGTTAATGGACTTTGTCAAATTCTCTTGATTAAGCTTTATGTTCCAAAAAATCTTCCCGCCTGAATTTGGTAATCCCCTCTTTGGTTCCATTAAGCACAATCCGGAATGTTGTGCCTTTGCCGGGTTCTGAATTTTTTACAAATATTTTACCATTATGGTATCCTTCTATGATTCTTTTTGCCAAAGTCAGTCCGAGACCCCAACCTCTTTGCCGGGTAGTGAAACCCGGGTTAAAAACTTTTTTATACATGTTCTTTTCCATCCCTTTACCGGAATCTGTAATGTCCACAAATACGTAGCGCTCGCTTTCTTTGACGATATCTATGGAGATTTCTCCTTGTCCTTTCATGGCGTCCACTGCATTTTTACAAAGATTTTCTATTACCCATTCAAAAAGCGGCTTGTTCAACATGGCCTCGATGTTATTGGCATATCCGTTAACTTTCATTTTCACCTTGGTCGAAATACGTGGCCTTAGGTAGTTAATGGCCTCATCTACAACTGAAAATACATTTTCAGGTTGAATGGAAGGGGTGCTGCCTATGGAACTGAACCTTTCTGTCACCATGCGGAGTTTGACCACATCTTTGTCCATTTCTTTGATCACCTCCTTATTTTCTTCCCAAACAGGTGAATTTCGGAGATAATCTATCCATGCCATCAAAGAGGCTATCGGTGTACCAAGTTGATGTGCGGTCTCTTTGGTAAGCCCGGCCCAGACCCGGTTTTGTTCAGCAATCTTGGATTGATTAAAAACAGCATAGGCCAATGCCCCAAATACAAGGATTACTGCTAATTGAACATAAGGATAGTATTTCAGTGAAGTCAGCAATTCAGAATTTCGATAATATACCAAAAAAGAATCCTCTATCAGGATGGGTTCGTACTCTGCCTTCATTTTTTCAAGTTCTTTTTGAATAACTTTTTCAATCTCTTCAGGATCTGCGTTTTTCTTGAATTTTATATTTCTATTTTCAATTGCGTTTCCATCCAAATCGACAATAATAACAGGAATGGAATTGTTTTGCTTGATGATCTCTTCATTGATGAAGCTGAGTGCATCGGTATTGACCGAGGCATATTCCAGGGCTATTGCAAACAATTCAATCTGTCTTCTTTCCCTCTCTTTCAATTCCTCAACAAGTAGATTGGTATAATAAATTGATCCGAAACTTATTATAACAGAACTGATAAAAATAAGCCATTTGATTCTGTTCTTATTTTGGTAGAAGTCTAGGATGGCAATGTCCTGAAGTTTGTTCTTCATTGAGATGTAGAGGGATGATGGGATATATTATAGAAAACTCAATTTGCCAATAGATATTATCAATCTGACAAAATTACTTTTCTAATCCTGATGTCTTTATTTTTGAACATAAGGTAATGTTACAAAACATAAATATAAAAATTATGAGCACAATCGATATCGGAATAGAAATAAAAGACACCGTCAAAGAAAAGACTGTTTGGATGCTTTCTGCTTATTTGAGATAAATTTAAAAGTCTATTTTAAAAAGAGAATGGGCAAAAATCTATCCTCTTTGTTTATTATACAGTTACATGTCTTTCGGCATGATAAGAAGATCTCACCAAGGGACCTGATTCTACATATTTAATTCCCCTCTTTAAACCTTCTTCACGGTATTCTATAAATAAATCAGGATGGATAAATTCTGCCACCTCAATATGCATTTTGGTAGGTTGCAGATATTGCCCCAATGTCAGAATATCACAGCCATGGGCGACCAAGTCATCCATAGCCTTCAGCACTTCATCCCTTTTTTCTCCCAAACCCAGCATAATACCGGTTTTGGTTCTCTTGCCATATTCTTTGGTAAGCTTAATCTGTTCCAGGGATCGGGTATATTTTGCCTGAGGCCGGACCCTTCGATACAGACTCTCAACAGTTTCCACATTATGGGACACAACTTCTTGCCCTCCACAAATCATCCTGTATAGGGCATCCCAGTTTGATTTGACATCTGGAATCAAGGTCTCTATGGTGGTTTGAGGAGAAAGTTTTTTAGTTTCGACTACTGTCTGATACCAGATTTCCGCACCTTTATCCTTCAGTTCATCTCTGTTGACAGAAGTGATCACAGCATGTTTGACCCCCATCAATTGAATAGCTTCTGCTACTCGTCTTGGTTCATCAGTGTCATATTCAGGAGGTCTGCCGGTAGCTACAGCACAAAAAGAACAAGACCTTGTACAGACATTGCCCAAGATCATAAAAGTTGCGGTTCCTGCACCCCAGCATTCACCCATATTGGGACAGTTGCCACTTTCGCAGATGGTATGCAGTTTATGTTCATCTACTAATTTCCGTACTTTGGCGTACTCTTTTCCAATGGGCAGTTTAACTCTCAACCAATCCGGTTTTTTGCGTTTTGTGGCCTCTTCGGATATTACTGGAAGTTCGATCATTTTCTATTCTTTATTGAAATCCAAAATTAATCCCCAAATGCCAATTAAACCAGCGGATTCACTATTTCCTGAATCCATAGAAGAAAGTGAAATATACAGATTGGAATAATTGCCTGCCTTCAACAGTAGGTATCAAAGGGATTTCCTTGGTAAAACCCTCTAATTGGTAACCTAGTTCCAAGCCCGTTACATTTGATTTGAATACACCAAACTCAAAATTTACTGCTGCTTTTGCATTTGCACCAAAGGCAATGTCAGATTGGTTCATACCCTCAAAAATTCTTCCCGGACCTATGATATTGAACCGGCTTTGGTGATCTGTGGGATTGTACTGTTCTCTGACTGTCTCTAATCTATTGACTGCATATTCTATGACATAAGGGGCAATGATTCCAATACTCGGACCAACCGCACCCAAGACAGATACCTGAACACCTTGCTGTGGAGCTTTCTTGAATACAATCAACTCTCTTCCATAATATGGTCTTAAAGAATATAGATAGTTGGATTTTCCGAATATAAATGAGTTTCCCAAAACAGTGGGATATCGGACTTCCCTGGAATCTTTGACATTGGCCAGATCAAGTCCAAAAAACTGAAAATTTGTTTCGTCTAATCTGAAACCCATTTTTAATGAAAAACCGCCAATCAGTCCACCATTTGTATTTTTATTCACTCCAAATAGAACTTCACTTTCATATTCATAATCTCCTGCGTCTTCTCTTTGAGCATTGGCTGAAAAATAAAGACTCAGAAAAAGAACAGATAAAATGTATTTTAGTGCTTTCATCATAATTTCGGTGATGAATTTAACGGTAATTTTGTTGCTATGTTACTTAACCAAAAATAAAAGTAAGAGTTTATGACAACTTAAAAAAGCTGCATCAATTAATTCCTTGACGGAGATGTCCATTGCTTTTATAGTGGACAGACAATCTGATCGGATATTTTTTTTAAAATCCTGTAGCGTTTTACCAATGAATTGCGTCTAGTATCAAAGGGCCTGAAAACCAACCTGTATCTTTGGAAAAACACCTGATCCAAAAAGCAAAAGATGGAGATTCCAAATCCGTAGAAATGCTTTATAAGCACTTCTATGGGTATGCTATGAGCATTGCTTTAAGGTATTCCAATTCCAGAGATGATGCTTGTGAGATTGTCAATGACAGTTTTATGAAGGTCTTTGATAAGTTGCCCCAGTATAGTCCTGATAATTCATTCAAAGGCTGGTTCAGAAGAATTCTTATCAATACATCGATTGATTATTACAGAAAAAATGTCAAATATTTTGCTGTAATGAATATCGATAAAGCTGATACTGAAGTATCCGACCCTGATATCATTGACCGATTGTCTTCTCAGGACATTCTTGGAATTTTGAGGGATTTACCGGAAATATTGAGGATTGTATTCAATATGTATGAAATAGAAGGTTATTCCCACAATGAAATCGGTGATGAACTTGGAATTCCTCCCAGTACTTCAAGGACCTATTTGGCAAGGGCCAAAAAACTGCTACGTGAAAAAGTTCAGGAATTAAATGAAATAAAAAATGAAGGAGCAATTCGATAAAAGACTTGTTGATAAGATAAAAGTCTCCTTTCAACAACATGAGGAACCATTGGATCCTCAAGAACTTGAAAAATTCAAGAAGCTTTATTTTGGACAAAAAAATAAAGCTTTCAAAAGGATTGGTGCCTTCTGGTGGATGGGCATAGCGGCCAGTTTGGTATTAGGTATATTACTTCTAAACCAATTGCAGGTCACAGAAACATATGAAAATGAAGATCCAGCCGAGGTGCTGACATCCAATGAACCAATTGAAATTGACGATCAATATTCAACAAAAGACCAAGATTCTGAAGGGGAAAAAAGAATTGAAAACGCACAAGGCATAGGGACGAATCAAAAGGTAAATGAAATACCGAACACTACCTTTGTGGGGGTACCTATGGCAAGTTTGGATAATACTGACAATACAGTGGTTATAAAAAACGAGGAAAAGATTTTACCAGCTAACATTACTGTAGCCGATAATAGTAATGATGCACCAATTGAAACCAATCATGATTCTAAATCCAATGAATCTTTTATAGATTCATCCAAAGCATTGACATTTGAGCAAGATTCTGATGCAGAAAAAAAGACATTGGATTATATTAAAAATTGGTTGGGTGATGAAGCCGAAATTGAGAAAAAGCAGACAATTGCAAAGAAGGACGAAAAGAATGGTCCTGTCAAACTTGGCGTAATGGTTGCTCCTCAAACTATTTCAAATGCCACTCAAACCCTGAGTTTAGGGGCAGGAATGATGTCGGAATTTTCTTTTTCCAAAAGATTGAAGCTTGATGTCGGTATGGCCTATGCAAGGCAACAGATCACACCTACAACATCCGGTAGAAACGCTTTGATAACCTCAGATGCATCAAATGCAAACGCATTGTATTTGGCAAACCAAGCTGAGGCTGCAAGATCTGCATTCTCAGGAAATTTTATCAATTCCTCGACAGAATTAAGCTTTGGCCAATTGGAGATTCCGATTAACCTGAAGTATAAAGTTCTCGAAAATAAAAGTTCTGACGTATATCTCATTTCCGGTTTTTCCAATATGGTGTATCTGAACCAGCTGAATACAACTACATTCAGCACTGCAAACCTGAATCATGGTAATTTTGTTGGTATGCAATCTGCCATACAGACCTACACTCAAACGGTAAGTCCTAGTGGAGGCTCCGGAAATGTTAATTCCGGTCAAATGCTTAATTTTGGATTTGGGTATGAGCAGAATTTGAAAAACGGGACATTCCTTTCCATCGAACCTTTTTATAAGTTTTCTTTGGGTGATCAAACATTTAACAATCAACAGTTCTCTATAGGAGGGATTAATCTGAGAATGAATTTCCAATTAAAAAATAAAAAAGAATAGTAATGATAAACAGAAGAGTTGTTCCGATAATGATCGGAATTGTTATGTATGGGTTGACGGCATGCTTTCCGGAGTCCGAGTCTGACCTTCAGAAATCAATGGAAAAGGATGACAGGTTATTAAGAGAATATTTATCCAGAAATTCCATAGATGCAGTTGAAAGTCCGGTAGGATATTTCTACAGAAAAGAAGTGGTCAATGCTACAGGCAATCAAATCGTCAACAATGAAGTGGTTGGAGTTTATTATGAAATCAGAACCACAGATGACCAATTGATTGAAAGCTATATGGATGAAACTGAAAGGCCTAGATTATATGTCCACAATGATAGCGGACTGGTTCCCAGGGCTATGAATTTTGCCTCCGGGATGGCCAAAACCGGTGAAACTTTAATACTATATGTCCCTTCCTATTTAGGCTATCAAACTTATAGTTACCAACAATTGATTCTACCTAATTCCAATTTGGTAATCAAAATGAAATTCGTTGACACCTACACCGAGGCTGAACTAAAGGTCTTCGAGGAAGAATTAATGGAGGACTTTATTTCTGAGAATGAGTTAGAGGGATTTGAGAAAACTTCAGAGGGTATGTATGTTAAAACCCTTGAGGAAGGGGCAGAGGATTCAAAGGTTTCTGCCAACAGTGATATTGTCCGTTTCACATTCCAGTTATTTCAGTTGGATAGCACTGATCCTATAGCCGAAAATGCGCCTAATGCACCTGTACAGGCTACAATTGGTAATGAAGGAAATTTGAAATTTTTGAATTTGGGTTTGTTTGGGGTTAAAAAGGATATGGAACTGGAATTGCTCATACCATCCGATTTGGGTTTTACAAATTCCACACAAGTTTTCCCATACATAATCAGGAAAGACCTTTTCGAAAAAGGCTTCATCAACCAGATAGCGAGACCAAAAGAACCTATCAGGTTTATGGTGAAGATTGTGGAAGTTCGTTAAATATAATATAACTGCTGAAGGCCTTCATATCTTGGATTTGAAGGCCTTTTTTTTGTGATGTAGAATATCCAAATTTGTTCTGTATTTAAACCCAAATTATAATGAGTTTTCTTTTTGAAAGTTTTATAGAATGGAAAGAATATTGTAAAGCCAATCAACTGAATCTATTTGAATCCGTTTTGCAATATGAGGTTTCCCAAAAGGGTGTTACAGAAGATGAAATCTGGTCAGGTCTATCAAAAGCGTATGAGGTGATGAAAGAGGCTGTTGAGACCGGTTTGTCAGAAGATATGACCTCAAGATCAGGAATGATCAACAATGGAGCAAAGAAGGTTTATAATCATCCACTAGCTGTCCTTTCTATTGAATTCCAAAAACTAATATCACGTGCTTTGGCCGCAAAGGAAGTGAATTCCTGTATGGGTCGAGTGGTGGCTGCGCCAACTGCCGGAGCTTCAGGGATCTTGCCGGGAGTATTATATACACTACAGGAAATACATTCTTTGGATGATAGAAAAATACTGGAGGGGCTTCTTGTTGGAGCTGGGATTGCTTTGATTATAGAGCAGAAAGCAAGCCTTGCCGGCGCGGTCGGGGGATGTCAGGCCGAGACCGGTTCTGCTGCCGCAATGGCCTCCGGAGCCATTGTTTACTGTCTTGATGGTTCCGTTGACCAAATATTCAATGCGGTAGCTATTACTATCCAATGTATGCTAGGCTTGGTCTGTGATCCGGTTGCTGGGTTGGTAGAAATTCCTTGTGTCGTCAGAAATGCAAGTGCAGTGGCGATCGCTAATAGTTCTGCTCAAATAGCTCTGGCCGGAGTCAACGCTGTGATTCCTGTTGATGAATGTATCGATGCAATGGGGGAAATTGGATCCAGTATGGAAAGCAGGTACAAGGAAACAGCGATGGGTGGACTAGCAGCGACTTTGACTGGTCAGGAAATTTCCAAGCGGGTATTAATCCAGGATATTGAGATACTTCCAGATGAGGACCTAACGGAGTAGGTTGTCAAAGAATGGAATATTCAGCAACCAATGTATTGAATAACCCAAAATTAAGGCCCAAAACATGGCACTGGCCAACATATAAAAGAATATTTTTTTCTTTTCCACATTAAAAGCATTCAGAACTATTGATCCACCTATTGGAGTAAGGAAAACAGGGGTCAGAACAGCGACCCCTAAAGGCCCAAATTTTTTCCAAACTCTGACTATTCGCCGTGTTTTTGGAGTGAATTTTTTTCGGTTTTTCGTAATTCTTAAGTTCCAGTGAGATTTAAACCAATCCCCCAAATAGGTCGTACCAACGACTGAAGTCATCATTCCACCCACTGATACTATGATTATTTCCGTAAGGTTGTAGCCTGCAGCAGCACCCAATACAGGCCCTGCTATGAATTTGAAGAGACATGCAAAAAATATGGTAAGAAATTTAATGATGTATGTGCTCATATTATTACATATAAATATAACCCATACAATACCAATAATATAAATCCTTCTCTTTTAGAAACGGTCAATTTGGACTTGAGTATTGGGAACAAGATTAAGGTAAATCCGATCATCCAAATAAAATCCTGTTTAAGAAACAAATCTGAAACCTGAATCGGGCTGACCAATGCTGTAATACCTATGATTGACAAAACATTCATGATATTGCTTCCAAGGATATTTCCTATTGCGATATCCGTTTTTTTATTCAATGCAGCAATCACGGAGGTTACCAGTTCAGGAAGACTTGTACCAATTGCGATGATTGTAACACCGATTACCCGCTCACTGATTCCCAAATTCTTGGAAATATTTACCGCACTGTCCACCAACATATCCGAGCCAAAAAACAAACCTAAAATCCCGGCTATCAATAACACAATGGTTTTCCAAAGTGGATGGATTGTAATAGAGGTATCGTCTGAAGCCAGGTGGTCTCCCCCTGAAAGCTTTCTGAAAAAATAAATGTTTATCAAGATAAGTAAAATAAAAAGTATCAATCCTTCCCATCGCGAAATGGTACCATTCAACGCCATCACATAGAAAAGAACAGAACTTAATAGAGCTGTCAAATAATCTAATTTGATTACTGACTTCAATATAACTATGGGAAAAATCATTGCACTTATTCCCAATACCAAAGAAATATTTGAAATATTTGATCCAATGACATTCCCCAAGGCAATATCACTATTGCCCTTGATGGCCGCATTGATACTCACAAGTAACTCTGGAGCTGAAGTGCCAAATGCCACAATAGTAAGCCCGATCAGACCTTGACTAAGCCCAAATTTTAAAGCCAATCCTGAGGCACCATCAACTAAAAATTTTCCTCCTGCCAACAAAATGGCCAGCCCGATCACTAAAAACAGGTAATCCATTTTTATTTAAAGTTTTTGACCAAAACATAAATCTCCGGCATCTCCTAAACCGGGAATAATATAGGATCTGTCATTTAACTTTTCATCCAATGAACAAATCCAAAGTGTAAAGGGAATACGCAATTGATTTTTAATGTAGTCAATTCCTTCAGGTGCTGCGATAACACATGCAATATGGATCATGGTTGGATTTCCATGGGTAAGGAGTAGGTTTTCTACGGTATTTATAAATGATTTGCCGGTGGCCAGCATAGGATCAATAATGATAACTTCCTTTCCTTCTAGACTAGGTGCGGCTTGGTACAAGTAATCGATTTCTACTTCTTTGGAGCATGGTTTTTCAGCTACCCGATAGGCACCAATAAAGCCACTATCCGCTGCATCAAAAAAATTCAAGAATCCTTGGAAAAAGGGAATAGCAGCCCTCATTACAGAAATCAGAACCGGCTGTTCTTGCATTAAAGGGATAGTAGCATTTCCTAAAGGGGTTTCAATTGTTCTGGAGGAATAGTGAAGAGACTTGGAGATTTCATAAGCCATAATTTTCCCAAGCCTTTCAAGGTTTTTTCTGAAGCGGAGGCGGTCAATTTGTATGCTTTTATCCCGTAATTCGAACAGATATTGATTGGCAATAGAATTTGTCTTGTCAAGTATAAACATGGCTTTTGGCTATAAATTTCACAAAAACAAATATCGATAAATTAACTTTAATTTAACCTGCGAAGATTTACATAAAAAAAGCCCGATCTTTGGGATCGGGCTATTATTTATATCTATTGATTACTATTTCACTTCAAAACTTACTCTTCTAGCTAGTTGTCTGGCGTCAGCAGAATTCTTATCTACACTTGTATCTTCGCCGTAGCCTTTATATGTAATTCTGGATGCATCTATACCTGTTGTGATCAACAAATCATAAACAGTTTTAGCTCTTCTTTCAGAAAGTTTCATATTATAATCTTCAGGTCCGATTTCATCAGCATAACCTTTGACTTCTAATTTCACTCCTGGATTCCTTTTTAAGAAATTAGCAACATAATTTGTGGCTGAAGCTGAATATCCAAGGGGCTTAGCACTATCAAATGCAAAATAAACATTTACATAACCTTCATTAATAGCTTTCTTGAAGTAATCAACTTCTTTAACTTCTTCTTCAATTGGACAACCGTTATTTGAGGCAGGTCCGGGAGCAAAAGGACATTTGTCCAAATGGTCAGGAATTCCGTCACCATCAGAATCTAAGGTTCTACCCATATTATCAACTCTTGCACCTGCAGGGGTGTTTGGTTCTTTATCCAAATAATCAGGAATACCATCTCCATCAGAGTCTTTCAACATATCTTTGATTTCACCGATTTGTTGAGCCAATTCTGCTTTTGTAGCATATTTATCAGCTTCAACATACCAATCGGCATGAGTAGAGGCTTTTCCAAGGTAGAAATTCAATCCTATTGTTCCAGTCCACCAGTTCGCTTTCGGACCATGGTAAGTTGGATCAGTTGTAGGTACATTAGTATTCCCATCAAAAGAAACAGTTTGTCTTCCGTTAGCGAGGGCACTGATATCACCTGTTAGAGCTACTCTTTCACCAAGCTTAATTTGGCCAGTAAGACCGGCCATTAGGTTAAAGACATTGTCGTCCAATGGATTTGCATCAGGTCTTACTTGACCTATTCCAGCACCAAGGTGACCTAACAGATTGAACGTTCTTGTGAACGATTCCCACTTCATAATTCTTCCCAAATTAGCCACACCCTGAAGATTCAACCTGTAATAACCGGTAGAAAACGTAGGAGAGTCACTTTTCTCGTTGAAAGAGCCAAGTCCATAATCAAGTTTGGCTCCAAACTTGTCATTGAACATGTATCTAACACCGAAGTCAACATGACCTAATGCGATGGGTGAGAAATAGTTAGGAGTCAATGGAGCTTGTACATGATTAAAGCCTCCATTTAGTTCTAGGGACCACTTATTGTAGTCGCTTTGGGCGTTTACCGATAAGGCAATACACCCAGCCATGATTGTAGATAGTAGTATTTTTTTCATAATAAAAAATTTTTTACGTTCAGATTTTGAGTGTTTAATTGATTTGATTTCAAATTTATAAACTTTTAACTATTCACAAATGTATATTAATATTTTAAAACTTTAAACTTTATCAAAAATCTTTTCAAATTTTCATATTTGTGAAACTAAGCCAAAACAAGCAAAATTACACTAAAATGGAACTGCTCAACAAGTTACTTAATATACAAAGTGTCTCAGGAGATGAGCGTTCTATGACAGAATTTTTGATTGACTACATCCAACAACGGAAATTTCAGTGGAAAGTTCAGCCTGATTTTTATTTTGGAGAAAGGTTTCAGGATTGCTTATTACTGAAATTTGGGAAACCAAGAACCGCTGTATTTGCCCATATAGATACTATTGGTTTTACAGTCAGGTATGAAAATCAACTTGTGCCAATAGGCGGCCCTGAGGTGGATAGTGATGAATATATCGTTGGAAAGGATAGTTTAGGTCCTATTTTGTGTAAAATTGTTGAAAAAGAGGGAGATTTATTTCACGATTTTCCAAGGTCAATTGAAAGGGGAACTTTATTATCCTATGCACAAAACATAAGGATTGATAAAGAATTTATTCAGGCTGCATACTTAGACAACAGATTGGGTATTTATAATTGTCTAAAAATGTGTGAATCCCTTGAACATGGTTGGGTCGTTTTTTCAACCTATGAAGAACATGGAGGAGGAAGTGTTCCTTTTTTACTAAAATTTATTGAGGAGACTTTTCCAATCAAACAGGCATTAGTTTCGGACATTACCTGGATTACAGATGGAATTGAGCATCATCAAGGAGTAGTCATCTCCATGCGTGACAAATTCATCCCCAGAAAAATATATTTGGATAGAATTATAAGATTGGCATTGGACAGTGGCATCCCTTTTCAATTAGAAGTAGAAGGTACAGGTGGTAGTGACGGAAGGGAAATACAACTCTCACCTTATGCTATTGATTGGTGTTTTATTGGTGCAGCAGAGGATAATGTTCATACCCCATCAGAGAAGGTCTCCCTTCTTGATCTGGAATCAATGCTGGCTATGTACAGGTATTTGATGAAACATTTATAAGGATTAATATCCAAATCCAAGATGGCCAAGCTTTTTTTTTTATATTTGTAGCGCCCTTTAATAAAGGGCATTTTTGTTTCATAAGATGGTATTGATAAAAGATAAAGAATTTGTACCTTATATAAGTGCTCATGTGCTGAAAAAGCGAATAGAGGAACTGGCTTCTGAAATATCAAACGATTTTTCAGAGGGCCCTGCAGTCCTGATAGGAGTATTAAACGGTGCCTTCATGTTTTTATCTGATCTGACCAAAAATATTAAAGTTCCTGTTGAGGTTACTTTTATTAAGGTAGCCTCATATATGGGAACCAAGTCTAGCGGTGAAGTAAAGAGTTTAATTGGACTGGATTTAGATATAGAGGGAAAATCAGTAATTATTGTTGAGGATATTGTTGATACAGGTTTGAGTATGAAATTTCTTTTGGAACTTGTTAAAGAAAGAAAACCAAAAAAAATTGCGGTAGCTTCCCTACTATTAAAGCCTGATGCTCTGGTTCATGACATCAATATTGATTATGTTGGGTTTGAAATTCCAAATAGGTTTGTGGTGGGGTATGGATTGGATTATGATGGATTAGGAAGAAACTTGCCTGCTTTATACCAATTAAAATAGTTTTCATTATAAAAACAAAAGAAATAGATCATGCTCAATATTGTGTTATTTGGCCCTCCCGGGGCAGGTAAAGGAACCCAAAGTGAAAAAATCATCGATAAATACCACCTGACACACCTTTCGACAGGTGATTTGTTCAGAAAGCATTTAGGAGAAGGTACAGAGCTTGGTAAGTTGGCCAAAAAATATATGGACGAAGGAAGGTTGGTTCCTGATGAAGTTGTGATAAGGATGGTTGAAGACAAAATCACCCATAACAAAGATTCAAATGGTTTTATTTTTGATGGATTTCCAAGAACTGTCGCACAGGCTGAAGCTTTGGACAAGCTGATGCAAAACAACAACTTGGAGATTTCAGGTATGATTGCTTTGGAGGTGGAAGAGAAAGTGCTGAAAGAACGGATAAGGGAGAGAGGAAAGACCTCTGGTCGCACGGATGATCAGGACGAGTCCAAAATAGAAACCAGAATTAGAGTCTATTTGGATGAGACCTTGCCTGTTGCAGCATATTATGAAAAGCAGGGCAAATTCACAAAAATCAATGGTGTTGGTACAATCGAGGATATTTTTGGGGACATCGAAAAAGTAATTGATAAGCTCTGATATAGAATAATTTGTACCTTTGTAATTGGATTTGTTCGGCTAAGCTAAGAGCTTAGCCGTTTTTGTTAGAAAAAAAGAAGAAAGTGGCTGATTCCAACTTTATTGATTATGTGAAATTTTGCTCAAGATCAGGAGCAGGTGGGGCGGGTTCTGTTCATTTCAGAAGGGAAAAGCACGTGCCAAAAGGCGGTCCTGACGGTGGGGATGGTGGGCGAGGTGGGCACATCATTCTGAAAGGAAGCTCCCAGCTTTGGACACTTCTACACCTTAAATACAAAAAACATGTTATTGGAGAAGACGGCAAAGGCGGAGAAGGAGGTAGAAGAAAAGGAAGGGAGGGGGTTGACGTGATTTTGGAAGTACCATTAGGAACCGTTGCCAAGGATGCTGAATCATTGGAAGTCAGGTTCGAAGTCACTGAAGATGGGCAAGAGGTAATTCTTACACCGGGAGGAAGAGGAGGATTGGGCAACGACCACTTCAAAACTGCGACCAATCAAGCGCCACACTTTGCACAACCTGGCGAACCGGGGATAGAGGAATGGATTATTCTTGAATTGAAATTATTGGCGGATGTTGGACTTGTAGGTTTTCCGAATGCCGGAAAATCTACGCTTTTGTCAAGTATATCCGCGGCAAGACCGGAGATTGGTGATTATCCATTCACGACTTTAGTTCCTAATCTCGGAGTAATAGGGTATAGAGATGACAAATCCTTCGTAATGGCCGATATCCCAGGAATCATAGAAGGAGCTTCGGAAGGTAAGGGATTAGGCTTGAGATTTTTGAGACATATAGAAAGGAACTCCATCATGTTATTTATGATACCGGCAGATGCCGAAAGCATTTCTGAGCAATATAGAATCCTACTCGGAGAATTGGAGAAATTCAACCCCGAACTTTTGGACAAGAAGAGACTATTGGCTATCACAAAATCAGACATGTTGGACGATGAGCTGATGGATCAAATGGGGGCAGATCTACCTAAAGATATCCCTTCTATTTTCATTTCTTCTGTATCCCAATATAATCTCGATAAATTGAAAGACATGTTATGGCAGGCTATCCATAGTCAATAAATGTCAGTTTGTCAGAGAATGTGCAATGGCAAACAAATTGATGATTTACAAAAGATTAAAAAATTTTAAAACAAATGGCTGAGAAAGAGTTATTCAATGATGAACATTTCACTTCCGAAGAACAGGAAGTAAATCAGGATGAATTGTCCAATGAAGAGCACGTCACTTCTGATTCAAAATCTGAAACAAGTGAATTATCTCAGGAAGAAAAATTACAAGAAGAGGTGGCAGAACTGAAAGATAAATATGTAAGGCTTTATTCTGAGTTTGAAAATTATAGAAGGAGGACTTCCAAAGAACGTTTGGATCTAATAAAAACTGCTTCTCAAGATCTGATGACCGAGATAGTACCTGTCATTGACGATTTTGAAAGAGCCTGCAAAGCCAGTGAAAATGAAGATAATCCGGTTAAAGTAAGAGATGGAAATCAATTGGTATTCAATAAACTTGTAAAAATACTGGAAAATAAGGGCTTGAAACCTATGGATGATCTTATTGGAAAAGCATTTGATCCGGAAACCCAAGAAGCAATTACCCAAATTCCTTCCCCAACACAGGATATGAAAGGGAAGGTTATCGATGTAGTGGAAAGAGGATATACCCTCGGTGATAAGGTCATCAGGTATGCCAAAGTTGTGACAGGAGCATAAAAAAGGATATGGCAAAGAGAGATTATTACGAAATATTAGGGGTAAGTAAAAGTGCTGCCCCTGAGGAAATCAAAAAAGCTTACAGGAAATTAGCAATTCAATATCACCCGGATAAAAATCCTGATAATCCTGAAGCAGAAGAAAAATTCAAAGAAGCTGCGGAAGCCTATGAAGTTTTAAGCAATCCGGATAAGCGTCAGCGCTATGATCAGTTTGGACATCAGGGTCTTGGTGGAAATGGCGGCTACGGTGGTGGCGGAATGAATATGGAGGATATCTTTTCCCAGTTTGGAGATATTTTCGGAGGCGGCGGATTTGAATCATTTTTTGGAGGAGGCAGAGGTGGTCGAAGAACCAAAAAAGGAACAAACCTTCGCGTAAAGCTCAAGCTCAACCTCAAAGAAATAGCTAACGGTGTTGAGAAGAAAATCAAAGTAAAGAGACATATTATTGCAGATGGAGTTACTTTCAAATCCTGTCCATCCTGCCACGGTTCCGGTCAGATCAAAAAAGTAGTCAATACCATGTTGGGTCAAATGGTTTCGGCCAGTACATGTCCTACTTGTGGAGGCAATGGTCAAATCGTAGATAAAAAACCTGCGGAAGCAGATCCAAGGGGCCTTATATTAAAAGAGGAGGTAATTCCGATCAATATCCCGGCAGGTGTTGCTGATGGCATGCAATTGAGTATGTCAGGAAAAGGAAATGAAACGGCAGGTGGAGTTCCTGGAGATTTGCTGATAGTGATTGAGGAGATTGAAGATGAAATTCTTCAAAGGGATGGCAATAACGTTGTGTTTGACTTGTATGTCAGTTTCATTGATGCAGCTTTGGGGTCTCAGATTGAAGTGCCTACTATTGACGGTAAAGTCAAGATAAAGCTAGACCCGGGTACGCAAAGTGGGAAGATTCTCAGATTGAAAGGAAAAGGAATAAGAGATATCAATGGATATAGTAGAGGTGACCAGCTCATTCACGTGAATGTTTGGACTCCCAAACAACTCAGTAAAGAGGAAAAACAAATTCTTGAAGACCTCAAAGATTCTGATAATTTCAAGCCAGACCCAGGTAAATCGGAAAAGAGCTTTTTCGATAAAATGAAAGAATTTTTCTAAAAATTTGGAGCCAGACGAAAATCTGGCTTTTTTTATACCTTCAAGAACCTTTTAAATTGATTGCCGTAACCTTACCGTATGCTGAACAGATTTAGCTTAATTATCGGACTCGTTTTTGGGGTTTCTTTCCAGCTTACGGCCCAGATCACCAAAGAGTTTAAAATTGAAGAGCGGCGTGGGTACCATCTTGTTTATCTGGATTTCAACATTTACAAAGGTGTTTCTGAGATCAAAAGAAAACAAGGGGAGGAGTCTCTTTATATCAAATCAAATTTATCGAAAGTAAATATATTGCCTTCATTTTTCCATGAAATCAGGGATGAGGTACTATATGCCAATTTGGTCCATAGAAATGTAGAATCCGAAAATCTGGGAAAAAGTCTTTCCTATAAACTCTTTTCAAGCACTAATGACGATTTTGACCATAAATGGTCTGTTGGTCTGAATTCCAATTTTCTATATGATCTCCATTTTTATTTTGGAATTGGAACAGCCAATCTTGATCTCTCCTATTTGCCAATCTCTAATTGCATTATTAAGTCCACGAGTGCGGACATTTTGTTGGATTATAGTAAAAATACGGCAAATTCGGTCAAAATGGACACCATCATGGTGTCCATTAATATGGGAAATGTTGAAGCGTTCAATCTCAATCTCACAAACGCCAAGGAAATGATATTTGAGGCCAATTACGGAACACTCAATCTTTCATTCTCAGGCAAAATGCCTGAGTCCTGTAATATTCAGGCAATGGTGGGTGCAGGCAAAGTTAACCTTGAACTACCGGATGACAGTCAGCCCTTTATTGTTAAGATCAAATCAACACCTATGTGCAGGACTTATATTCCCAAACATCTTAAGGATATTGGTAATAAAACCTACGTAAGCAGAACCTATAAAGAAAACAGTAAGAATCTGATGACTTTCGATATTGATGTTTCTGTTGGTTCTGTTACCCTCAGATAGGATACAATTTCAAGATTTAATATTTTTACCAAAAAGAATTTTCTTTGGCTATCCTCGAAATCCAACATTTGAACAAATCTTATGGACCTAACAAGGCTCTTAGTGATGTTTCTTTATGTATTCCTGAAGGTGGGATTTTTGGTCTGCTAGGTCCCAATGGGGCAGGAAAAACCACCCTTATCCGAATTATCAATCAGATCATAGAAGCAGACCAAGGGCAGGTTTTGTTCAATGGAGAAAAACTGCATCCAAACCATATCTCCAGAATCGGCTATTTGCCCGAAGAAAGAGGTCTGTACAAAAAAATGAAGGTTTGGGACCAATTGATCTATTTTGCGAGGCTAAAAGGCATGCCAGCTGCAATTGCCAAAGAAAAGGTGAGTTATTGGCTAAAAAAATGGATATAATTTCCTGGAAAGACAAGAGGATTGATGACCTTTCCAAAGGAATGGCCCAAAAGGTGCAGTTTATTTCTACCATTATCCATGAACCCGAACTCCTAATTTTGGATGAACCTTTTTCGGGGTTTGATCCAATTAATGCTGAAATCATTAAAGATGAAATCCTTGAGTTGAAGGATAAGGGAATTACACTGGTTTTGTCAACTCATAGGATGGAATCAGTAGAACTATTGTGTGATCAAATAGCCATGATTCACAAGTCACATAAAATTCTGGAGGGAAGTCTGGAAAATATCAAACAACAATTTAGACCCAATAAATATAAAATCAGTCTTAATTGTGATGGCAGCAATCTTCCATTGGAGTTTGGCGCCCAATTAAAAAATGGACTGGCCACGTTTACATTGTCGCTAGGGCAAGATTCTCCGAATCAAATGCTTCTCAAATTGATGGAGTTTGGGGAAGTGGTCAGCTTTCAGGAAATATTACCAAGTATGGAAGAAATTTTTATCCAACAAGTTAAAGATTATTCAAATGGGTAAAGTCTGGCTGGTAATCAAGAGAGAATACCTCTCAAGGGTACAGAAGAAGTCTTTTCTTTTAGCGACAATTTTGACTCCATTGATTTTTCCTGCAATTATGGGGGTATTTCTATGGATAGCTGTAGATGAATCATCCAGTTCCGCTTTAAGAATTATTGAAGTCGTGGATGAAAATAACCTGTTTTTTCTTGAGAGTTCGGAACAATACGCTTTTTCCTTTTCCAATACATCCTTGGAAGATGCCAAGACTATGGTGCAGGACGGAGAAAGATTTGGCTTTTTATATATTCCCAAATTAGATCTTACCAAACCAACCGGTATCATATATTATGCAGAAAAAAATCCAAGTATGGGATTTATAACCACTCTTGAATCCAATCTGAAAAAAAGAATAGAGGAACAAAGGCTTTTTGAATCGGGGATAGATCCGGAGGTCATCAATGCCTACCGAACCAAAGTGGCCATCCAATCCATTACTTTGGATAACAGAGGAGATGAAAAAATATCTGACGCAACGGTCAATTATGCCATCGGCTTCATGGCAGGCATTCTAATCTATATTTTCATCTTTATCTACGGCAACCAGATCATGCAGGGAGTTATCGAGGAAAAATCCAGCCGGATCATCGAAATCCTTATATCTTCTATCAGGCCCTTTCAGCTAATGATGGGTAAAATAATCGGGATCGGTGCAGTAGGTCTCACCCAGTTTCTGATCTGGGTAGTACTGATAGGAGGGATCTCTTCAATAATAATCGGCTATTTCGGAATGCAATTGCCCCACCAACAATTAATGGAGCTTTCAAATCCTGAAATGGGTCAAATGATCAATGGAGATGAAAATATTTACAATATCATTCAGACAATTCAGGGAATAGATTTTATTCAGCTGACGTTGACTTTTATATTTTACTTCTTGGGAGGTTACTTGCTTTATGGGGCTTTTTTTGCGGCTGTGGGTGCCGCCATAGACACACCTTCTGAAGCTCAACAATTTATGCTTCCCATCACTATTCCACTGCTAATTGGATATATGGGCCTTTTTGTTTTTGTATTGAACGATCCCAATAGCAATGTCTCTTTTTGGCTGTCCATTGTTCCGTTCACTTCACCGATTGCCATGATGGGCAGGGTGAGTTATGGCGTGCCTTTCTGGGACTTGGCCCTGTCAATAGTGCTATTGATCGTGGGATTTTTGTTCAGTACATGGGTGGCTGGGAAAGTGTACCGTATAGGGATTTTGATCCATGGTACCAAGGTCAATTACAAAACCATCTGGAGATGGATTAAGACGAACTAGTGTTGGAAAGAGCTCAGTACAGCCACCTAAAAGTGACTTTACTTATTCTTCGGAATAGTTAAAGCTGTCAACCTGTTCCTTTACCCAATCCTTGTATTTTTGGATCCGGTATTCCTGCCATTTTTCGGAATATTTTCCGGAACTGTCTATTAGGAATTTGAAACCTGTTGCTGCTTTCGGCTTGCTTAAAGCATTGAAGAGGTCATCCTGGAAATTTCTCTCCTTTACAATTCTATCAGCAAAATGCTCCATCATTTGATGTTCCTGATTGGGTTCCATCTTGGTGAATTCTGCGAAATTGTCGGGATTATCATCTATTTCATCCAGAATATCTTCCTCCTCAGGAGTAAGATCGTAATTGAAATAGTCCTCATCATCAGGTAAGTGGTGAATTTTTTTATTGTCCATTTGGAAAAAACAAATCATCCCCTTCAGCAGCTGCACTGCTATTTTTTCGACTTCTTTTTCAGATAGGGTAAGCATTGTGGAATTCAGATAAAATTTTAAGAAAATTAAATAACTCGCAGTTCATATCAAACTTTTTTGTTCTGGTATCATTTATATAATTTACATTATCCAAAAATCTTTTGGAGAAAAGGTGTATTTAAATCATGACCTCCTTCAAATCGGAGCTTTTTTACCTCAAAAGGCAACATGGAAAGAAACTCATCCTGTTTTTGGATAGAATCCGTCGTAATGAGGCTGTCCGAATCACCTAAAACAATCATAACTTCTGTATTCTTTAGTTTTTCTCCGGTTTTTTGGAAATTAAGGTCATGGGCAAATCCTCCACTCCAAAGAATAAGGGAATTTACCGAAAAAGGAAGTTGACTGACCCATCGAGTAGCAGTGGCGGCACCTTGAGAAAAACCCATGACTTTGACGATTGGTCTAATCCTGTATTTCAAAAGGATATTTTCGAGAAGTCCATTGAGATAATCATTGTTGTTGGTTATGGCAGACTCTCTCTCGTGGAGGGTCATCCAATTGGCTCCAACTCTGCCGGAAAAACCTTCCAAATAAGCGTAATTCGTTGCCTCCGGTACAACAATCAACTTGTCTTCACTGAAAATTGGTTCGAGCTTTTTGAGGAAGAATTCTGACAACTGACCATAGCCGTGAAGGGCAATAATAATTTCTTTTTCGTTCCTATTGATCACATGGGATGTCCTATATTGGGCAGTATGCTGATATTTGAAATTATATTTCATTAACTGTTCAAATCGTTAAATCTAAAAGGCAATAACTGGTCAATTCCAGACGCTTTTAAAATATCCCCATCAGGATTGAGCATCAACAATTCAATTGGTTGCCCAAATTTCACTTCATATTCATTGATAGTCTGCCGGCAAAGTCCACACGGGGTTACGGTTGCCATTTTTTTTTCACCATTCCTTTTAGCAACTATTGCCAATTTCAAAGGCCTTACTTTAGGATTATTTCCCAAGGCATAACTAAGAACGGCCCTTTCTGCACAGACCCCAACCGGAAAAGAAACATTTTCCTGATTGTTCGCTACAAAAATAGAACCATCTTCCAGAAGTAATGCTGCTCCTACCAGAAAATTTGAATATGGGGCATGGGCCATCTCTAAAATTTCACTTGCCCTGGAAATCAAAATGCACTCTTCCTCAGACCAGTCCTTTTTTTGGATCACCTCCAAACTTACTTTCAACTCTATCCTTCTATTCATTTTATGATTTAAAAATCGGATTGAAATAACAAAAAAAAATCCGGAATTGTTATTTTCCATTTAATTATAGTGTTGGATTTTTTGCCTTCCCTGTTTTTTCACAACTTCGGGCAGTCATATTTATTTATTCATTATGCAAACAATACTGATCCTCGGTGCAGGGAAATCATCCGTTTTTCTAATTGAATATCTTTTGGAGACAGCTGTACCAAAAAAAAGAAAAATTATTGTAGCAGATGTTTCTGTGGAGATTGCTGCCGAAAAGCTGAAGGACCATGGGTCAGGCAAAGCTGTGTGTATAAACTTGGAAGATGAAGAGAAAAGAAAAGCCCTTATCGAAGAATCAGATGTGGTGATTTCAATGCTTCCTGCTTTTTTGCATCCGATCATCGCAAAGGACTGTCTGGAATTGGGCAAACATTTTTTCTCCGCTTCCTATGAATCCGGGGAAATGAGGGAAATGAAAAGTGAAATAGAAGCCAAGAACCTCCTTTTTCTAAATGAATGTGGATTAGATCCGGGTTTGGATCACATGTCTGCTATGAAAATTATCAATGATGAAAAAAAAACAGGCAATAGGGTCACTTCTTTTAAGTCCTATACAGGTGGGTTACTAGCGCCTGAAAGTGAGAATAACCCTTGGAAATATAAATTTACCTGGAATCCTAGAAATGTTGTCCTTGCAGGTCAGGGGACTTCTCGGTTTATCCAAAATGGAGAACTCAAATATATACCCTATCACATGCTTTACAGGAGACTGGAGAAAATCAGATTTGACAAAGTTGGTGATTTTGAAGGCTATCCAAACAGGGATTCTTTGAGTTATAGAAAGATTTATGGACTTAATGAAATCCCTACATTGCTGAGAGGGACTTTAAGAAGAGCTGGGTTTTGTCAAAGTTGGGATGTCTTTGTGCAATTGGGAATCACAGACGACTCTTTTCAGATGGAGTTGCCTACGGGATTTTCACATAGGATGTTTTTTAATTCATTTTTGCCTTTTCATGAGACCAAATCGGTGGAGGAAAAACTTCAGGAACTTCTACCATGGGTCGGTAGCGAAATACTCGAGAAAATCGAATGGTTAGGAATGTTTTCTGATAGTCCAATACCAAAAAAAACAGGAAGTCCGGCTTCAATTTTAGAGGAGATTTTGAAAGAAAAGTGGAAGTTGGGACATCAAGATAAAGACATGATTGTCATGCAGCATCTATTTGAGATTGAGACTCCCGAAGGAAAGAAGGATATAGTTTCCAGCCTGGTATGCAAAGGAGTAAATCAGGAACATACTGCAATGGCCAAGACAGTTGGTCTGCCATTGGCCATTGCCGTTGATCTGTTTTTGGATGGTAAAATCAATGTGAGGGGCTTACACGTTCCTGTTCTATCCGAAATTTATGAGCCTATTTTAGGGGCTTTGGAAAAAGAAGGGATTGTATTCGAAGAAAGGATCAAGCTTCTGTAGTTATTATTGGAGTTATTGCAAATTAATTTCCTTACGGGTTCCAATCTGCCGGAGGATTGAGTCTGGCTCCGCTTACCGTAAGACAATCATCCGGAATTATTCCGGGTGTTTGACGGAATTCAAGTTTATTGTTTTCAATGTAGACATTTTTTTTATCGACCGAGCCGGCAATAAAGTAGCCTAAAACCGTCTCATCAGGATCATCTAAACTTATGATATTTCCTCTAATACTGGCAGGAGGATTGTCAAAAACACTTCCCGTGAGATTTGTTTGCTGCTCAATCAAACTCAGAAACCTATGTGCTTCACTTGAAATTGCCATTTGTTGTATTTCTGCCCTGTAGGTTTGTCTAAACCTCAATCCATTATCTTCAATAAACAGGACTGGAAGTCGTTGGGACAGGCCATTGAAGTTCTCATCGGAAGCAAGAGTGAATCTTTGAATTCTGGATTCATCATCGACAAAACAAATCGCGCAGCAGTCTTTAGGAGCCGGGCCTCTTGGATTTTCGGGATGATTCGGAGGTAAAGTGTACAGTTCCGGGTTGGCTACCAATACAAATGTGGAAGTACCATTTCTCCAATAATAGAAATTTGCCTGATCACTTGGATCTGTAAAGTGGGCAAATACTTGAACACCGATTATGTCTGTTAACCTGTCATTGGTATTAAATTTTATAGACTTGTAAGAAAGTGAATCAATTTGAGGGACAGATTCTACTCTTTCAGGAAGGGAAGTGTAAGACTTACCGGTCTGTAAATTGATCTGTAAGGAATATGAAATCCCAACCCTTGCCCTAAAACCTGCAGGCGTGGCATAGACACCGTCATTTGCCAGTTCATCGAGGAAGGTTACATTTCCCTCGCTGTCCCTTATACCTACTGTTGCCCTGGTTACAGGCCTGATTAGGCCCTCAAATACACTACCATAGGTATCACTTCTGGTCAATCTTATCAAATGCGGCCCGGGATCGGTGGTTATAAAACCATCGACCGTTAGCAGTTGAGTACCTTGGGGGATATCGATCTTATAGGGATCAATACAGGAAATAGGGATAATCAATAATATATAAATCAATCTTTTCAACATGTTCATCAGAATTTCATCGAATAACTCAAAGTAGGAAGTGGCACACCAAGTATTGCAAGTCTATAGGCTTGTGGTGGAGAACCGGGCTGGTCGGCAAAAAAGATCGAAAATGGGTTTTTCCTTCCATAAACATTCATTACAGCAAATGTCCAGTCACCATCATAGAATTTACCTTTACCTTTCAACTGGAAATTTAAAGAAAGATCTAACCTATGAAAATCAGGAATTCTTTGAAGATTCCGGTTTCTAAAAAATGCGAGGGAATTACCTGCAAAATCAAATTTAGCTTCCGGGAATGTCACAGGTCTTCCTGTACTGTAGGAAAAGGTAGCCGAAAGGGAAACATTGGATGCCATTTTATAATTTCCGATCAAAGTCAAGTCATGTGGTTTATCAAAATTGGCAGGGTACCATTCTCCATCATTGATTATCTCTTCCTCGAAAGGTGTAATGACTCTCCTAAAGGTTCTGGAATAGGTATAACTTGCCCAACCGGTGATTCTACCAAGATTTTTCTTTGCATAGACTTCAACCCCATAAGCCCTTCCTTCCCCTGGTATGATTTCTGTTTCAAGATTGTTCTGTAGCAAAAGCTTTGCTCCGTCTTTGTATTCCACCACATTTTGAATGTCTTTGTAATATACTTCTACTGAGGTCTCAAAAATATTTCCTCTGAAGTTTTTATATATCCCCAGGGAATACTGATCTACAATCTGTGGCTTCAAAAATCGGTCACTCAACTTCCAAATATCTGTCGGAGCTATGGTGGCAGTATTCGAGATCAAATGGATAAACTGGTACATTTTGTTGTAGCCACCTTTGATGGAGGTCCTGGAATCTATAGAATAGCGAATAGAAGCCCTTGGACCCCAGCCATCATAAGATTGGATAAGTTCGCCATCTCCATAAGTTCTTTCACCGATGACATTTCCAGCATTCAGTGGAAGATTTGGGGCATATTCCCTGACAGTCCGAGGCCCATAATATTGGTACATGTCGTATCTCATTCCATAGGAAAAACCGAATTTTTCCCCCAATTCAAGTTCATGTTGAAGATATAAGCCTGACTCTCTGGCATATTCGCTTTGCACCAATTGGGGAAGAATGGTAGATTCTCCGTTGACAACTCCCGGTATTAGTTCTCCCGGGTTGATGGTAAGGTTTTTAGTATCTCCGCCAAAGGTGATTCTGTTCCTTTCACTCAGGGCATAAGTAAAGTTCAACCTTAAGCCATTGTCAATGATTCCTGAATTGAGGTCGAAATTATTGATACCTGATTGATTGAAAATGGTAAAATCATACAACGTGGAAAATCCTATGGCATTGACAGAAAACTTTTCAGAAAATCTCCCCTGATAACTTAGCGTATGGCTCATATTTGTCCATGAAATGGTGGTGTCAGATGCCAGTGCAAAATCATCATAACTACGGTAGAAGCTATAGGTGACATTATGGTTATCATTGATTTCGCCATATAGAATTCCGTTCACATCATTGAAATTGGCCTGGCTTGTCCTCAGATCGGCATTGTTCAGCGACCCGAGCAACCAGTTAATATAAGATCCTCTTACACCGACTTTAGCAGAGACCTTGTCTTTGATGACAGGACCATTAAATCCGATTTTACCTGAAACTGTACCTACCATTAGGTCACCGCCCCAATTGGTCAGACTTCCTGATTTTGGTGTGATATCCAAGATGGATGACCCTCTTCCTCCGTATTTGGTCGGGATTATCGCCTTATATAAAGTGAAATCATTTACCACATCAGGATTGAAAGCCGTGAACAAACCGAAAAGGTGAGAAGGATTATATATAGGTGCACCCGCAAACATAATAAGGTTTTGATCAGCCCCTCCTCCTCTTACATTTAATCCTGATGAAGCTTCCCCCACCTGACTAACGCCAGGAAGAGTAGCAATGCTTCTTATAATATCCACTTCTCCAAGAAATGGAGGTAATTCCCTCAGTGTATTCATGCTGATGCTGATGGCACCCATATCTGTGCTTCTGATGTTTTTCTCAGGATCCCTACCATAGATAACCACATCATCCAATGTAAAGTCTTCTTGAATCATGGTTAGACTTATCCTTCCATCGCCCACTGCTACAAAAGGATATAATACGGTTTCATAACCAACATACCTGATCTCAAGCGTGTATTCTGCTCTGTCCAAAACCAGATTAAAGGTGCCGTTGGTACTTGTAATTTCTGTTTGTGTCAGTTCGCGAACGGTAATTGTAGCTCCCACCAAAGGTTCACCTGTGATCTGATCGATGATCCGGCCACCTATTTTGAGGTCTTTTAATTGTCCGATATCCCTTCCCACGACATTTTTTTGCTGCGCATTTGCAGAAATACCAACCAGGAAAAGAAAAAATATTAATTGTAAAATTTTTCTCATATAATCTTTATTTAAAACCTGTTTGGATCAAATTTCCAGAATTCTATTTGGCCGGAAAGATCTAGCCTCCTTACCAAGTATATGAACTCCCCATCTGAAAAAACTCCAATATTCCAGGCTAACGGTGTGCCAATAAAATCATTTTTCTTGATCCAATTTGAACCTGGCACCATATTGAGTTCCCATACCTGAACAGACCTATAATTTAAACCGGCAAAGACCCGGTCACCAATGGTAACTCCAAATCCAGCACTTCCTCCCACTAAATCTCCGGGATATATACCGAAGAAACTCCATTCTTCTGTCTCTGGATCAAACAGATAAATCTGTTTGTTGGTTGAACTCGCTATATATAATTTGTCATTGTGGACAAAATATAAATCAGTTTTATTTAAAGAAACCGGGGCAGGATTGATACTTCTCCATTCACCGGAAGATTTCGAATATTTGAAATTACTGTTCCCAATTAACCCGCCGCTTACATATAGATTTTGATTGGTTTCAAATGAAACCGGTTCTATAACTGCAAATGGTAAATCAGGCAATTTCTCAAAATTCCCATTTTGAATTCTCCAAAAATCCCGACTTGGTACATATGGTGAGAATGCAATAGTACTTGAACCACCACCAAAATAATTATTTGTGGAAAAAGCCAGCCACAATGGGTTGCCTTGAAAAGTTTCCTCAGACCATTGCTCGGTACCAAGATTATATTTCCAGATTTTAGAATTCAATGAATTATCAGCATTGGTTCCCAAACCCAAATAGAAATTTTCATTGTCCTGAAAAAAAATATTTCCTTTCAGCCGAATAGATATAGGTGGATTTGGGAGCTTCGTAAATGTTCCTGTAGGATATTCATACTGTTGGTTAAGAACAAATTCCCTTCCCTGAATAATTATAGTCACAGTTTCCCTAGCTGTTGAACCAGGGGGAGGAATTTTTGCCGTAATCCTTGATTCAAATTCTATTGACTGAATTTCAGCTGGCCTGTTCCCGATTAATATTTGGGTATCCGAAGTAAAATTTTTACCCGTTATGGTTATGAGAGTTCCTGCCGGGCCATTATTTGGAGAAAAACTTTGAATTTGAGGGGAGAGGGTCGTGAGTTGTAAAACATTGCCGAATTGAATCTCTCCACCTATATTGATAAAGGACTTAGCATAGTAGGTGCGTTCAATGGTCAGCGCCTCAATTTCTCCAATAAATCTGCCCGGGTTGATTCTTTCCCCCAAGGAAATGATCAATGGCTGATTAAAGGCCTCATTTTCAGCCACATAAAAACCATGGTCATTTGCATTGATATTTTGGGTAGTGAGGATCCTTCCAAGTAATCTGACCCGCTCTCCACTCAGATAAATAACTTCTTCGGTGATCAGTGAGGGGGGTATTATATTTTCTTCTTCACAAGACGAAAAAATACCCATTAAAATCACCAGAAATGATATGACACCAATATTACTCTTATTCATTAATTTAACTCTTATAAAATAGGGTTTAAAAGTACAGCAATAATGGATTTAAAAAAAACATTTTGTTATGGTCAGACTATATAAAAACTAAAATATGATAAGAAACTGTTGGAGTAGTTCAGAATAATCTTTTGAGTATTTCCCTGATTTATCTTTAATATGCATATCAGAATTTTTTATTTCTCCTTTTGAAAAAGAAAAAGCCTGAATTGTCCTAATAATATTTTTAGCTGGTTTATCTCTTAAATCCAGTTTTTCAAAAACAAAAAAACCTAAAAATTCAAGAATTCTATTGATTGTATCCATTTGTTCAGGGGGTAGAATCAGCCAAAAATGTCCATCATTCTCCAATAACCTTTTTATGCCATTTGCCAGTTCACCGAAAGATAGACTGTCATTGTGTAAAGCCAAATTTTTTTTTGGATCAGGTGATTTTAAGTGTTTTGGAAAAAAGGGGGGATTGCTGACAATCAAATCAAACTTTCCATCATGTTGGTTATAAAATTCCTGAAAGCTTTGGTTAATCATTTTTATGCGGTTACTCCAAGGACTTTTGCATACATTTTCTGAGGCCTGTTCAAAAGCATCTTTGTCAATTTCAATCCCTGTAATCGTGGCCTCAGGAAATCTTTGTGCCAACATCAATGAAACAACCCCTGTTCCTGCTCCGATATCCAGAATTCTTTGTGGATTTCCCCGACCTGCAAATGCTCCCAAAACTACCCCATCAGTGCTGATTTTCATGGCGCACCTGTCCTGTTGCACAGCAAATTGTTTGAACCGGAATACAGCGTCTTTCATTTTAGTGAACAGTCTTTTAAAAGGATCAAAGATTAAATAATTAGCGATCTAAAAAGCTGTCCAAAATATCGACTCATGCCATGTTCCGTCTTCCGTCTTCCGTCTTCTGTCTATTTACAGAAACTCAAATCAAAGATTCTCATATCCCTCATCAGCAGGTAAATTGGGCATTTCCGCCGCTGCTACGGCCAATTGATCGCAGCGTTCATTTTCAAGGTGTCCGGCATGGCCTTTTACCCACATGAACTTCGGCTTGTACCTGACGTGCAATGGAATATATATTTTCCAGAGATCGATATTCTTCTTGTCCTTGAATCCCTTTTTCTGCCAACTCCATAGCCAACCCTTTTCAATGGCATCCACGACATACTTGCTGTCTGAGTAAATTGTCACTGGGATACCCCTTGCTTTCAGTTCCTGGAGGGCACGGATGACTGCCAGGAGTTCCATCCTGTTGTTGGTAGTGAGTCTGTAACCGCCTGAAAGTTCTTTTCGATGTTGGTTGTATTTCATCACTACTCCATAACCACCCGGCCCGGGATTGCCTTTGGAGGCACCGTCTGTAAAGATTGTAATCATGATGCAAAGAAAAGTAGATTAATGGAGGTCTAATATTTTTTGAGAAAATCGATCAGATTTTGAAATTCCGTATCAGAGATAGCCGGGAAATTGGCTATCCTGAAACTGCTTGCTTTCAATGGCCCATATCCACTACCCATCTGCATACCAACTTTTTCTGCAGATTTTTTGACTTCAGTGATCAGTTCGTCTCTTCCTGTGATCGCCAGGACCGTGCTGCTTCTGGCTTCAGGATTTTGGATCAGCATTCTTAATTTTCCTGTTTTGGCAATAGTGTCTTCCAAGATCCTCATGCGTTCTTTGGTTTTTTGGTCTATATGCTGGATTTCAGGAATGTCCTTTAATACCCTAAACAGTAAATAAATACCAAAGACATTTGGGGTGTAATGGGTCTGATAGTTTTCAGCATTTTCTAGCATAAAGTTCAGGCTGTTATATCTCCCTTTTTCGCCCTTGTATTTTGCCTTTTCAATGGCTTTAGGAGAAATAATCAAAATCCCCAAACCTGCAGGCAGTCCAAAACATTTCTGTACTGAAGCATACCAAATGTCTGCCAATCTAAATTCCAGCTCAATTCCTCCCATGGAAGAAGTGGTATCCACAGCTATCATTTTCCCGGGATATTTATTGGCAATGTCAGCGATGGTCCGATTGGTGACCTGAGTGGCATTTGATGTCTCGTTTTGGGTTATGGCAATCACATCGAATTCTTCCCCGATCTCCAGATTTTGCACATCAATAGTTTGATCTGACTCTAATTTATGGGCATGGCATTTAGGTTCGATGTATTTGGCATAATCAAACCATTTCTTGCCAAATGAACCGGAAAAAATATGATAACCTGCAGACTGCACTATGGATTGGGAAATGATCTCCCAATTCTCTGTCGCTGAAGAGGTGAAAAGTAATTTGTAATCCTCAGGCACATGGAGCTTTTCCCGCATCAGTGTTTCTGTTTCCTGATAGAGATGCATGAAAACAGCAGAACGGTGATTTGCGCTCAAAATGCCTTTTTCATAGGCATCCTGCATGTATGGGGGAAGGCTGTCATAGACCTTGGAAGGTCCCGGTGCAAATGTGATCATTGTTTTTATATTTAAGGGAGTTGAAGGTTGGAATGGCTTAACGAATTCACAACCATTGAATCCGTAGCTGATGGATATTTGTTGATATTTTGATATTAAGATATTGGGTTCCGAAACCTACTGTTTGAGAAAAAACCGGATGCCCAGCTCATACCCTTTGAGACCAAGACCCGAAATCATCCCAACGCATTCCTTGGTGATTATGCTTTTGTGGCGGAATTCCTCTCTTTTGTAAATATTGGAAATATGTACCTCCAATACCGGTGTGGTCACTCCTGCGATGGCATCCGAAATGGCAACAGATGTATGCGTGTATCCGCCCGCATTGATAAGGATCGCATCAAAGTCAAATCCAACTTCATGGATTTTATCAATGATTTCCCCCTCAATATTGTTTTGAAAATAGTGTAATTCCAGATCAGGAAACTTTGTTTTCAGCGTTCCAAAATAATCTTCAAAGGAAGTGCTGCCATAAATTTCCGGTTCTCTTTTGCCCAAGAGATTGAGATTAGGACCGTTGATGATAAGGATTTTCAATGTGATTGGAGGTTAGTGGTTTTGAAAGTTCAAAGTTATCGGTTAAAATGCGATTATGCAGATTTTTAAAGATTAAACTTTTGTGTGTATAATTTATGTTATTTTTGTGTATAACATATATTTGCATCATGAGAACAAATATTGAAATTGATGAAAAATTAATGGGTGAGATTCTGGAAAAATCGGCTATCAAAACCAAAAAAGAAGTCGTGGATACTGCTTTGAGGGAATATTTAAGGATGTTGAAATTGAAGGAATTGGCAGAACTTCGCGGGAAATTAAAATGGGAAGGTAATCTTGAGGATATGAGAACAATTTGAAAAATGGTTTTAATAGATACTTCAATATGGATTCCCTTCTTAAATGATCCAAATGACAATATTTCCCAAAGAATGTTTGATCTGATTACGAATGATCAGGTTTGCATCTGCCCGACCATAGTACAGGAGTTGTTGCAGGGATGCAGAACAGAAAATGATTTTACTAATTTATCCCTGAAACTCGATGCATTACAAAAGCTGCAGATTGACCCTTATCAATCCGCAGAAGGTGCTGCCCAATTATTTTTTTCACTGAAGAAAAAAGGGATTTCAATTAGGAAAAGCAATGATTGTTTGATTGCATGGAATGCACTTTATTTTGATATTCCAATTTGGCACAGAGATAGAGATTTTGACCACATTGCTTTAGGAAGCAATCTACAATTATTCAATT
>NZ_JBGTCA010000018.1:0-1791 GCF_041749095.1 Aquiflexum sp. | reverse complement strand
TCTCTTGGAGAAAGTTGAAAGATTACAGGAGGATAATCAGGAGTTAAAGAGGAGGTTGAGGAGATGGGAGGGGTGAAAGTTATATGCAAGTTGGAAAGTAGGGAAGGAAGGACAAGGTGGTGCGTCATTGCGAGGAGCACTTGGGAAATTTTGATATTTTTAACAGTCCTTCGTGCGACGTGGCAATCTCTTTAGGTGAAAGATGAGGGGTTGAAACAAAGGAAAAGCAATGAAAAAAGTGTCAAGTAAATTCAGGACGTGATAGCTACAACAAAAGGGAGAAATTCGAAAAGGGTAATGACTAATCCAAAGCAGCATGCGCTAATGCCGGATGAGAAGTTTCCAACCATTTTCCTGACGTCAGGAAGATGATCCAAATTGGCTCAGGTGCAGTCGTTTTCAACCCCCCGATTCTCGGGACAGGCTTTTCAGGGTTGTTGCCACCTAACATCAATTACCTTTACCCTAGTTTTCACCTAGGGCTATTGAAAAATTCGGCCATTTCATGGTCGTTTCGTTAGCTGAAATGGTGACATAATGACCCTGAAAGGGTCTAACCTCTCAATAACCGCGGGTGAAACCCGTGGATAAAGAAATCTTAAATAATTCCCCAATGACCCTGAAAGGATCAAACTTCCCTAACTTTATCATCAGTCAGACCCGAACGGTGTAAATATTTTTTCAACAAAGCCGAGAAACTAAAACAAGACATTCAAAACAAACCCTGCTTCACCACCACAGCACCCGGCACCTTTACCTCAATTCCTGTTTTACTGAGCATTCCTGAGTCTTTGTCGATTTTTAGGATCACAAGATTATCCGTATCCCTGTTGGTGACAAAAAGGTATTCACCAAACCTGTCCATTGCAAAACTTCTGGGGTGCTTTCCATGACTGGATTCCTGGCCTATATATTTGATTTTCCCTGCATTTTGATCAATACTGAAAATCGCAATATTATCCAAACCGCGGTTTGAGGCATAGACAAATTTACCGTCGGGTGTGATTTGGATGTCTGCCGCAGTATTGCTCCCACTAAAATTGTCAGACGGCACGATCATGTTAGCCCTGTCTTTGAAGGCCAATCCCCCCGTTTTTGGATCAATCGAATACATCGCAACCGTAGAACCCAATTCTTCAACTGAAAAGGCAAATTGCCCGCTTGGATGGATCGAATAGTGTCTTGGCCCTGCACCGGGTTTTGCCTGTGCCGAATCAAGATGTTCTACCTTCAACTTTTTTGATTTTCCATTTACGCCAAATTGGTGGATCAGGTCAGTTCCCAGGTCAGATGCATAAATATACTTCCCATCATCACTTGGTATGATCGAATGCAAATGGGATTCTTTCTGACGGTCCGGGTTGATGCTGCTTCCTTTAAACTTTTTGGAAAAAACCAATGGTCCGACATGACCTTTTTTATGGAGAGAAAAAACACTAATATGACTGCTTGCATAGTGGGATACATAAATGGCCCTGGCTTTTGGATCCACGCTGATATGGCAGGGACTGACACCTCCTGAGGAAACTGTTCCAATGTGTTTTAATTCCCCGGTTTTTTGGTTGATCTGAAATGTGCTGACTGATCCTTCATCCGGATCCTCCATTGTTCCCTGCCTGTTTGCAGCATATAAATATCCACCATTGGGATGGATGTCCAAGTAAGTTGGGCTATCCCTGTCCGAGATAGTTTGGACAATCGTCAACTTCCCCTCAGCCTTGTCAAATTCAAAAACATAGATGCCTTCACTGTCCCGTTCTGTATAGGTGCCAACATAGAGGATTTCTTTTA
>NZ_JBGTCA010000017.1:0-25204 GCF_041749095.1 Aquiflexum sp. | reverse complement strand
TATGCAAAGAGACAGGGAGGTCAACCACTACTACCAATCCAAAGGCTGGACGGTGCTTAGGTTTTGGGATTTTGAGGTGAAGCAGGAGTTGGGGAGGTGTGTGAAGCGGGTGGTGGATGTATTGAGTGGATGAGTTTTGGGGTAGACTATTTCTTTTCAATACAAAGCTGTCCTTCTAATTGAGATTTAAAAATAGTAAAGAATCATTTCACATTTTTCCAAAATCCTGATCAATCACCACGCCCATAATCAAAAGGCAACAAATCCCCTACCTTTTCCCAGGCCATATATCCCTCAAAAAACAGGTCATAGGGATGGAAATAACTGCCGTTTTCAAAAATCTGCACAGCCTTTGCCCTCATGTCCATCAAACTTAACTGAGGTAATTTTGAAGAATACTCCCTGTCGGTCTCATCATTAATTCCCAATGAGCGAATGGTTTTATTGACATTTCTAAGGCTGTACTGCAAAAATGCAGGATCATCTGTTTGATTAGTATAAACGATATAGACAGGCGTAGTATAGGTAATGAATTTTTTCCCATCTTCCGTAGATCCGATCAGGATAGCAGGGTCAATTGGAGTTCCAATTGGAGAATCAATTGAATCAGGAAGATTTTCATCTTTGATCAGACTTTCAATAAATGATCTTCTCCTGCTATCTTTTGTATCGTCTAGCTGATCCCTAAATTTTTCTACTTCCTCTTTACTTGGTTTATTGGGATTGGGGACTTTTTCTGAAGTATATATATCATATCCCTCCTCCTTTTTATTTCCCTGGTACAGGGTTCTGATGAAATGCATCACACTTCCAAGATAAGCAGCCTTCCTGTTTGCTTCGACCTTTCGTTGCCTCCTTTTTGGCAATTGGTCTTCAATGAAAAATGGATAGCCTGAATAAGAAACCTGATTAATTTGCCTGTTCAGTTCGAATCCTGTCAGGACATATTTGATGGTATATCCAAGATTTGGATTTTCTATTTCCAATATTTCCCTGGCTCTGGCTTGTAGTGCATTAGGGTTGGTTTCTGCATCCAAAATCAACACTTCGGAATTTTTGATTCTGCATTTGGAAGCATTGACACTGTTACCTAAAAAATACTCTTTAAAAATCTCCAGATTATCGTACCAAGCCTTGTCCCGTTTTGCAGTGACTTCTCTTTCATTGAGATCTATTGGTGAAGGCATTATCCTGAATTCATAAGAATCATGTAAGGCCAAGGTAGAAATGGAATGGCTGAACGGTTCAAAGCCCATAAAGCTGATCACCAACTCATGATTGCCTGCAGGTATGGGTATTTCAAATTCCCCATTTGAATCGGTAACATCTCCAAAGCTAGAATTACTGATAAATACCGTGGCAAATGGCAGGGGTTCCAAAGTCTCCACATCCAAAACCTTGCCTTTGACTACAAACTGGGCATTGACATTCAGGGACGCAAAGAATGAAAGGATAGAAAGAAAATAGACCGGTTTAATAGAGAGGATTCTAAAATACATCTACTGGCGTTTAATTGACTTTAAATTGGTAAGTGGCTCTGATGGGTTCTCCTGTTTTTGAAAGCCCTTCCAAGTTTACCCGAACTTCCGGGCTTCCTTCCGAAAGCGGAAATTCTATGGATGCCTTACCTCTTTCGTTGGTATAAATGTTTGGTTCCCAAAAAATGGTTGACCGGTAATCTAGGGCTATTGGCGCATTGAAATCGGGTATTGCAGAAGGCGTGTAAAATTCTCTTACGGGGACATAGCCTTTAGATTCCAATGAGGCATTCCCCAAAGTAGGATCATCACTGAAATCCCTGTTTGGATTTCCTGATTTGGTCAATACATTGACTACTCCCCCAGCTCCGTCGGCGCCATATACAGCAGCCCTATTAAGGCTTCTAAGAATATCAATCCGCTCAATTTCTGGTACCGGTAATGTGGCTATGAGGCCTATTTGAGTAGGATTTCCATCTAAGAAGAATGTCGCACCTACCAATCCGCTTCCTGAAATTGCTCCTCCCCGGATAAGGACTGACGGTGGTGGGTTGATGCTGAACACATCTCCCGCTACATTTACCCCTGGAAATCGACCTCTTAGCAATTGAAATATGTTCTGGAAACTATAATATTCCTCTGTAACCACAAGGCTTAACTCGGGATTATTGCTGTACTGCAACGCCCTATTGTCCGGTATAAGCGAACTTCTTCTGCCCCTGACCGTGACCTCACCCAATTCAATTTCCCTACTCAGGACAAATTGCTCCATGAGATTTTTGGCTTCTTTAACTGTTACCATGTAGTCATCAAAGTCCAGAAATCTGTCTTCATTTGGAAAACTGATGTACTTGCTTCTTTCGGTTTTTGGTTTTTCAGGAATCCAAAATTCCACCTCATTTCTCTTTACCTCTTTAGGAGGGGAGGATTTTCTTTCCCTAGGTATAAATGCCTGAAGATATATGGAAACAGAATCCTGATAATCCAGTCCTACAAAAGAGAAGTTGCCTACCTCATCTGTCAAGCCTTCATGGACAAATGGAGTTCCAAAGTTGTGGTCAATCATCAAAGTGAGATTGTGGGGCTCTTGAATAGGTTTGTCATTTGCCCTAAAAACCTTCCCACTGATAGACAGACCCGGTTCAAAAAAGTAAGTAGGCTCTTCATTCAATTTGGCCAGATGTTCCCATGAAAACCTTCTCCATCCTTGGGTAAGCAGCAGGTTGTCAAGATACTTTTCTGCGTTTTTGTTTTCAGGATTGAAGTAATAAAATGGGTCTTCAATTTCCCCTTTGACTTCTGAACTCAGTTGTAGGTAAGAATAGATATTTTGACTGTTTTCCAAATGCATCACCTGATAGGCGTCAGTGACCGAAATGGAAAAATTACCCTCAACCGGACCTTCAAACTCGTCCAAGACTTCTATGTCCATCCTGACCAATTCTTTTGGCTTATAGGAATTTTTTTCAGTACTGAAATTGGCAGATCCTCTGGCAAAGGGCAACATATATACCAATCGTTCTGCCAAAAGGGTGGTTTCTTCATCCATCAAAGTAAAAGTGACCAAACCGGGCATAAAATCATCTTTGTCCAAGACTACACTGTTCCGGCCCTGAGAACCATCAAATTCTCCTTGAAATACTACCTTGCCTTTTGATAGACCTAATAAATGTAGTTTTTTACCTTTTCCACCTTCCCCAAGGTTATGGTTTATTTTAATTTCCATCTCATTTTCCGAAATAAATGGGTTTATTTCAAGAACGTAACCCAAGGATTGTACATTGGAAAACCTAAACCTCTTCCAATCCTTGTCCGCTGACTTGGCTACCACCTCATAGCTTTGGTTGTTTTGGGGTGTAAACTCAAATTGACCCATACCCATATATTCTGATTCAAATCGCATAAGGGTATCTTTTTTGTCATCCAAAACATATCCTATGACATCCGTGCCTTTGCCATACACATTGGTGGCTTTGAAACCGACTTTGCTTTTAAGTCCGTTTACCAGATTACCCCCTTCAGGAAAAAATTGCAGGTTCAGTTCCGGATCTCTGCTTCGGAATTCCCATCCATCACCCAAGTCCCCAACCCAAATGTCCTTTTGAAAAAAAACATCTGTACTAAAATTACGCATCCATTGGGTGTAAGCCCTGATGGTATAAGCCCCGGGAACCAAGTCCCTGAGCAAAACAAAGTCACCTTGGCCGGTTCCATCTTCCATCTTGATGATGATCTGATTGACCAATCTGTCCAACTTCCCATCGATGAAATCGACATACAATGGCATAGAAGGCGTAGCTTCCGGCAATTCCTTGTTAGATTCAATCAGGCCATAAGCTTTGATCCAAATTGTATCATTTAAGAAATAATGAGGTTTGTCGGTGTGGAGGTATATCTTTTCCCAAGGGTATTTTTCTGAGTATTGATTGACCAGATTAATGATGGGAAATTGATCCTGGGCAAAAACTGAGGATTGAATTAAAAAACAAAGAAGAATAAGTAATGGTTGTGGCAGAAAATTCATGCAAGGGCTTTTTAGTTTGTCAATATAATGCAAAACGGGTAAGTCCACTTGGGGGTTATGTTGGTTCAATCTTCTATAAGTTTACAAGTTTATTGAATAAGATATTTTGAACCTATTTTCTCCATCCCATAATCCAAAGGCATCAGGTCACCGACTTTTTCCCAGGCCATGTAGCCTTCGATATAAATGTCAAATGGATGGAAATAACTTCCGTTTTCAAAAATCTGAGTCTCTTCCAGGTCAAAGATTTCAGGAAAGATTTTGAAAGTATAATTCTTAGCTAAAGTGCGAGTGTTAAAACTGTACCTAAAAGTTTGATATCCTACAAAACTGATGATCAGTTCATGGTAACCTGCGGGTATTTGGATAGTGAAATTTCCCTCGCGGTCTGTAATATCCCCAAAAGTAGTGTTGTTGATAAATACTGTTGCAAATTCCAATGGTATGTTGGTTTCACTATCCAGAATATTTCCTTTAATCTCAAATTGTGAGAAAGCATATTGAGGAAAAGCCAAAATAAAAATTAAGAAGAAAAAAGTGATAAAGTTTTTCATATTCACCAATATTGAAATCTTAAAATCAATTAATCGATAGTTTTCGGAAGCACCAAATCTTCCGACGGTTTTTAAATAAGTTGTGAAAAAAAAGCTCTACCATGAATTCATCTTCAAAGTGTATCAGCTATATCACCTCATTCAACCCAAAATAAAATGCCTTTTGATCTCCAAAAGCAAAATCAAGCCGGATATTCAACCCTTCCTGATTGATTTTATATCTGAATCCAAATCCTGCCCCATATTTGAAGCGGTTCCAAGTGAAATCAGATGCTTGGGATGCTACCTGTCCTGTATGGCCAAACAGCACCATGCCTAAATTTCTATATAAAGGGAGTCTGTATTCTGCCTGATGTACCATGGCGTGATCATCCCTGAACCGGCCTTCAAAATATCCCCGCATCCTATCACTCCCTCCGATCAGCGATACATGTTGAAATGGAGGATTTCCTGTCGTGAAACTCCACCAACTCTGTAAAGCCAAAACCTGCCTGCCGTTGATTTTGAGATATTTTCTGAAGTCCAGCGTATATTGGTTGAAACCAAAATTGCTGCCAAGGAAAGATGAATATCCCATCCATTCCAATCTATTAAACCAACCTTTGGTAGGTTGAAAAATATTGTCCCGGGTATCAAGGTTCATTACCATACCCAAGCCGGATATCCGCTGTCCATCATAGCCCGGCACTTGTGATATTTCCAATATGCCCCCTGGAATCCTTCTGAAAATATCATCTATCCTAAACTCATATCTCGGCCCAATGTAAAGTCCCTGTGAAATTTTCCTTAGGTAGTTGAAGTGAATGTAAGCAAATCTAGTGGTGTAAGGTTCCCCTTCCAATATGTCCGGTTTATTTCCTATCCCATAGTACTTGAATGGGAAATTTGACAATTCCAGTCTTGAATTGAAATACTCTTTGTTATCATTGGCCCAAAGGTCAAGTTCTGTGGTGAAAATGGTCTGATTGTTCAGGGTATATAAAAAGGTAATCGGAAAAGAGGATGGGCGAAGTGTCGATGGCTCATTTTCTTTGTATTTAAAAATCCGGATAGCCCTTAAGCCCAATCCTAAACTTGTTTCGGGAGAATATACAACAGCAGGGATAAATACCCAATTTTCTCCGGAAATCCTATCAATGATCAAATCCCCAAAATCAAATAATTTTTCGATAGGTGCGGAATTTCTCAGCGTATCTTTGGCACTTTGGGCGATGACCTTTTGGTTAGCAAAGAATAATAAGAATAATAGCAGAGGAGCCAATTTCATCAAATGCAATAAATGTTTAATTTGAAATATCAGTCAAAAAATTTTTCTACCTCTTCTCTAATAATGACATATTGGAATAGGTCGCCTATCTGACCTTCTTTGATGTAAGCATGTTTCAGAATAGCTTCCGGTTCATATCCGGAATTTTCCAACACCTTCATACAAGGTACATTGAAGTCATAAACCTGGGCATAGATTCTTTTTACTTCTGGAAATTTGGCGAGGGCATATTCTGTAAAAAGCTGTACTGCTTCCGAAGCTATTCCTTTTCCCCAAAATGGTTCTGCCACCCAGAAACCTATTTCCATATTGGTTCTCAATTCATCTTTACCAAGTTCACAACCTACCGAACCGGCAAGTTTTCCATCGTACTCAATGGCGAAATTCTGTGGTGGATTGAATTTTTGGTTGTGTTCTATCCAATGACGGGCATCATGGATGGTATATGGAGAAGGAAAGCTGTCTCTGAGATTTTTGGAGATTTTGGGATTATTGGCAATAGGGTAAAGGTTGTGGAAGTGCCCCTCATGCCAAGTAACCAAACAAATATTCTCTTTTCCCTGTAATTTCATGAACAAACAATTATTTAAACATCAAGATAAGGCAGTTTTGTGAGTTTCTTTAAAAAGATTACGGGTTTATTTTGGAAAAAACCTATTCTCAATTTTAAGATAACTTTTATTATTGTTGCAATTGAAGCTTTGCCTAAAAAGTTCATAATTTGAATTCAACAAAATTATTGCCGGTCAGTGTTAAGTTTACAGTAGGCAGTTTTCAGTGATCAGTAGGCAGTGTTCAGTTTACAGTGATCAGTAGGCAGTTTACAGTATACAGTGATCAGTAGGCAGTAACCAGTGTTCAGTTACCTTTCAGTTTTCCGTATTCAGTTAAGTATTTTTCAGAATCCTCTGTCCACTGCCCACTGCGATTGCCCACTGCGACTGCAAACTGGACACAGCCAACTGCGACTGCCTACTGAACACTATCTAACGACTAACTTTCTATTATACTCTTTCTCCCTGCTTCTGATAGAGACAATATACATTCCTTTTGGAAGTCCCTTGATTTCTACTATTTCTTGTCCACCGTGAAAAATAATTTTTCGGACTTCATTTCCGAAAATATCAGTTACGGTGATTGAATTCACATGGTTTATACCTTTGAAGGAAACCCATACATCTCCTTGGGATGGATTAGGATAGACTGAGATTTTTCCAACTGATATTTCTGGGTTGATACTTGTAATCAGGTTTACATTTACCTCCAAGGTTCTTGGGCTTCCTGTATTACAGCCGTTCATTGGTGTTACCGTCAACGTATAGTTTCCTTCTTTTTCCCATAGGACCTTTACTTTATTGGTTCCCTGTCCACTGATAACTTTTCCGGCATTGCTGCTGATGCTCCATTGGAAATTGACATTGGACACATTAATGACTTCATACTCTTCTTCTGTTAAGCCCACCATTTCAGGACCGTTAATTTCAGAAGGTTGTTCTGGTGGAGTCACTACCTGAATACTTTTGCTGTATGTTGATCCTACTCCACATGGATTGTTTGGCGTGATTCTGAGTTGTCTTTGGCCCAGGCCAGTCCATAAAACAGTTACTTGTGCCGTGCCTTGTCCGGCAGTGATTTCACCCCCATCCAATTCCCATATAAATATTGTTCCAGGGATATCAGTTACCTGATAATCCATTAATTCATTTTGACATACGACACCTTCTCCCTCAATTTCAATTATTGCTTGAGGTTGTGTGGAAACCAATACTTCGAGTCCTTTGGTCTTTCCGTTTCCACAATTGTTTTTGCCCCTCACCAAAACTGCATTTCTGCCGGGAACGTCCCACCGAACTACTATCCTGTTGCTTCCCTGACCTTCAAGAATTGTTCCCCCATCCACTCTCCACTCAAATTCCACATCAGGTCCTTCATTATTCTGTACGGTATAAATTTGCTGTGATATACACACATTGTCCTCCCCAAAGATCACCGTTGCTTCTTCCGGAACCTGACAGCTGTAATTGAACAAGGTGCCTTTTTCTCCAACAGCAAAACCGCTGCTGAGATCTCCAAAACTGATTCCGGTAAAATCCTGAAATGTTGCCGTTGGCATACTTGTCCAGGTTTCGCCACCATCCCTGGTAGACATCATCCAGCCCATTTCTCCTGCGACAAATCCCACCGATTCATCTAGAAATTCCAATGCATTCAATTTTCTTGTGATTCCAGCATTGATTTTTATCCAGGTTTTTCCTTGGTCTGAAGTTTTCAGAATTGTTCCGGCATTTCCAATGACAATAGCAGTCTGTTCATCCAATTTTTTAATGCCATTGAGATCATCGTTGGACTGGGAGGTAACAATCTGCCATGTCTCCCCATCTTCAGTTCGGGCAATAAATCCGTTTTTTCCAATGACAATCCCTGTGGTGGCATTAAAAAACTCCAGATCGACCAATGTATTGACTGTATTACTGATAGATATCTTAGACCATATAACTCCCGAATCAGAAGTTTTGGCCATAAATCCATCGGCACCGACAATGTAACCATTGGCATTGTTGAAAAAATAAAGTCCATTGATCGCACCTTCCGTACCAGGGGTGAGAGAAGTCCAGTTGGCACCCGAATTGGTGGTTCGTAGGAGTACTCCGTTATCCCCTCCTATATACCCAAAGGCATTGGTGGTAAAGGCCAAGTCGTTAAATGTAATCGAAAGCGGCCTAGATCGATCAGTCAATGTACTTCCTCCGTTGTTGGTGGACAAAACCAATCCCTCCTCTCCAATGATATAACCGAGCGCAGCAGTTCTGAACTGAGTATTTGAATAATCTTTGTCCCTTCCGGAAAGTCTCAAAGCCCAGCTAGAACCTGAATTGTTGGATGTGATCACGAAACCATTCTCACCTACCGCAAAAACGACATTGGAAGATCTTCTAAAACTGACGGAATTGTAATTCTGCGTATTGTTGATATTGATGCCATCGATGGTGGTACCGGCATTGGCTGTTCTCAATATAGTTGCATTTTCTCCAAGAAAAACGCCTAGATTAGGATTTGACTTATTGAATGAAACTGTGTTTAGATTTCTTTCAGTGCCACTGTTCAACAGCGTCCAATTAAGGCCTGCATCTGTGGTCTTGATGAGGGTACCCTGTTGTCCGACGGCATATCCTATCATGCCTGAAGTAAAATAAATATCTGCCAGACTTTTGGTCTGCCCTGTGTTTTGAATGTTCCAATTATTTCCACCATTAAAAGTCCTGATGACCTGTCCTTGGGAGGTGGCAATATATCCGGTATCTTGATTGACGAAAAATAGGCTGTTTAGATTTGAAGTAGTACCCACTGTTTGCCTTGCCCAACTTTGACCGCCATTGGTAGAGCGAAAAACCTCACCGTTATCCCCCACGGCATACACCCTGTTTTCATTCAAAAATTTGACACTTTTTAGGGTCCTTTGGGTACCGGCATTGGATAATTGCCAAGTCTGTCCACCATTGGTGGTCCGATAGACATCCCCTCCCTCTCCTACCATGAGTCCGAGATTTTCATTGAAAAAACCAACAGCCCACATCCTATTTTTGGATGGGGCTTCCTGTTCCACCCAACTGAGCCCACCATCGATGGTTTTCAGTATGACCTGATTTCCTGCTATAAAACCTGTTTCATCACTGACCCAGGTTATCCCGGTGAGTTGATTGCCCCATCCGCCCACCCTCCTCCAAGTTTGGGAATAGACAAGGCTGTGGAATAAAATAAAAATCAAAATGGGTGCTAAGCGCTTCATGTTCTAAATTCATGCTTCTATTGATACAAAAATAGGATTAAATCCCATAAATGAAATAATATCCAAGCCCTTACCGGACTTTAAAACTATATCATTAGGAAAAATGAAGCACAAACAGCAATAATGTCTTTAGAAACTCGTGATTTAACTCTACTTTTGTAGTAGCGAAAGCAAAAAAAAATGAAAAATTTATTTAAATTATTTTTATCAACATTGCTTTTAATCTCCTGTAACTCAAATGAAAGGGTGAGCAGGGATGTTTTTGAAGAAGTAAATAAAAGCATGGAGGTGAAGAAACTCAACGAGGCGGACATCATTCAGGCAGCCATGGTATGGGGAGAAGAAATCAGTAATGAGGCCCAAAAGCAATTGATAACTGCCTTACAGGAAGCAATAGCGGACGAAGGTGTACCTGCGGCCATCAGATACTGTAATGTCAATGCATTGCCCATTCTTCAGGAAGTATCTGAAAAATACAATGTAGAAATCAAAAGGGTGTCCAACGATTATAGAAACCCAGCAGACAAGCCTTTGGAATATGAAGAGGGGATTTTGGATACGTATGTTTACAATGGTGAAAACGACATTGCGAATGAACCCAGTATTCAGAAGATCGAAGGTGGGGAAGTTCTGTTGTTCACCAAAGCTATTATGATTCCCAATGCGCTTTGCCTCAACTGCCATGGACAAGAGGGTAAAGAAATCAGTCCCGAAACCCAAAATGTCCTTGATGAACTTTATCCTGAAGATAAGGCCAAAGGGCATAAAATCGGAGATTTAAGGGGAATGTGGAGTATTCGCCTTCCCAAAAAAGAAGTTGTTAAAAACATGTAATTGCACCAACCCAAACCTATTATGAATTTTGAACGATCATTGTTAAAGTCCTATGGACTTATTTTAGTTTTCTTGTTGATTTCAATTTCATCCGGATTTAGCCTGACATTGCCGGTCCAAGAAAAGGCATTGCCGGATATTTGTATTTTAAAGAGCTTGGAACAATTGAATAATTCAGGCAACTTAAAAGATGCTAATGAAAAGGGTAAATCTGAATTCAAAAAGAGTAGGCAAAAAAATAAAAATGCCCAAGAATTCATACATGATGATTTTTCAACTTTCTCAGAACAAGAAGATGATGAAGAATCCTCAGTGAAGTCATACATTCAACTGAAAGGCCTTTTGGAAGAAGTGGATATGATGGTAGGTGGATGGATTTAAGATTAACTTTTGAAAATTTTGAATCACAAAAGAAACAAAAGAGGACAAAAGACTATATCACTAAAAGTTGATATTCAGTAACTTTTGTTTTCTTTTGTCACTTTTGTGGTTCCATCATTTTTACTTCTGGAGATCCCTCGTGCCTACCAATGACAGATTATTGATAAGTGCAATTATTTACTGGTTGTACATTAATTTCGCTAAAATTAATCATATATAAGCCAAACCAATGTCATTATATTTTCTGAACATTTCCAAAATGTTAAATACTCGGGATGACGAGAAACCTAATGTCATTCCTTTTCTGAATGTTTTTTATAAAATATTGGGGACTCGGAATGACGTCTACCAGGCGGGCAACTTGATGTCAATCTCGCGTCTCGTTTCTCGGCTCTCGCGTCTCGCTTCTTCATCCATCATCCTTCATCCTTCCCTTAAACCTCCTCCATCCCCGTATTTTTCATTTTTTCCAGATTTTCGGCAAATCTAAGGGCTGATATGAAATCCTCAATATTGCCATCCATAATGTCAGGGAGATTGTAAACTGTTTTGTTGATCCGATGGTCTGTTACACGGCTTTGGGAATAATTATATGTTCTGATTTTGTCGGAACGGTCACCACTTGCCACCATAGACCTTCTTTGGGCACCTACGGCTTCGTTGTGTTTGTCCAGTTCGATTTCATAAAGTCTTGACCGAAGTACTTTTAAAGCCTTTTCAAAGTTTTTGATCTGGGACTTTTCATCCTGACAGGTTACCACAAGTCCTGTTGGAGTATGGGTCAAACGCACAGCCGAATAGGTTGTATTTACGGATTGACCACCTGGACCGGAAGAGCAATAGGTGTCCTTTCGGATTTCATTCATATTGATATTTACCTCCACCTCATCCATTTCGGGAAGAACAGCCACAGTGGCTGCGGAAGTATGCACCCTTCCTTGGGTCTCGGTGGCAGGTACTCTTTGTACCCTGTGTACACCTGATTCAAACTTCATCATCCCGTACACATCTGCACCGGTTATGGTACTGATAATCTCTTTGTAGCCTCCTGACGAACCAAAAGTCAAATCAAGAACTGTGAGTTTCCATCCCTGTTTTTCGCAGAAGCGTTCATACATTCTGAAAAGATCACCGGCAAATATTGCGGCCTCATCTCCACCTGTACCGCCACGGATTTCAAGAATACAATCTTTCGAGTCATTTGGATCTTTGGGGATCAATTGCTGTTTTAGCTCCTCTTCAAGTTCCACCTGCCTATCTTTCAGTTCCTCCAACTCAATTTTGGCCATTTCCCTAAAATCGGGATCCTTTTCCTTGTCCAGGATTTCTTTGGTACTGCTGATATTGTCCAGCACATTTTTGTAGTCGTCATAAAGGATTACTACTTTTTCAAGATCCCTATATTCCTTGTTCAACTTGGTGTATTTGGACATGTCTGACATGGCATCGGGCTGTATGATAAGCTGGCCAACATCGATGAATCTATCTTTCAGCGCCTGTAATTTGTCAAGCATAAATCTTTTTCTATTGAAAGGGCAAAATTAACAAAAATATCCAATGTAGGGATTTTGGTTTTCACCATTTCGCTCTTGGGAATCTTCCTATCTTTGCACTCTCAAACAAAAAGACATGAAGCTTTTCACAAATACAGTCTATGCAGTCGTTCAGGCCATAGATGAAATTTTCAATGATAACCGCTATGCGGACAAAGTGATCGAAAAAACCCTTAAATCAAATCCAAAATGGGGTGCAAGGGACAGGGGTTTTATTGCAGAATCTGTCTATGATATGGTGCGCTGGTGGAGGTTGATTAATTTTTTGAGCCCTTCCAAAGACACTTATCAGTTATTTGGCACCTATTGGTTATTGCAGGGAAGAACTTTGCCTGACTGGAAAGAATTCAAAGGCCTGGATTCTGATGCCCTCCATAGAAAATATGAAAGACTGAATAATAGGGCAGTAATCCAATCAATTCCGGACTGGTTGGATGAAATGGGCGCAGAACAATTGGGAGATAAATGGGAGGAAGAAATCAATACCCTCAATCAGCAGGCAGAAGTAGTATTGAGAGTCAATACCCTTAAAATCACCCGAGAGCAGTTGATGAACCGATTGGCAGATGAAGAAATAGAGTCCTATGCACCCAAAGGTTACAAAGATGCATTGGTCTTGGCCAAAAGGCAAAATGTTTTCAAGAATGCGGCTTTCAAAGAGGGATTGTTTGAAGTTCAGGATGCTTCTTCACAGCTTGTTGCAGCGGCATTGGATGTGGAACCTGGCATGCGGGTAATTGATGCCTGCGCAGGGGCTGGTGGTAAATCTCTTCATTTGGCCGCATTGATGCAGAACAAGGGAAGGATATTGTCAATGGATACAGAGGGCTGGAAGCTTCAAAACACAAAAATAAGAGCAAGAAGAAATGGTATCAGTATCATCGAACCAAGGGTGATCGAAGGGAATAAAACCATCAAAAGACTGAGTGAATCTGCTGATCGTGTGCTTTTAGATGTCCCCTGTTCCGGATTGGGGGTCTTGAAAAGAAACCCGGATACCAAATGGAAACTCAGCCCTGAATCAATTGAAAAGGTACAGACCATCCAACAGGAAATTATACAAAACTATTCTTCCATGGTCAAAAAGGGAGGGATCATGGTCTATGCTACCTGTAGTATTTTACCCTCCGAAAACCAACATCAGGTGGAAAAATTCCTGGCATCCGAAAAGGGAAAAGAGTTTGAGCTTTTGGAGGACCAAAAAGTTTTGGCGCAGGAAAGTGGGTATGATGGGTTTTATATTGCTAAGTTGAAAAGGAGGGAGGCTTAGGGTTACAAGATTTTTTGATTCTTTGGTTTCTTATATTTTATGACCAATGACCGATGACGGATGTTGATGGGTTTGATGTTGGAAGTGGGCTGCATTAATCTGAGTAGCATTCTTTTCTTCTGAAATTTTCAATTTTTAAATCCTCAAGCTATCTGTAGTAATGTGGCTTTACCTTTTACTCAAATTAAATTTTTTTCATCGAATTGAAAGACTGCTTGGGAATTTTTGTAGTTTTAATCAAACACTAAAATCAACTAACACATGTCCACACTAGAAGCTGTATTCGGAATGGCAAGCATGCTGGCCTTTTTTTCATGGATTGCACTGTTTATATTTTATCCGCGAAAATGGATTTACCGGACCCTTTTTTCAGGGGTCTTTATACTTATGGCATTTACCTATTTGTTTTATATCGTATTGGGATTGAGTGGAGGTGGAGAAGGTGGATTTAGCAGTTTGGCAGAAGTCAGGTTATTATTTGAATCTGATGAGGCATTGTTGGCAGGATGGATCCATTACTTGGTATTTGACCTTTTTGTGGGTATGTGGATTACCAAAGATGCCTGGGAAAAAGACATCAATCGATGGATCATTTTACCCTGTCTCATTTTGACCTTTATGCTTGGCCCAGTTGGTCTTTTGACCTATTTTATTATGAGGGGAATTAAGCTTGGAAAACTTAATCAAAGTCCCTTTCATCCATTAACCTAACCTACTTTTTAGTTCTGTTATCAACATTAGATTTTTCAAATGACAAAGAATCCAAAGAAAATTCCATTTCAGATATGGAATTTGTTCAATACTTGAATATTATTTGAAATCGGTTTGATTGGCAATAGAAATTGTTTGTATCTTTGACGGGCAAATAGGGTTACCTAACCAATATTTGCTATGAATCGAAATAACGATAAATTTCTCTTTGAAGCACTCACCTACGATGATGTGCTTCTTGTCCCGGGATACTCAGAAGTCCTACCGCGAGACACCAACACTTCCACTCAACTTACCAAAAACATCAGACTGAATATTCCTTTAGTTTCTGCTGCTATGGATACTGTCACAGAAGCTGAATTGGCCATTTCCATTGCTTTGGAAGGTGGGCTTGGCTTTATTCATAAAAACATGTCCATTGAAAAGCAGGCCGCCCAGGTCAGGAAAGTAAAGCGCTCTCAGGCCGGGATGATTTTAGATCCTATTACCTTAAATATCAGTGCAAAAGTAAGAGATGCCGAAACCATCATGCGTGAATTTCATATCGGTGGCATTCCTGTGGTAGATGAAAAAAGAACGTTAAAGGGTATCATCACCAATAGAGATTTACGCTTTATCAAAGACCCCCATGTGAGAATCATGGACATCATGACCAAAGAAAACATGATCACTGCCAAAGCAGGGATTTCATTAGAGCAGGCAGAGGAAATTCTCCAGGAATATAAAATCGAAAAGCTTCCAATAGTTGATGATGATTATAAACTGACTGGTCTGATTACCTACAAGGATATTTTGAAAAGAAGGGATAAGCCCTATGCATGTAAGGATGAATTCGGAAGATTGCGGGTAGGTGCAGCAGTGGGTGTCACTGTAGATATTGTTGAAAGGGTAGAAGCCCTGAAAAATGCCGGAGTTGATGTGGTATCTATTGATACTGCCCATGGGCATTCGAAGGGAGTAATCGAGACCTGCAGAAAAATCAAAGATGCATTTCCAGACCTAGATGTTATTGTTGGTAATATTGCCACTCCCGAGGCTGCTTTGGCATTGGCAGATGCAGGTGCAGACGCTGTAAAAGTTGGAGTTGGTCCGGGAAGTATATGTACTACGCGAGTGATTGCAGGGGTAGGAGTTCCCCAACTTTCGGCAGTTTTTGAGTGTGCCGAAGCCCTTAAAGGCAAAAATGTGCCTGTCATTGCCGATGGAGGAATCCGCTATTCCGGTGATCTGGTCAAGGCCATTGCGGCAGGGGCGGGATCTATTATGATCGGGTCTCTTTTGGCCGGTACAGAGGAAGCACCCGGAGAAATGATCATTTTCGAAGGGCGAAAATTCAAGTCATATAGGGGAATGGGTTCTTTGGAAGCCATGGAATCCGGATCAAAGGACAGGTATTTCCAGGATGCCGAAGAGAATGTCAAAAAGCTCGTTCCCGAAGGGATTGTGGGCAGGGTTGCTTACAAAGGTTTGGTTTCAGAAGTTTTATATCAATTGGTAGGTGGCCTTCAGGCCGGTATGGGATACTGTGGCACCAAAAACATAGAAGATTTGCAAAGAGACGGTAAATTTGTAAAAATTACCGCAGCAGGGGTCAAAGAATCCCACCCTCATGATGTAAGTATCACAAGGGAGGCACCGAATTATTCAGCTAAAATGTAATTTTACAGATCCTCCAAATAGCAGAGTCATTGAATAGAACGCTGATTAGGCTGATTTTGCTGATACACACAGATAAAATAAATCAGTGAAAATCTGCTCTATCAGCGTTATCAGTGTTCTATAAAAACTTACCAGGACTATGGCCAAATACCTGTTTTCCCTTTTCTTAATTTTTGGGCTACTTTCTTGTAGTGAAGAAAAAAAAGCCAAGATTCCCGAAGTTCCATCAGGATGGCAAAAGATGGATACACGGACCGAAGCATCTCTCAGGGGTTTATCGCCTTTGACGGATCAGATTGTTTGGGCAAGTGGGTCGGACGGAACCTGGCTGAGAACACTGAATGGCGGTGAAACATGGGAATCGGGAGTGATAGCAGGAATGGATACGGTGGATTTTAGGGATATCGAGGCAATAGATGCCAATACTGCAATAGTTCTTTCGGCGGGTCAGCCTGCAGTGATCTACAAAACAATGGATGGCGGCAACACCTGGGAGAAAAAATTTCAAGGTACTGATGAGGACTTTTTTGACGGGATGGCTTTCATTCATACTAAAGGCTATGTAGTTGGAGATGTGGTTGATGGAAAGTGGGCATTGATCGAGACGAAGAATGAGGGTGATACCTGGAAAATATTGGAATTGTCGCCAGATGGCCCAAAAGGCGGAGGCTCTTTTGCAGCAAGTGGTTCTGGAATTCTGGTAGATTATGACAATATCTGGTTTGCAAGTGCAGGCAATGCCAGTAAGATTTACCATTCCTCAGACAATGGCTATCATTGGAATACCTTTGATACACCTATTATTCAGGAAAAAGATTCTCAAGGGATTTTTTCATTGGCGAAAATCGGAGGTGGTGTAATGGTGGGCGTAGGAGGTGATTTTTTGAAAATTGATGGAGTAGGCAAAAATTTTGTCATTTCTGTTGATAACGGTAAAACCTGGCGCTTGGGCGAAGGCCAGGCCCCTTCAGGCTTTAGGTCAGGGGTTCAGTATTTCCAAAGATTTCATTGGCTGATATGTGTCGGACCAAATGGATCTGATTTTTCCAAAGATGGTGGAGAGAACTGGGTCCGATTTTCAGATGAGGGATTTCATGCTGTCAAAATGGACAAAACAAGTACATCGATTTGGGCCTCAGGCAGCGACGGTGTGGTGGCAAAGTTGGTATATTAAGATCCCGATTTTAATTTATCTGAGAGGAGCGGTAATTTTACCAAACATTTTGGTAGAGGTTTGTCAAATTCTCTTATCTTGTATTATCTTTAAATCGGATCAGTGATTATATAATTTCAGTACCTGATCTAATCCCGGTATTTAAGAAATCCTTTTTAAACCTATTGAATTATATAACTATGTTTGATATTATCCCATCTATCTGGCTGATCAACGGCAAATGTGTCCGTTTAAAAAGGGGTGATTTTGCAACCCAGGAAGTGATTTCCAATAATCCTTTGGAAATAGCAAAAGCATTTGAGGACCATGGGATCAAGTGGTTGCATTTGGTTGATTTGGATGGGGCCCGTCGGGGGGAACCCAAGAATTATCATATTCTGGAAGCCATTGCCGGATATACAGATCTGATTGTGGATTTCACCGGAGGAATCTCGACTGATGGAGATGTGCTCAAGGCATTTGAATTTGGAGCGAAAACCATCACTGCGGCTTCGGTTGCGGCCTCCTATCCTGAAAGATTTGCCCAATGGCTTGTATCCTATGGTAGGGAAAAAATCATTCTTGCTGCGGATACCAACCCTGCTGATTTAAAAATCAAAACCAGAGGATGGCTTAAAAAGACAGAAATTGATCTTTTTGACCATATTGAATTCTTCTATGAAAGAGGTCTCAAATACCTAAAAGTATCTGATGTGACCCGGGACGGTGTCATGGAAGGGCCAAATTTTGACTTGTACAAAAAGATAGTAGGCAAATTCCCGGGAATACACTTGGCAGCTAGCGGTGGTGTCAGAAGTATCGATGACTTCAAACAACTGAAGGATATGGGTGTCACAGCAGTGGTCTTTGGAAGGGCTTATTATGAAAATCTGGTCAGTCTGGAGGATTTGGATAAGTTTATGGCAGAGAATGTATAAAGCCGGATTCTACCCGGCTTTTTTCATGATATAGGAAATTCAATAATCCATTTTTAATTCTGATAGCACTGGCCTCCTTTCTTTTTCCCTTTTCAACTCCAATTGATAAAGATACTCGCCCAACTCTGCAAAAAATGGAAATGCAAGTTCTTCATATTCGTAGGTGTCATCATTCAGTGTTTCATTGGCATTGGTGTAGATAACTGCTGTCACCAAAAACTCAACGCCATTGTCAAAGTCCACAAAATAAGACCCATCTATCAGATGACCATAGGCGTTTCCGGTTTTATTGAAAATCCTAAATTGTGAGGGAATCGGGTTTTTGTCGGTCCCGAACTTGTAAAACTTGGAATAGCTGTTGTAATATTCAGGAAGGTCATATTTGGGATAATCACTTTCTCCGGGCAGCATGGACATGTATTGAAGTATAAATTTCCTGTCTTCTTCTGAAATGTTGAAGCGCTCGTTTGGAGCAAAGGTCTCCGGAAATACAATCCTTTTGACCACCCCATGAAAATCCGAAATTGCAAATTTATTCTTAAAGGTAAAGTCCATCGGTTCCCCAATCAATTCACCTTTGCTGTAATAGGCATTTCCGATTTTGGGATTGTCAGGGTTGGAGTAGATGTTCTTGGTATTTCTTTCTGGGATTTCATGAATAACCTCACCTTCCTCATCCAGAAATCTGATGGGATTATAATACCTGTTTTCTTCTTCACTCATTGGCATACTCAATCTATGGTTGATCACAGTATGTGTCATACCTTTATCCTGCATTTTGGCATTGATATAGTCCTGACCTAAAAGTTCATAAAGCCGGTTGAATGCATCATTATCACTGACTAGCAGGATTTTTCTGATATAGTGGGCGATACTGGGCATGAGGTTTATGGCGGTGCTGTCATAATATGCCGGCAATTGAGAAGTCCGGACTGAATCAGACAGCATCGTACTATGCGCCGTAAGCCCTTTTAAATTTTGTTCACCAAGCCATTCAAGTGCTAAAATAGCTACCGGCAATTTTACAGTGCTGGCGGGATAGAAATATTTGTCATCATCAAGCCTAAATTCAAAATCCTTGAAAGAAGGCTCATTGTTTTCATCCCTGTTGATCTGAGTGTAAAGCATCTGAACCTGATATACATCAGGATTTTGTAGTACCTTTTTCAGAACAGGATAGGTATCCGGTATTTCTTCAAATGGTTTTTGGTCTTTGGGTTGGCAGGATAAAAGAATAGAGATGCAGATTAATAGGCTGAAGAAATTACTTTTGAGAGGCATAGTATATTTATTTAGAAGGCATTGATATTAATAGATACCTGCCCTCCGGGAGGCGGGTTAAATATTTGTTGATATTATTTGCCAGATCAAAGGATTATTCAAGAAATTAATTCTACCTGCAGAATTGCATGGTTTCAGAACCAATTAAATTAAATTCCAGCATTCTCACAAACCGGATATCACATTATGTAATCGGATCAGATCTTCGGGGTGGTGGGAAGCCGAAACCACAATCCTGTTGGTAAGCCGGTCGGTGGGGTTTGGGTAAGGGAAAGAGGATATCAGTATTCCAGCCTGAAACAACTTTTCAGACCATGTTTGTTCGGAGAATGAAAATACAGGATACCCTTCTGCATAATTGAAATAATTAAAATCAATGGTAAACTCCTTGAATAATCTGATATTTTCTATCAGTTTTTGTTGTTGACCCTGATATAGGTGCCCAGCTTGAAGAAAGGCCTGTAAATATCCCGGTGCAGGAGGAGACGAGGACCTGTAAATGCTTGTTCCCGCTATTTCATCTATCGTTGTTGAATCACCGAGCAATATTCCCGCCGGCAGGGACAAACCCTTGTTCAGCGAACCGGAAACCAAAAGCCGGACCGGCAAATGCTTCCATTGGCTATAGGTTCCATAAATCCCATTTCCTAAAACCCCAAAAGCATGGCTATCATCTATCAATAGGGTATAATCATGTTTGCCAGGAAGGTCTTTTATCCAGTCAAAATGATGTATAACAGGTTTAAGAGGATCAACTGCATTGGCTAAAATCAGTATTCTTGAATTTGGTAGTTTTTCTGCTTTTGACCGGCAGTTTGCAGCCCATTGACCATGATCTGAAAAAGGATCAGGTTTTATTCCTTCCGGCAAAATCGCCGGATGGGTATCAGGGGCCACAAATACATGGTCTGCCTGTTTGGATAACAATTGTACTGCCGCTGTGCCTGCCAGAAAACCACTGCTCCAAACAAGGGATTTTTCTGCTTCGGCTTTTTCGGCAAAAAAAGTTTCAAATTGAGGGTAAATATGCAGCCTGACATTGTTGACCCTGCTGAGACCATGACTGATTCCATATTGAGAAATTCCTTCAATGATCAATTTCTCAAATTCAGGAACATTCCCCATTCCCAAATAAGCCGTCCCACTGAAAAGCAGGTATTCTGTTCCCTGATAGTTGACCGTTCTGTCTATTTTGGATTGTAATTCTAGGGAACCTATCATATTCTGAAAAGATTTTCTTCAAGACTAAAGGGTAAATTGAAATAATTTAAGTGAAAATAAAAAATCAACAGTTTTCCTCTGTCCATTTTACGAATTTCGATTCAAGAAAGACCGACGCTCATCTTCATCAACAAAGTTGTCCAAACTTGTTCATAACTCAAAATTAAAGGAATTCCAACACTCTAAGCTTTCAATGGTCTGTAAACCTCAAAAGAAAATGCCTTTTTCGATTTAATTTTCATTTATTTGTATCCTGATTATCCGTTGTTTGGAGTCATTGCATCATTTAGCTTCCTATTATTGCCCATGTCCTTTCGGTTTAAGTATTTTCACCCTTTCGTACTCCTGTTACTATTTGTATCGCTGACAATCAATTCCTGTCAGGATTCCCTTTGTGAATGTGAAAGCGTTGAGAACTTCTATTCCAATGATTTTTCCAACATGGACCTGCACAACTTTGAAAATGCAAGAGCTTTTGTTTTTCATAATGATACGGTATTGGGCAATTACAACAATGAGGAGGTTTCTGTGACCATTCCCGGTCTGCCTTACCATAACGTGTTGAGGGTGACCATCGAGCTGTATGTCCATGACAGTTGGGACGGCAACTTGGAAGATGGTTTCGGTGGCCCTGATTTTTGGTTTATTAAAGTAGATGGAGAGGAAGTACTGAGAACTACATTTTCAAACAGTCCCTGTGAATCATTATATTGTATCAGACAATCTTACCCACATGATTTCTTCAGGCAGAACTTTCCCAGAGAGGGGTCCATTCAAACCCTTCCCGGTCTTTGTCATTTGGGAGGGCTTCCCAACAACACTACAAAATACAGGGTGACCAGGTTGGTCAGGCATGAAGGACATAGCGCAAAAATCACTTTAGGTGATGAACTGGTACAGACCAACGTTCCTGATACCAAATGTGATGAAAGCTGGTCAGTAGGAAAAATTGCTTTGTCAACCTTAGTGGTACGATGATATTGGGCATGAAGACAAACCGAAACATATATATCTTTCTCTTTCTACTGTTTATCAGTAGTTCAGCATCATTTGGTCAAACTGTACCTGTTGGATCTCCTGTTTTGGATGAATATATGCGCAGGATGCAGTTGCTTGGTGAACTCAGTGACAAGACTTCTTTCAATATCCGGCCTTTGTATCCGGTCCCTGCTTTTGACAAAGAAATAGGGTTTGACCTTGACGGATCTTTCGTTGGTATTGAAAAATCGGAGTTTTATGGGTATTTGGATGAGAAAAAAAAGGTCAAAATTCTAGCACTACCCTTTACCAACAGATTCCAGTATAATTCCCAATATGCCTTTGGGCAGAATAATGGATCCATGATACCAAACAGAGGCATGCAAAATGTAGTCAGTGCCGGAGTATTTGCTCAATATGGAAAATTGAGCTTGCAACTCCAACCGGAGATTATTATTGCTCAAAATAAAGACTTTCAGGGTTTCCCAATTGAACATCAATCCACCATTTTACACTATTATGAATATCTCAACAGGATCGATATGCCGGAAAAGTTTGGTGTAGGGGGTTACCTTAGGATTCTAGGAGGTCAGTCCAGCATTCGCTTCAACCACAACGGAGTTTCATTTGGACTTTCTTCCGAGAATCTTTGGTGGGGACCAGGGAAAAGAAGCTCTCTATTGATGAGTAACAATGCGCCCGGGTTTTTACATTTTACATTGAACACCCAAAAGCCTATGGAAACCAAGATAGGTGATTTTGAATGGCAATTGATTTCCGGGTTTTTGAAAAGCACAGATTATCTTCCTCCACATTCAGATTATTTTTTTCAGAACAATTTTGTCTACTTTCCGAAACGAGAAGACGGAAACAGGTATATCTCCGGTCTGATTTTTTCTTATAAACCAAAGTGGGTGCCCGGACTTTCATTGGGATATGCTTCTGTGAATCACATGTACAGGGCAGACATGGATAGATTTGATGATTACCTTCCGATATTTAATGGTGAAAAGAGGCTCAGCAATGTATTCAATCCCGTCAGGAACAAAAGGCAGCAGTTCAGTTCCGGGTTTTTCAGGTGGATAAGCACTGAAGGGCATTTTGAATTCTACGGTGAATATGGCACCAATGGAAACAGTAGGAGATTAATGGATTTTATGATCACTCCCGAACGAAACAGGGGGTTTACTTTCGGATTTTCCAATCTGATGCCTCTGAAATGGGATAAACAATTCCTTCAATTCAGTGCCGAAATGACACAGACCGGGCAGACCATCAGACAAAGCATCCGGGATTTTGATACTTGGTATATCCACAACCATGTACACCATGGATATACCCATCATGGACAAGTACTCGGTATGGGTTACGGACCGGCAGCCAATGTCAATTGGGCAGAAATAGCCTGGGTAAAAAACTTCAACCGGGTAGCGTTCCACTTTGAACGCATCGTGTACAACAATGATTTTTATTATTTCCGATTTGAGACATCCAAGGACTGGAGGAATAAATATGTGGACTTAGTGCCGTCAGTAATTGCGGACTGGCGGTTTGGCAATTTATTGGTAAATGCGAACCTGCAATTTGTCAATACGCTGAACTATAAGTGGTTTTTGGAAAACCATCCGACCGAGTATTTTGTACCCGGTCTGGATAAAAAGAATTTTGTGGCCAATTTTGGGGTGAGCTATATTTTGAAGTAGGAAGAAGGGGTGTTGGAGGTAGGAAGACAGATGTCGATGACCGATGTTGAAAAATGACGGAAGACAGGAGACAGAAGACGGAAGATGGGAGAAGAGAGATTTCGTCATTTCTAGTCTCCAACCTAGAGCATGTGAGTGAGACTCACTTGGTCAAAGATCCGTCATTCTGAATGAAGCTTTTTGAAAGTATGATATATAAAGGAAGCTTCCAGCGAAATGGTGTATCTCTTGGGGGAAGTTTGAAGGTCATCCGACGAATTATATAGGCGGTAATGAAGTAGAACCTAGAGAATGTGAGTGAGACACTCACATGGGCGAAAAAGGCAGTGTTAGAAAAAGAAGGCCTGAGAGTCTCTATTTTGGAAAGAGTTTTAAACCCTTAGGTCCGACGCTATTTACTCATTATTTCTTTTTAGAATGTATTCACCAGGGCCTTGCTTTAGGGTCATTTCATCATTTTCAGGATTGAATATCAATGTCAGGCCTGCCCTTGAAAAGCTGAATATATGATCTCCTTCGGCTTGTAATGAAAACGATGGTTGTCCTGTAGCCTGTCCGATCAAAGTCTTGTTTTCTTTAGTAATTGTGATTTTTAAGGGAAAATTGGGGCTGCTGTATATTCCCGGATATTGGTCAAGTTCCTCTGATGAAAGAGAAATATTCTTGAATTCAGGTATTTCATAATCTTTACCAAAATAAGCACTTAATGCTGCTATGGCAGCTTGATTGGGGTCAATGACACTTCCATTGACACACATGGCCAAGCTGAATTTTTTATCCGGAAAATAACTCAGCATTGATTTGAATTCATCTATGCCCCCGGTATGACCATAAGAGAACTTGTCATAAAAAGGAATCCGGAACATGCCTCTTCCAAAGTTATCCTTCATTTCCAGCATCAGTTCCAAGCTGCTTGGGGAGATGATTTTGCCCGTGAAGAGTCCTTCGATAAAATTCGTTAGGTCGCCTGTCGTAGAGACAATTGCCCCTGCACCCAAAGGAATGCTCATATCTGTATCTGCCTCCTTTGTCCATTCTCCTGTATATTTGTATGAGAAAGCTTCTTTGTCATCGGAAGAGGTTTTTTTTCCGATATAGGTATTTTCCAACTTAAGTGGCGTAGTAATGTGTTTTGATAACAAATTGGCATAATCATCCCCATAAATATCTTCCAGAATCCAGGTCAGTAATACATAATTTGAATTGCTGTAATCAGCTTTACTGTCCGGGTCAAAATCACTTCCCCCTTCAATGATGATGCTATAGAGGCTCTTTCTTGACTTGGGCGCAGTATGCCAGGTCAAATAATCAGGGTCAGAAGTGAAGCTATGTATCCCACTTCTGTGGTTCATGAGTTGGCTGATACTGATTGTTTCGGAGTTCTCAATTTCGGGGAAATAGGTATCAATCTTCTGATCCAGTTTGATTTTCCCCTCTTCTATTGCCTTAAAAATAAGGGCCGAGGTAAACATTTTTGTGATAGAACCTATTCTAAAGCGGCTGTCAGGACTTAATGGGATTTGTTGGTCGATGTCAGCAAAACCAAAAGCCTTTTGATAAATGATTTTCCCATCATTGGCCAATGTAATGCTTCCCATCAATTTGTCATTGGTTGCCAATGTCTCAAAATATCTATCCAGCTTTTCATGATCAAAAGTTTGCGCAGAACCAGCCACGGTAATGAAACTGACTAAAATTATTGGTAAAATCTTTTTCATTGCTTTTTGAAATTATTTTCAAAATAAATTAACTAGGTTTTAAATTTACAATAGAGATACCAGAAAGATAAATATCCAACAGGCTTCATGGTGAATAATCACAATTTAAGTTATCAATTTATAATTTTCCACGGAGTGGTACTTCAAGAAACTTGAAGTACCACTCCGTGGAAAATTAATCCAGTCTGTTTCTT
>NZ_JBGTCA010000016.1:0-15380 GCF_041749095.1 Aquiflexum sp. | reverse complement strand
CTGACCTCGATTTCAATTCTGGAGTTTTTCTGGGAAAATTTGATGGCATTAGAAATAAGATTTCGCATTATCGTCAAGATCATATTCCGGTCAGCGTGGATATACAGGTTGTCCGGACAGAGTTTTTCCAAAGTGATTTTTTTGTAAACCGCTTGGGAAGAGGTCATTTGGATGGCATTCTCAACTAATTTTTCCATTTCTATGACTTCGGGTTTGACCTCATAGACTTTTGTTTTTTTGCTTGCCCATTGAAGGAGATTTTCCAAAAGATTATGGGTGTTACGTGATACGTTTAGAAGGTATTTAATATTCTCTAAATGTTCTGAATTGTGGTCATTTTCAAATTCCTCCTCCAGGATTTCCATATACCCTATGATGGATACAAAGGGATTTCTCAGGTCATGGCCAATGATCGAGAGAAGCTTATCCTTTTCATTGATATGTTTGGTCAGTTCACTGTTAGAATGTTTGAGCATGGTGGTTCTTTCTTCAACCGTCCGTTCAAGCTGTCTTTTTTGTTGCCTCATGGACCTCATCCTTATGTTCGAAGCCAAGGACAGTATCCCGGTAATTAAAAAGGCAGTAAGGACAAAGAACCAGTCTGTTTTCCAAAAGGGAGGCTTGATGAGGAGGACAATGGATGTTCCGGCTTCGTTCCATATACCATCGCTATTGGCGGCTTTGACCCGAAAGGTATATGTTCCCGGATCTAAATTGGTATAGGTAGCATTCCGCTGTGTACCCACAAAATTCCACTCATTCTCAAAACCTTCCAGGATATAGGCATACTGGTTTTGTTCAGCATTGGTATAGTTGAGGGCTATAAAATCAAAGGAAAGCACATTTTCTTTGTAAGAAAGATTGAGGGTGTCGGTCACGGCAATATGTTTTTGCAACGGTGAACCGGAGATTTTGAAATCCACAGATTTATTAAATATCCTCAGATCAGTGATATAAACCGGTGGAACATAGGGATTGGCAGTTAGTTTTTCGGGATGGAAAAGATTGAATCCGTTCATTCCACCAAAAAGTAATTCGCCTTTTCTGGTTTTTAGCACTGAATAACGCGAAAATTCATTTCCCTGTAGTCCATCATGCTTATCATAATTGGTAAAGACTTTATTGGCCGGATCAAATTTTGAGATTCCTTTTATAGTACCTATCCACAAAAACCCCATATCATCTTCCACAATGGAGTTGATTTCATTTACGGGCAAGCCATCTGCTTGACTATAGGTAATAAAATTATCCCCTTCAGGATTATATCTGGAAAGGCCTTTGTCGGTAGCTATCCAAATTTGATGATTACGGTCTTCAATTATCTGCCGGATGGAATTGCTTGGAAGACTTCGTGGATCCATAGGGTCTGGGTGATAAACCTTAAATTTTCCAATTATTTTATCTTTTGATTTTAGAACATTCAATCCGGAGTAGGTTCCTATCCATAGGTTGTCATGGCTATCTTCAAAAATACGTAAAGGTAGATTAGACGAAATACAATCGGTCTCATCTTCATTGCTTTTAAAAAGCTTTAATTCACCCGTGATTTTATCATAACGGTACAAGCCCTCTTCCAGTGCCGCCACCCAGATATAGTTCTTGTCAAAATGAACATCAAAAACATTTCTAACAGGATATTTATCGTTTTTTATCAAATCATTAAAGCTGGTGAATATACCTTTTTCTTGATCCTGCAAAATGCTCAGCCCACCGCCCCATGTGCCAACCCAAAGTTTTCCTTCTTCATCTTCGTTCAAACTGATAATGGCATCAGACCGCAGTGAATTTTCATTTTTGGGATCTTTTTTAAAAATTTTAAAAGTATCATTTGACCTATCGTAATAATTCAACCCGCCTCCATCAGTCGCTACCCAGATATTCCCGTTTTCAGATTCCAAAAAGTCTCTTATGATGTCATTATTCAGTCCTTTTGGATTCAGTGGATTTTTAAAATGATGGACAAATTTTGAGGCATAGGGGTCAGCCAAGTTGATGCCCGACTGGGCCGTTCCTACCCAATACCGGTACTGACTGTCCTGAAAAACATTCCAGATAGAATTATGGGATAGGCTATTTGGGTTTTTCTCATCATACAGGTACCTGTAAAACGAATCACTTCCTTTGTTGTACAAATGAAGCCCACCGTTTTCATTGCATGACCACAGATTGCCTTGTGGATCAACATACAGCTTATAAATATTATTGTTGTAAAGGCTGTGCTCGTTCTCAGGTTCATTCAGGTATCGGACGAAACTGATCTTGCCCTTATCCTCCACCATCCTGTTGAGACCAGTGCCTCTACCTGCGGCCCAGAGATTACCCTCAACGTCTATTGTGACAGTTTTGATATTGTTTGAGCTGATGGATAGTGGATCAACTGGGTTGTGCTGAAAATATTCGGTTTTTCCATTTAGAGTGTTCAGCTTGACCAAACCCATATCCAATGTAGCAATCCATAGAATGTTTTTTTCCCCGCAAGTCATGGCATTGATGGAGGTGATTTCATTAGCTATGTACCGTTGGAATTCTTGTTTTTCCTTGTCAAAATAGAATAATCCAGAAGCTATCCCCGATAACCAAAGTGTTCCATTAGCATCTTCAAGAATGGTATTGATCAAGTTGCTTTCCCCACTTTGGGTTGCTGTATCAGCGGGAAGATTAAACCTGCGGAAATCATCCGAATCCCGACTATATCTGGCGACTCCATTACCGGTTCCAATCCATAATAGTTTTTGGCTATCCTCGAAAATGGAACCAATGTAATTGTCATTTAGACTACTTGAGTCACTGCTTGATGTATATATCTGAAAGGCCAATCCATCGTATCTATGAAGACCACTGTAAGTGCCTACCCAAATATATCCACGGGTATCCTCATAGATCGCTGAGATACGGTTGTTGATCAGACCTTCATAAATCCTTTGAAATTTCAGGTCGGGTTTTGGTCCGGTCGTTTGACCATGCGCCATTGGACCTGTCATTAAAAACATGAAAATCCACAGCCCTGGGAACAAAGCCAATCCATTGGCCCTGAGCAGGCAAAGATTTTTGTTGAAAACTTCCATTTTCATTTGGGTGATTTGGGTGACACACTGAGGTTTACTTTCAGATATCATGGGTGATATTTCCGTAAAGTTACCTCGTTGTTACTACCAAGGTATAAAAAAGAATTTTTACAACCTATTGCTGATAATCGTAGTCCTTTTCAAAAAACCAAACCTTTCAACCACAAATTTCCCGAAAAAATGATTCCGGGATTCTTTTTAAAATAACACCATTCTTAACATTTATCAAACACCAGCTGAAAGCTATTAACAGGAAACATTTTTATATATATATATGCATATGAGGCACTATTTGAGAAATTTCCACCATAAGCCTGTAAATCAGATATTTGTTCTTTTTTAATGGCTTTAGTTCCTGAAAAAAAAATTGAAATTTTTTCCTTGAAAGTAATTTTTAAGCAAAATTTCATAAAACCATTCCTGAATCAGGAATGGTTTTTTTATTTGTAAGACCGTTGTTTAGGCGAATTTTCTGTGCAAATCTCTTAGCCTTTTAATCTGATCATGATCTGCTTTTAGAGAAGCTTTTTGCTCCAAAAGTATCTGTCTGACATCTGTGCTCATTTCATCATCAGAAGCAAGGGCCATATCGTATGCATTCATTGCCGAATCCTCTCCAGCTTCGCAGGATTCCAATACGCTTATCCTATCCTTGGTAGAAAATGTAGATTTGATACTAATCCAAGAGCGGAAGATTTTCCCGGTGGTAGTGGTACCCCGTTCAATTTCTCCGCCCGCATCATGGATCAGATTCTCAAGCACACTATTATGATCTAAGCTGTTGGATATCATTTTGGCAAAAATCATTTTCAGATCATAGTCTTTTTGATCTATTGATTCTACAGCCTGATGATACCCCTCAATCCTGTCATTGTGGATCAACACCAAGTCATTAAGGGCACTGATCAATTCTTCTACATGTGTCATGGCTATTTGGGTCTTGGAATAAACAATATATATAATTATTTGTGTCAATAATCTGCCATCCCTGAATATATCACTTAAACCAAGAAATAATGTAAGTATTAGGTGAGATTTTACAAGTCAAGCACTCCAAAAAACCTATAAGTCATAATTATACGTGTCCTAATAAAAAATTATGGTAGATAAAATAAGGGGTTAAATATGGAAAAATATTACACAATAAAGAGCGAACTGTGGATTTTTTACACAGGTAATCCAATCCAATTTCAGCTAAAAACCAATCTCCAGAATACCATCTGACCTACACAGTTTCTACATTCACGTACTGCCAAAACACTAACTTTACAAATTCCAATCCCAAATAGTCCACCTGTTTTTTGCGTATCCACAACCACCAATTTTGGGGTTTTATGTTTAAAACGGATGCTGCAGTCCGTTGCCATTGTTGTACAACGCACTTATTTCATCAGAAGTTAATGCACGGTCCCAGATTGCTGCCTCGTCTATTTTTCCCCTGAACCAGCGGCCGGAGTTATAAGCGCCTTCCCAAAACCTTGCATGCCCAACTGTAGCTCTGCCATCTGTAAAGGACAATATTGAATTGACAGGGTTAGAAACTGTATTTGTGTTGTCTGCTACCCCATTGATATAAAGTTCAATATTTCCGTTGTTGATAACTCCAACAACATGATACCATGTATTCAATGCAATGACAGTTCCGCTAACCCTGTTCATGACTGATGTCGCGCCATCGACTGTGTAATACATTGCCTCAAACTTATTATCAGGTGTGATCATTAATTTGACTTCAGAGGCTCCTGCAGAAGAAGCATAGACTCCACTGTTAATCCCCATGATATATTTTGGGCTTGGAAGATCATTTTGAAGGTAAATCCATGCTGAAAGAGAATAGGTATTCTTGTTACCACTTCTGATGCCGGACTTTTCGAGATATTTTATGGAGGTGTTTCCAAAATCTATTGCGTTTTTTATTTTACCCGAAGTTGTCCAAACCGGGTTTGCTTGGAATGACAGATCCCAGGTACCCGCTGCATCATCGGCAATAGTTCCTGTAGTCTCATCAAGTTTCCAATATGAAAGCAAACCATCTAACATGGTTGAACTTATTGTTGTGAAAATTAAGTCCTGTCCATAAGCTGTACCCAAGGAATTGGTGGCATAAGCTCTTACATAATACTGTGTGCCGGATGAAAGACCTATAATGTCACTGGTAAAATTTCCTGTGCCTGTGCCATCAGCAGTTTTGTTGTCGGCAATGGTAGGAGACTGTGTTGTGCTCCAGCAAACCCCACGTGCAGTAATTGCAGATCCCCCATCCGAAGTAATGTTGCCACCGGAACTAGCGGTGTTGGTTGAAATGTTGCCTACAGCCAATGTTGCAAGAACTGGTATCTGGGGCGCGGGTGTAGGATCATCTTTCTTACAGGAAAGGAAAATTGGCAATAACAACAAGCTTATCAATGGCTTGAGAATGAAATAAAATCTATGTTTTTTCATGTGTGATGGGGTTTAAGTCCTTACTGTTTTTCCCTATGAGATAACTTTTCATCGATTGGTTTGTCTTTTCTTAAACCTGGCCTTAACTCTTGTCCTGGCTTAAGTGGAGATTTTGAGACAACTCTTTCTAATATACAAAAAAAGTAATATAAAGCACTGAACATCAGCTTTTTCCAACTCTGTTTTTTTGAACAAAAATACCAGTAGAGGCGCGAATGGTCTAATCTCTTTTTAAATTATATCAAATGTTCGAAAAATAACGGAAGATATCTTCTCAGATGCTTGGCAGCATAAATGGAAATAGCCTTCATTTTTTAAGTAAGTCATATTTTTTCTGTTTTTCCTTCCATCTTTCCAAAGCATATTGCTGCATGTCGTCTATTTTATCTTTCTCGTCTATGATTTCAAAGCCAAGCAGTGACTCAATAATGTCTTCTAAAGTTGTAATTCCATCCATCCCTCCGTATTCGTCAGTTATAAGTGAGATATGTTCCCGTTTTGTTAACATTTCGTCCCAGGCATTGAATAAAGTTGTGCTTTTGCGGAAAGTTAAAATTTCTCTTTTAATGTCTTTTAGCTTAAGGTCAATTTGGTCCTCTGCCAATTTTTCAAACACCATTGCTCTGAATATATAACCAGTTATACTATCTTTATTTGTCTGATAAATCGGAATTCTTGAAAAGTGGAGGAACTCTTTGTTTTCCAAGAATTTTTTTAGGGTCATTTCTTCATTAGCTGTAACCACAACAACTCTCGGTGTCATAATTTCAGAAACCTTTATGTTTTTTAACTTAATCAAGTTTTGAATTATTTTGTTTTCTTTCTCAGCAAATATGCCCTCTTCAGTTCCTATACTTGCCAAAGCTGAAACCTCTTCCCTGCTGGTGGTCAGTTCTGATTCTTTCCTTGCCAGTAGTTGGGTAAGATATGAAGAGCCTAAAACAAGTGGATATGTTATGAAAATCATACCTGTTATAATTTTAGCTGTAATTCCAACAAGCTCTTTACTGTAATTTGCACCCAATGTTTTTGGGATTATTTCTGTAAGGACTAAAATCAAAATAGTGAGAATTGCAGAAACAATTCCAAAATAGGCTTCTCCAAAAACAATAGTCGCCTGCGCTCCAACTCCTGCGGCACCCACAGTATGGGCAACAGTATTCAGGGATAGAATTGCTGAAAGAGGTTTGTCAATGTCTTCCTTATGCTTAAGCATTGTCTTCGCACTTTGATCTCCATTTTCAAGTCTTGATTTCAAATAGGATAGGGGAGTCGAAAGCAAAACAGCCTCCATAATTGAACACAAAAATGATGTAAACAACGCTATAAATAAGTAGACGAAAAGTAGTGTCATTTTAGGCTATTTATGCTTTTGGCTATTGAGTAATATTTCATTTTCATGCATATCAATTTGTTTCATTATTGTCTTGATAGCATCCCCCTAATCAAAATCTGTTTGAAACGCTCTGTACAAAATTGTTTATAATATAAATATAAGCTCATTTAGTTAGTTTTAAGAAGGATTATAACTATTTAAAAGTAATCTGCGAATTATGTAACACATACTTTTTAAGGTATTGCATTTTCTATTGAAAGGATCCTCAATTTTGCAACGATTATCGTAAAAATAACCTCTATCGAGGTTCACTTAATTATTACATATAGCTGTCATCAGTCTCTTTTTATTTTTATTATAATGATGTTGTTCAAATTATGCAGTATAATTAAATTTAAATTGTTGATTTTAAATTTAAAGACATGTCTTTGACAAGATTATGAGACTATCATTTCAAAAATTATTCTTTACCATGGCCTTCATTTTTGGTCTATTTGCTATAATGGTTCTCGCAAAAGCTGTACTTATACCGCTAAGTATGGCGCTTTTACTTTCATTTATTTTATTCCCCGTTGTAAAAAAACTGGAAATTTGGGGCCTCAATAAATTACTTTCTGCATTTCTTTCTTTACTGTTGTTATTTGTTATTATAGGAGGAGGTATCACCCTATTTTCTGCTCAAATAATGGGGCTTTCTGATCATTTGAATGATTTTTCAGGGAAAATAATGAACACATTGTCAGAGGCTGTAGTATTCATAAATAGCAATGTGAATTTTATAGACGACTTGAACAGGGAGGAGTTGATAGAAAATGGGAAAGAATGGCTCAAAGAGTCCTCTGGAACATTAATACAAAATACATTTAGTGGTACAGCATCAGTACTGACAGGATTTCTAACCACAGTAATATTTACTTTCTTGATATTGATTTATAGAGAGGGTTTGACCAAGGCATTTGTGGCGTTTGGTGATGAAGAAAATAGGGGAAGAATATTTAATATGCTGAAAAAAATTCAGAGCGTGGGAAAACAATACCTTTCAGGTATGTTCTTATTGATAATTATATTGGGCATTGCCAACAGTATAGGATTGATGATTATTGGAATAGACAGCCCTTTTCTTTTTGGTTTTTTAGCCGCTATTTTATCTATTGTGCCTTTTGTAGGCACTACAATAGGCGCCACGATTCCCGTACTTTATGCTTTTATGTCTTCAGAGTCTTTATGGGTGCCAATAGCTGTCATGTTATTGTTTTGGGTAATTCAAATTGTTGAAAGTAATTTTTTAAGTCCTAAAATTGTGGGCAGCAGTTTGAATGTGAATGCTTTGGTAGCAATTTTAAGTTTGTTGGTCGGTGCTGCGGTATGGGGAGTTGCAGGTATGATTTTATTTCTTCCATTTGCGGCTATCCTTAAAGTGATATGCGAAGAATTTGATCAATTGAGACCTGTTGCCATGTTAATCAGCAACGATATTTCCGGTGATGTTAAAAAGGAGACTACAACTTCCAATTGGATTGAAAAAGTTAAGGGGTGGTTTAATTAACAGTAAGAATTAGAATTTCTAGTTCGGGCTAGAAATATTCAAAGTCAATTACTTTCCGCATTCAATTTTAATTCTTGGCACCTCCCTTTTTGCCCTCTTCAATTTTTCCTTCAACTTCCGCTTCCTCTTCGGCATCTGTTTTTTCCAAACCCTCTGTATTATCCTCATCAGGTTCATAATTTAAACCTATATAAATTGGATAATGGTCCGATCCTATATCTTCAAGTTTTTCAAGGGTCAATAGTCCAAATTCTTTGGAGTAGAATATATGATCCAAAGGATACCTAAGCAAAGGCACAAAAACACTATAGGTATTGAATAATCCCCTGCCTTCACGGGGATCGACCAGTTCGCTATATTTTCTGAAAAGCTTGGAAGTACTCGACCAGCCAACATCGTTCAGGTCGCCGGCTACTATGGAGGGGTTATTGGTTTCCCTGATTTTTTTTCCGATTATAAGTAATTCTGTATCTCTTTCATAGGTATCGGTACCCGGCTTTGGAGGTTCCGGGTGAACCCCATAAAAATCAATTACGCTTCCTGATGGTAAGGTGATCTTGGTAAAAATAGAAGGTACATCATCCTTTACCAAGAAATTTACTGCACTTTCAGTCAGCGGAAATTTTGAAAGTAGCATCATCCCGTAGGTATTTTCCAGCGGATATTTGATGGAATTAGAATAGTCTCCGTCAAGCTTTTCAATAGAAGCAGCCCACTTTTGGTCAGGTTCATTGATCAGCAGAATATCGGGATTATATTTTTTTACGAGCGCATGGAATCTCTCTTTATCCTCATTTTCCATTTGAACATTTGCAACAAGAAGTGTTAAGCTGTTTTCTTCACTTTGCTTATTGCTATCCTTTGCCTGAGTATTGTAAAGGGGCGTATATACCACCACAAATTGTATTTGATATACCAGAGAAACTGCCAGGACTATCAACAATGGTAATTTGTATGCCCATTTGAAATCCACATAAATATATGCAAGGATCAATGCCAATAAAGTTAAAACAGCAATCTGAATTCTTGGAAAATCAAATATCCTAATCCACCACTCCGCGGAATTGATCAAGGGCAGTCCTGTGGCAATTAAAACCACAGTGCATAGTATAAGGGTAAGTATCCTCATTTATCGTAATTAGAACTTGCAACAAGCTGTCAGGTAATCGTCATTTGAAAAACCTAATTTTGTTTGCAATTTAACACTATCAATTCAATATGCTGATCTAAAGGTAATATCCATATTTTTTTTATATAGTGCAGCAAAAAGTAGAATAAACATAAGAAATTTAAAAAAAGTTGGAACCACCCTTGAAGTCTATTGATACACGACGCTTTAAGAGATTGTTTTTCTTTCGAGAACAGTATGTTTTTTGATTTGTAAAGTATTTATTCTCCTAAAACACCCCGATATTTATTAAGTTAACTCAATATTTAACAATATAAAATATGGTTAAGCACCTTGAATGGTTAAAATAATTCCACTTTTTATTGTCCAATATTTTGCCTATATTGAATGAGACCCTTAAAATGATCCTTTAAAGCCTGAATAATTATGTGAATAATCATCTTCTTTTTAGGTGAGTATGGCATAAAAAAAGGTATGTCACTTATCTGATATTTAATTTAATGGAGAGCAATTAAATGTAGTTCTGACGAAAAGGTTTGGTCGGGCAATTGATAGAAAGTAGCAATATTAGGTAAGACTACAACATTCCTTTCAACCATTATATATCTTATCGAAAAGCATCCCTATTGAATTTAAATTAAAAAAAGCTGAATTTATATGATAACACAAAAAACCCAATCTCAGGAAATTCTGGAGAGGAGAAAGAATATTGTAGCCAACGGGGTAGGCATTTTCAATACTGCCACTGCAAAAAAAGCAAAAGGAGCGATCATTACCGATGTCGATGGCGAAGAGCACATAGATTTTGCAGGAGGTATAGGGGTTGTAAATGCCGGACATTGTCCTGAGCCTCTGGTGGAGGCTATCCGGGAGCAGGCCGGCAAATACCTGCACACCAGTTTTAATGTGGTAACCTATGAGCCCTATATAGAACTTTGTGAAGTCATGGCTGACATTCTTCCCCACGGTGAGAAAACGAAAGCCATGCTGGTAAGTACAGGAGCAGAGGCCGTCGAAAACGCCATTAAAATAGCCAGGCAGGCCACTAAAAGACCTGCAGTTCTTTGTTTTACCGAAGCCTTTCATGGCCGTACCATGATGGCAATGAGCCTTACCAGCAAAATCAGCTATAAGTATGGAAGCGGTCCATTTTCTCCTGAAGTATATAGGATTCCATTCCCTAATTTTTATAAGTACAGTGGAACACAGGATATGGACGATTTTGTAAAAACGGAACTGAATAGACTTCGGGATAGCGCCTATAGTATGGTAGATGTCAAAAGTGTTGCGGCTATTATCATTGAGCCTATCCAAGGTGAAGGAGGATTCAATCCCGTACCGAAAAAGTATCTTGAAGGACTGCGAGAATTTTGCGATGAGCATGGCATCATGCTGATAATTGATGAAATACAGAGCGGTTTCTGCCGTACGGGACATTGGGCGAGCTGGCAGTATTATAATGTACAGCCCGATATCAGTACCTATGCCAAATCGATGGGCTCCGGATTACCGATCGCCGCAATTCTTGGCCGGGCTGAAATAATGGACGCCGCAGCTCCCGGTACTATTGGCGGAACATACATCGGAAGCCCGGTATGTTGTGCAGCAGCATTGGCGACTATTCAATACATGAAGGATATCAATTTGAATGAACGTGCTATTGATGTGGGTAAAATCGTGAGAGATCGCCTCGAAAAAATGCAGAAAGAAATTCCTGAAATAGGAGATGTAAGAGGTATAGGCGCAATGATCGCTATGGAACTGGTGGAAGATAATGACCCGGGAAAACCCCATACTGAATTGTGTGATAAGATCGTCAAAGGATGTGCGGCAGATAAATTGATCCTGCTAAGTGCCGGGACTTTTAAAAATGTAATAAGAATACTTTCACCCTTGGTAATCACCGATGAGCAATTACACAAAGGACTGGACATATTGGAAAAGCATGTCAGAAAAAATACGTAAATTATAAAGCGTTGAATAATTCTCAGATTTTTATCTCGTCTATCATTCGCTTAGATAGGTAGCTCCAATAATAATAGTTCACCATAGAAAATTAAAAAACATACATGACTCCATTCGCAATAGCAGGAATACAAATGAAAGTTTCAGCAGTGGCTTCCAACGTGGAAATGATGAAGCTGAAGCTAAATATTACCATGAGCCTTTATCCTTGGGTGGAGATGGTGGTATTCAGTGAGCTATGTGCTTTTGGCCCACTCACACATACAGCACAGATTATACCTGGTAATTTTGAACAAGAGATGCAGGCCATGGCCAAAAAACACAAAATTTGGTTGTTACCGGGATCCATTTTTGAAAAAAGCGGAGACCATATTTATAACACCGCTACTGTCATAAATCCTGATGGCGAAATTGTCACCCGGTACAGAAAGATGTTTCCCTTTTACCCATATGAAGTGGGCGTTACCCCAGGTACTGACTTTTGTACATTCGAGGTTCCCGGCGTGGCCAAATTCGGCGTTTCCATCTGTTATGACATGTGGTTTCCCGAAACCATCCGCACGCTGGCCGTCCATGGCGCTGAGGTAATCCTTCACCCTACCATGACCGGTACAATAGACCGTGATATAGAACTTTCCATAGTACGGGCAATGGCTGCTATTAATCAATGCTATTTTATTGATATCAACGGTCTGGAATCAGGAGGTAACGGAAAATCCCTGGTCTGCGGACCGGATGGCAGGATAATCTATCAAGCAGAAGGAAATGAAGAGATAATTCCTCTTGAGCTGAACATTGATCGGGTAAAGCGGAGCAGAGAGCTTGGTATATTACGACTGGGGCAACCCTTGAAAAGTCTGCGCGATCATATCGGGCAGTTTAGCATCTATCAGCCGGGAACTCAGTTACCTTACCTAAAATCTCTAGGACCTCTGATCAAACCCACCCGGCTGGATGATCTTGCAAAATTAAAAAGAAAGGAAAATGAATACGAACCCCCCGAAACACCTACGGGATATAAGGGATTCGGTGAACTTTAAACAAATAAAACTATGGGAGTAATACCGTCAAATAAAAAGAAAGTAGAGAAACCGTTTACAAACTACGTAAGCTGGTTTGAAATACCTGCTGTCAACTTCAAGCAGGCAGTTAATTTTTATAACCATATATACGGCATTGAAATGGAAGAAAACTTTAATGGTAATCATTCGATGGCTTTCTTCCCTGCAAAAAATGGAATTGGAGGAGCGGTTGTTGCCGGTCCGGGCTCGACACCCAGTGATACAGGAGCCTTAATCTACCTGAATGGCGGCCAAGATCTTAACAATATTCTTTCAAAAATAGCCGAAGCCGGAGGAAGGATAGTAATGCCCAAAACGCTCATTAACGAAGAGCATGGCTATTTCGCCATTTTTATCGATACTGAAGGAAATAAGCTTGCCCTGCATTCAAAAAACTAAATTATGCCTGAAAAAAAAACAATAAGTACCCGCCACTACAATATTGCTCAACTTCGGATTGAATCCTGGAATCAGCTAAAAAACACATCTTCCTCACTTGATAATTCAGCCAGAGGATCAGTTGCTGAAAAAGATTGTAAGCAGGAAGTCAAAAAATTGCTAAACGAGTTGGAGCAGATTGAATCGTATTTTTCCTTTCCCGGTGTCTCAAGGCTCAAGATGCTATGTGAAATGCTGGAAAGGCAAGAACATACAGCGCTAGCCAATAAAATCACCGAAATCACAAAGCAACTGGTAAGTGACAGGTATAGAAATCAAACTGACCATGTTGATGATGACGAACAAGGTGTAGAACTTTCCGGAAATGGGGAATCCTCAGATGGGCAACATAAGCATCATTTTGAAGTGCTGATTGTGGAAGATATCTCTCTTCAAGAGGAAGCTAAGTTAAGATATGATCTGAAAGACTTGCAGGCATCCAGCGAAAACTTTGTTTACAATATAGTAGTGCAACGTTCTTTTGAAGATGCTATGATAGCCCTGCATTTTAATTACAACATCCAAGCTGTCGTAATTCGGTACGCTCCCCCCTATCATTCCAAGAAGATCACCCCACAGATAATGCCATTTATCCAGAATATTCTTAAACTTGACCTTGCCTCTACTCCTCAGAGCGAACTTGGACCGATCTTGGGTCAGCTTATAAAGAAATTCAGACCGGAGATCGATACTTATTATGTTACGGATACCGCTCTCAGCAACCTGAAAGACAGCACCCTGAAAAGCTTCAGGCGAATATTTTACCGGGTTGAAGATCTCCAGGAACTCCATCTTACTATTTTAAGAGGAATTGGCGAAAGGTTTGAAACGCCTTTCTTTTCAGCCCTTATGGAATACAGTAAAAAACCCACCGGAGTTTTCCATGCCATGCCCATCTCAAGAGGTAACTCTATTTTCAAGTCCAGGTGGATCAAAGATTTTGGAAATTTTTACGGAAGAAATATGTTTCTGGCCGAAACCTCTTCTACTACGGGAGGGCTGGATTCACTTCTTCAGCCTACAGGCTCCTTAAAAAAGGCGCAAATAATGGCCAGCAATGCTTACGGTTCCCAACAGACCTTTTTTGTCACCAACGGAACATCAACAGCTAATAAAATTGTCGTTCAGGCGCTCGTTAAGCCCGGTGAGGTCGTCATGATAGACCGTGACTGTCATAAATCACATCACTATGGGTTAGTGCTTGCAGGTGCTTATCCTGTTTACCTGGATTCTTATCCAATAGAAGAATATTCTATGTATGGCGCAGTTCCGCTCGTACAGATTAAAGAGAAACTGCTTCGGCTCAAAAAAGCCGGGAGACTGAACTTGGTGAAAATGCTCCTGCTGACCAATTGCACTTTTGACGGACTAGTGTATAATGTCGAAAAAGTAATGCAGGAAATCCTGGCGATAAAACCGGATATGATATTTCTGTGGGATGAAGCATGGTTTGCTTTTGCCGGATTTACCTACAATTATAAGCAGCGTACAGGGATGTTTGTGGCCAAAAAGCTGTATGAGAAATATAAAACAGCAAGCTACAGGGAAGAATATACAGCTCATATCGACAACCTGAAAGAAGATGAACTGCCCAAATTACCTGATCCCGATAAGGTTCGGATAAGGGTATATTCCACACAGAGTACTCATAAAACACTGAGCAGCTTCCGTCAGGGTTCCATGATTCACATTTGGGATGAAGATTTTCGCAGAAAAAGTGAAACTACCTTCATGGAAGCCTATATGACCCACACCTCCACCTCTCCCAACTATCAGATGTTGGCTTCCCTCGATGCAGGTAGAAGACAGGTACAGTTTGAAGGTTATGAGCTCGTGGAGAAAAGCATTGAGATGGCAATGGGCCTGCGCGCCAAAATAAATGACCATCCACGTTTGAGCAAATATTTTGATGTACTGACGGTAAGTGATTTTATTCCCCAGGAATACAGGGAATCCGGCCTGTCGGAATATTACAACAAAAAAGAAGGATGGAACAGAATGGAAAATGCGTGGGAAAAAGATGAATTTGTTCTGGATCCTACAAAAATAACCCTCCATATCGGCCGCACGGGAGTGGATGGCGATACTTTCAAGAACAAATACCTAATGGATAAATTCAATATCCAGATCAACAAAACGTCCAGAAACACGGTCTTATTCATGACCAATATTGGTACAACAAGAGGTAGTGTGGCTTACCTAACCAATGCACTGCTGAAAATAGCCGATGAACTGGATCAGGAATTCAAAAGCCTGAACGAAGAGGAGACAACGATCCGTCAAAATAAAATCCAATCATTGATCAAGGATTTTCCCCCGCTGCCTGATTTCAGTTATTTTCATGAATCTTTCCAGGCCGTGCCGGGTGTGCCGGGCGGAAATATCCGGGAAGCATTTT
>NZ_JBGTCA010000015.1:0-29390 GCF_041749095.1 Aquiflexum sp. | reverse complement strand
CCAATGCCAATAAAGTATATCCTCGCCCCCTTTGGTATGCCAGTCAAATTCGACCGCTCTCCAAAGCTTGTCTATCCTTTCTGCCAAGGCCTGTTCATTTTCGTTGCCGTCTTTGAAGTATTGTCGCACGGTCAATAATCCGGTCACCATAAATGAGGTCTCAACAAGATCTCCCCCGTCATCTTTTTGACTGAAAGGCTTCACCTTGCCCGTATCCCCATTCCACCAATGCGGCCAAACACCATGAAAGCTGTCGGAATTCTCCAGAAAAGTCACAATTCTCTCCAACCTCTCCCGTCCCTGTTCACGGGAAATAAAGCCTCTCTCGATTCCAACCAAAATAGCCATTACCCCAAAGCCGCCCCCTCCGGAAGTCACCACATGCTTGTCATTTTGGGGATATTCTCCATCTACATGGTAACGTTCCCGTGCCAAGCCTGAAGTGGGTTCGGCTCCATCCCAGAAATATTGGAAAGTCCTGTACTGTACAAGGTTCATCAGAGAATCGTCCGAAATTCTTACCAATTCCTGTGTTCCTGTACCTGATTTTTTTACAGCGCAGGAAGCAGTGGTCAGCAGAATCAGCAATAGGTACAACAAATTTCTTTTCATCATCAGTTGGATTAATAATTAAAGTTTAACTTTTCCAATCCGGCTTTAACATCCGGATCCTGCATAAACAGATCCCATAGTAATGCAGACCTGTGATTTTCGATCATCAGTATGATCGGCCCCTGATCAATGGCCAAATAAGAACTGGCATACCATTCCTCAGTAACATTGAATGCATCATAAAACCCATATTCACCCCAAAGCCTGTCACCCATTTGATAATAGAAGAATTCCAATGCCTTCATCGAAGCCTCAGGAGTATAAGGAAAGGATGAAAGGGCTGCGGTCGGAGTGATGACTCCCATATCATTTGTGGGAGAATGGGCATTGTATCCTAAATGGTTATCACTTGCAGTAAAACCCCAGGAATCTTCAGAGTAACCAACAAATCCCAAGGGATTCTGTACAGCATGCGCTTGATTAATCAGTGTATGATTTCTGTTTTGTTCCCAATAATTGGCATATTGATCGATAAGGTTACGGGGATCGAGTCCCAGAAAAGAATAATGGGCAAAGAATAATGGACCTCCAAATTCATAACCTAAAGGAAGGTAAATGCCATAATATGTATTGCCATTACGCATTGCCCCGTTTCGGGCCCAGCCATTGTCATAAACCGGTTTCTCAACGGCGTGGGTCGGAGAACTTGCGGCCAATACATATATGATCAGGGATTCATTCCAACCGAGTATGCGGAGATTCATCTCCCAATTGTATTCAGGAGACCAATGCCAATAAAGTACATTTTGGCCACCTCGGGTAAACCAGTTCCATTCCACTTCATGCCAAATTTGGGTGATCTTTTCCTGAATGGATTTTTCCTGAGGGTTAGATTCATTTAAGTAAACCTTTGCTGTCAGGAGACCTTGAATCATAAATGCCGTTTCCACCAGGTCACCTCCGTTGTCTCTTTGGCTGAAGGGGATTACCAGTCCCGTGTTGCCATTGAGCCAATGAGGCCACACTCCATGAAACCTGTCTGCAGAACCTAAAAAGTTCACTATCTTTTCCAGTCTTTCCACCCCATCCTGCCGACTTATAAAACCTCTCTCTATTCCAACCAAGATGGTCATGACACCAAATCCTGAGCCTCCGATAGTGACCAGATTTCCCGAAGTGTTTCTTTCCCTGGCCAAACCGGAATTTGGATGGGCGAAATCCCAGAAATATTTAAAAGTCTGTTCCTGAACAAGATTCATCAAAGCCTCTTCAGAAATTTTTGGAAATTTTGGATCCGGGTCAATTTCCGTAAAAAAAGTCCTGTTCAATCCTGCAAAATCTTCTCCTTCCGCGCCTTTAAGGGAATTGGCAATATTGAGGTTGTATTTGGTCAGGTATTGCAAAGGGGCCGAAGTGGTTATCTCTACTTTACTGTCCTCCTCTGAATAAGAAAACTGCAATCCCGGACTGTTTGTCCCAGTCAGCCTAATAGCAGCTGGAAGTGTATTTCTGTTTACTGGATTTGAAAATTGGAGTGTGGCTTTGAAACTTAACGGTACCTCGACTATCCGCCCCGTTTTGGTTAACTGTGCGTCCGCTATCTCCAAAGTGCCTTGAAGCGCTCCCAAAATTGTCCTAAAACTGAAATCTTTACCGGCAAAAACACCACGGTTCATACCTGATAGAGTCTCAGAAATCACAAGTTTATACCATGTATTGGTTTTTAGAACTCCTGAAGGGTAAACAATGATGGTTTTATTGTCAGCAATAAGGCTTGTTGAAATATTGACAGTTTGGTTTCCTTCAAAAAGTGTAATGTTGTTTGCAACCGAGGCAGGATCTATGGAACCTGAAAAATGTAAGGTGATGGGTCGGTCAATGGGCAGGTCTTGTGTGTAGGGCTCTGATAGGCTGATTTCCTGGCCTCCAATATCTGCTTGAATCAAGGTAAGCTGGGAGATTTCAGATTCCGGTTTCTCACAGCCGATTAAAACAAACAAAACCGGCAACAATAATAGCAATTTCCTCATAGCTGGGATTTTGGGAAATAAAAGGGAATTCAGATACCTATCTGAATTCCCTTTTGGGTTTGGATGGTCAATGTTTATGGTCTTTCAGCATCGATGATTGCCTGTATTTCTGTCTGACTCAAAGCTTTGCTGAAAATCCGCAATTCGTCTATAAGACTGCCATCAGACAAATGTCCCCATTCTGTAAACCTGGGAGCTCCGGACCCTATGGAAAGTATATCAGTTCCTGTCCAATCTACCCCTGGAAAACCTCCCTGACTGACAACATTTCCATTGATGTAAACTGCGGCGTTACTCTGCGAAATCGTGAATGCAATGTGTACCCATTCTCCGGAAGCGGGATCTATATCTGCTGCAGCACCTCCGTCAAACCAATTGTCTCCATTTCCATTTCCGATATTGAGTTTTAACCGTTGCATGGACCCCGCTGCTTCCCTAAACAATCTGAATCCATTTCTTCGGTTGTTCATATTGTTGGGATTATTGGTGTCAGGGGGACCTATTACCAAAATTCCCGCCCTGTTAGGGTCACCATTGACATTGTACCAGAAAACCGCACTGAATTCATCATGCAGAAGACCCGTAGTTGGGAAAGTCAGGTAAGCATTGTTTGCGCCATCATAGGCCGTACCAATTACACCTGTCGCAAATCCAGGACTTCCCTGAACAGTTGCATTTTTGGTGGAAACCAGTTCCATGTAGTCACCATCAAAAGGCAGGTAAAAAATCTCATCATCGTAAACGGGCGTGTAGGGCTCCACTTTTTCAAATGTCACCGACTTTGTGGTGGTTTTTCCCGATAAATCCTTGGCCTCTATGGTAAGGGTATGTTCTCCATTCCCAAGGGTTTCATACCTATAAACCTTAGCAACCCTTCTGAAATCCAGGAACTCATTATAGCTTTCTATTTCATTTCCATTCAAGAGGATTCTTATCGATTCTATTTCAATATCATCCGTCACCTCAAAATTAATATTGATCGGGGTGACTTCTTCAGGCACTCTTATCAGGGTACCTTCCAATGGGAAGATTATGGTAACCTCAGGAGCTTCCATATCCGGTCCCGGATCTACGGCTATAATTTCATCAATATAGCTGACATTACAGCTAAAGATAAAAAACACCAATACTATTATTATCGAATTATATCTTTTCATAATCTTGCATTTTATTGTTCATTTTTATTACTCTCCTGTTTTCAACTTGGGAAGGATATTCTCCTGTTCCAGTGGATAAGGAAGATATCTATCAGTTTCCAAGTTGAAATTTCTGCCTCCATGGTTTAGTTCAGCAGCCCTGTTATATCTCATTAAATCATAAAACCGAATCCCGCTTTCCATACCGAATTCCGCAAACTTTTCATCCAAGACTTCATCAAGCGTGACACCGTTAAGTGGACCCAAGCCAACCCTTGCCCTTACCAAGTTTACAGCTTGATCAGCAGATAGCACCGAACTGCTTGCCCCATTTACCAATGCCTCAGCATGCATTAGCAATACCTCAGAATATCGTATGGCTGTGAAGTTTTTATTCGATCCATATCCAAACCGTCCAGGGATCAGCTGAGTTGAAGGGAGGTAATGCTTGCCACTGAGGAAATTATATCTTGGATGATTGTTGAACCTGTCTCCATCAGGCGTCACATTTGAAACCCAAGCAGGCAAGGTGGCATATTGGGGATCTGACATGATTTCCTCCATACCGTCAGGGGTGAACAAAACGGTGGTCTGAAGTCGCTCCTGCTCTCCTCGGTCAAGCATAAATTTGATGTATTTGGGAGTGGGAGCGAAAAAGCCCCAGCCAGTAGAGGCACCCGGAACAGCAGGAGTCCATGATGCCGGTCCGTAAGTCACAAATGGATAGGCAGTCCTTGTACCCGTAGCGGTTCCAAAATCCGAATATTGAAATTCAAGGATATTTTCAGCGTTTAATTTTCCGGGAATTTTGAACAACTGATAATAATCGGGTTCCAATTGATATTGGTTACTGCTGATGATCTGACCTGTAGCTTCGGCCACTGCAGGATAGTTTTTGAGTTCAAGATTTGCCATCGCTTTTACTGCCAAAGCAGCACCCCTAGTAACACCGCCTCTCACATCGGAGCGGTCTTTGGGATGCACAGATGGCAACAACGGGATAGCTTCATCCATCAGTGCAGATATATGCTGCATGACTGCTTCAAAGGATGAAACTTCTATATCGAACAGCTTACCGGGTTGGGAACTGTTCGGGATCAGTATGGCTCCCCATGTGCGAGCCAATTGTAAAAGCTCAAAACCTTGCATGACCTTGATTTCAGCTACATACTGTTCCGCATTGGATTGATTGGCTCCTGCTTCCTGATATTTTCTGATTTCCTCAATTGCTCCATGCCAGTATATCAAATCAGTATAAAGGTTAAGCCATACGGAATTGTACATCCAGAAATTCCTATCATACCTGAATTCATCGGTTTCAATCAAAGGGAACTGATCCCCGGCAGCAGTCACATCATCACCTCTGACCGAAAGTAGGGTATAAGTTTCCCATTGGGAACGGTAAAGCTCACCATAAGCACCATAAAGCATCAAGATCATATTGGCCGATTGCGTGTAATCTGTATCACCGGCAATAATCTGATTTTCGAGAGGCTCATCCAATAAATCCATACAGGATGTGGTCACCAGAAAGGCCATCATCAAGGCCATCGTATTTTTTATAAATCTTATATATTTCATGATTTTTTTTCGATTAGGTTAGAATTTTACATTTAATCCAACGGTATAAATGGCCGGTATTGGATATACCTGTCTGTCAATCCCATTGGGAACTTCCGGATTGAACCCATTATAATTAAACAGGGTCAGCGGACGTTCAGCGGTCAATGTAATTCTGGTAGAAGGCATTAAGATGCCAAATACCTCCCGGTTGATCAATGAATAGGTCATCTGCACATTTTGTATCCTGAAGAAAGATCCATCTTCAACAAAATAATTGCTCATGTTCTGGTTCCATCCCCTTCGGAGACCGGAAGCTGAGGGATAAACATTGGATGTGCCCTCTCCCCGCCATAGATTGTCGATCAGCTCCGCATCTAGGTTGGTATCATTAGTGAAAATCAGCTCCCCTCTTTTTCTGTTGAGGATGCTATGGCCTCTTTGACTTTGAAATAAAGCTGAAAAATCAAAATTCTTGTACCTAAAACCTCCATTCACCCCATAAGTCAAAGTTGGTAAGAAAGAACCCAAAACTACACGGTCTTCATCATTTATGATTCCGTCTCCATTTTGATCTCTGAATATGAAGTCACCGGGCACAAGACTGTTGTCATTGATAAATTCCTGGGTGTATCCACTGTTGTCAATTTGACCTTGATTTTGGAACACGCCATCAACCTCATATCCAAAAAATGCCATAAAAGGCTGCCCTATAATAGAACGTTGACGGAATTCAGCCTGGCCTGCATCCAAATGGTTAGGTCCACCAAGACCCAAAACCGTATTTTTCAAAGTGGTGACATTTCCACCTATGTAATAAGAGAAATTGTCATTGATCCGCTCATCCCAATTTACAGTAAGTTCCAGGCCTTGATTCCGGATTCTTCCGACACTCCGTCTTTCGGTAGCCCTGAAAACGGGAGGGATTATGCTTACAGCAAGATTTCTCGTATCTCTGATAAAATAATCTGCTTCAATGGTAAGACGCTCTCTGAACATAGTGGCATTCAGGCCAAAGTTCCTTTCTACGGTTGTTTCCCATCTGTCGATCAGGTCAAAAGTCGGATTCAACCTTCTACCTATAATGAGTACATCATTGATGGCCAAATTATTTTCCTGCAAGGTGGGAACACCTACAGAGGGGTTGATACCATCATTACCCAACTGGCCCCAAGAGCCTCTGATTTTTAGGAAACTGATTGCCGGTACATTGAAGAAATCCTCGGATGAAATCACCCAACCGGCCCCTATGGTGGCAAAATTACCCCACTTTTGTTGGAACTTATTATTTCCATCCCTCCTGATGGTACCATACAGCAGGAATCTATCGTCATAATTGTAGGCCACCCTGGCGAAATATGACTGGAAGAACAGCCTTTCGCCACCGTCCCTAATAGCATTAAGGTCATAATTGGTTGCATTGGATAAGTACCAGAACTGTTCCTGACCAAATTCCGGTTCAGGGTTAAGACCTTCTCCTCTTGCAGATAAATTTTCAAAGGTTTCACTTCTGAAGGACTGACCCAATACCGCAGTAATATTATGCGAGCCAAAATTGTCAGTATATGTGAGGAAATTATCCCAAATTTGATTATACCTTGTAAAATTACTCCTGTTAAGGGAAGATTGTCTTTGTGTAACCCCATCACTATAAGCAAAACTAACATTCCTGGTATTTATCTGGTCTATATTATAATTATAGGCTGTTCTGAACGAAATTTTGTTTGGAAGCAATTCCATATCAGCGTATAAGTTACCCATGATCTTGGCAATATTATTCCTGTTGTCCGAAAAGAGAATGCTATAAAAAGGGTTTTGGTTTCCCCTATAGCCTATCTGTTGCGCATTGGACAAGGGGGGTTCCGAACCTGTGGCATTGGTATTAAGCGGGTCATATTTTGGTATGATGGGGACTGTATTGTAAGCCCTGAACCATGCACCATCGTCTGCATTGTACCGCTGTGCCGTACTGATATTCAGGTTACCGCCTACGGTCATCCAGCTATTGAGGTCAGTATCCAATTTTACTCTAAAGTTGAGCCGCTTATAGTCATTTCTCCTTTCATTCATCAGACCGTTTTGTTCGAAATAGCTACCACCAATGGAGTATCTGGTTTGTTCTCCTCCGCCATTAAATGTCAGGGAATGATTTTGTATGGAAGCGGGACTCATGATTTCCGAATACCAGTCTGTATTCACATCAGGTAAACTGGGGTCTATTCGGCTTCTGCCATATCTCTGGATGGCATTGTTCAAAAATGCGATATCGGCAGGGCTTTCGGTTTCGTTCACATATTGCGCAAATTGCTGGGTATTGGCCATTTTTAGCACATTTTGTGGATTCTGTACACCCACATAACCATCATATATTATTTCTGCCTTTTGGTTATAGCTTCCTGATTTTGTCTCAATCAGAATAACACCATTGGAAGCCCTTACCCCATAAATTGCGGCTGCAGAGGCATCTTTTAGAATGGACATTGTTTCTATGTCATTTGGATTCAAAAAATCAATATTGTCGAAGAACATTCCGTCAACAACATACAGCGGGGCAGCACCTCCTTCAAATGATCCTACACCCCTTACCCGAACTGTTGGAGATGCGCCAGGGGCACCACTGCTGACTATCTGTACACCTGCTACTCTACCCTGTAGGGATTGCATGGCGTTGGTGGCAGGAGTTTTGACAATGTCTTCGGCGTTGACTCTGGAAATTGCCGAAATCCTATCCTGTTCTCTTTGGGTACCGTACCCGATCACGACCACTTCACCCAAAGTACTCATGTCCTCGACCATTGTTACATCAATGACATTGGAACTGCCTACTATCCTTCTGACCCTTTCAAAGCCAACAAATGAGAAAACCAATACATCACCTTCATTGACCTCAATGGAATATTGACCATCAATATTGGTTACGGTACCTGTATTGGTTCCATCTATAATGATGGTTACTCCCGGCAAGGGTTCCCCAGTGTGGTCCAGTACCGTTCCTGTTACAGTGACCAGTTCCTGGACGATTACAGAGGCTGTTTCTGCATCTCTTTGTTTTTTAACATCTATGTTGTTATTGATCTGACGGAAACTCAAAAAGGTTTGCCGCGCCACATCCTGCAAAAACTCCTCTACAGTTCCTGAGGTTTGCGAAAATGCAATGGACTTGGAAGTTTCTATGTCCTTTCTGTCAAACGAAAACCTGAAAGGGGTTTGCTTTTCTACCTGGCTGAAAAACTGGCCAAGACTGTAGTTTTCTTTCTGAAAACTGATACTCACTTCATCTATGCTTTTGTACTGACCATTGACTTCAGTAGCAATTACAAGGTTAAATACCATCAGTTGGATCAAAAATCCATATAGGAAATACCTGGATAACATATAGATTACACTAAGTAGTTTATTTTTCATATTTTTGAAGGTTTATTGAATTGAACTATTCATTAAATGCGGTCTTTAGATGTCTTCCATTCCCCAATGTTGACCATCTTCTGACCGGGCTAAGCCGACGGATTCTCTAATCTGTCGGCTTTCATTAAGATGTGTTTTGATAGGTCATACCATTAAAATTTAAGTTTTACATTTTTACCATTGATTTCATATTCAAAATTTTCTGCATAAGCAATACTGTTCAGGAGGTTATCAAGAATCTGATTTTGATATTCTCCCGAAAAATTCCATTTTACTTTTTCTGCATTGACCAGGTTGAATTTCACTCCGTACCAATCTTCCAATGTCTGCACCACTTCTGATAGGCTGGCATTTTCAAAGATTAACTTTCCCTCTTTCCATGCCACCACTTTTTCCGGATTGAAATTTTTCACCCATTGATCATTCCCCTTTTTGTCAAATTGGAATTCCTGACCTGGAATCAATATGATCTCCTCCTGTGCGATGTCCTTATCAACACTTACTTTTCCACTCACTAAAGATATTCTTACCAATGATCTGTTCTTCGTATTGATATTGAAGGATGTACCCAAAGCCGTGGTCACAATTCCATCTGACTCAACCCTAAAGGGCCTGAGAGAATCTTTTTTTACTTCAAAATACGCTTCACCTGAAATCGACATATTCCTTTCTGTTTCACTGAATTTTTCCGGGAATTCTAACTTGCTTCCTGAATTCAACCAAACCCTGGATCCATCAGGAAGTGTGATACTTAATTTCTCACCCTTTGCGGTCGATTTTTCAACCCATGGGACCTGAACTGATTCCAAACCTACAGAAGCCTCGTTTTTATGGAGAAAATTCGGCAGATACATTGCTAAGGCAAAAATCAGAATGGCAGCAACTTTATAAATCTGACCGATTTGGCTAATCCAATCGGTTAAAGATTTATTCTTATTAGAATCATAAATAATCTCTTTCTCAGATACACTACCTTCCTTTAATATTTTTGCCAATAAATCATCTTTGATTTCATCACGAGGAAGAACTTCTTCAAATTGAATTCCTTCGACAAACTCTCTTGCCGATTTGAGGTCTTCAGTCCTTTCAGAATTGGCTTCCATCCAGTTTTTCCAATAGGTATCCAAATCCTTGTCAGGATTTCTGACCCAACGTACAAATTCAGGGTTGGTCAATAGGAATTCAACATTATTCATTTGAGGCTTATTACTATATTTTGTAAAGGAAGATATAGCCAAAATGACATCTTTATTTTTGAAAAATTTTTATTAATCAATTATAAAGCATTGATTATTAATTAAATAATTTGTGAATGAATTGAATCAACTCTTTTTGAAAAACAGTTTTAGCAAAATATTTTATTTTTGATTTTACAAAGTCAAAAAACTATTTATGTACCAAGTGATCCATCAGACAGTCAGCCAGGTTGCTAGCCTTAGCCCCAGGGAGAAAAGGATTTTTGAGGAGGCGTTTACTTTTAGACAGGTGCCGAAAAAGTTCAGGTTGATTGAAGAAGGGAAAGTGGCCAAGGAATTTTATTTTGTCAATAAAGGATTGTTAAGGTTGTTTTATACCAAAGAGGGCGAGGAGATTACGGCTTTTATTTTTCAGGAGGGGCTGTTTGGAGGTGCTTATGATTCCTTTCTCCGACAAAGCCCAAGCATTCAATCGCTAGAGGCATTAGAAGACTGTGAACTGCTCGTCATCACCAAGGAACAGATTGATGACTTATACATAAAATTACCCATACTGAATACCATCACCCGTAAAATTGCAGAACAACGCTTTATCAATGCACAGAGGATTTTGTCTTCTTTTATATTGGACAGCCCCGAAGAAAGGTATCGGAAGTTTGAGGAGGAGCACAGAGACCTGATTCAACGGGTTCCCCAGCATTATATTGCTTCCTTTTTAGGAATCACTCCTGTGAGTTTAAGCAGGATCAGGAAGAGATTGATGGGGAAAGGATGAGGGATAAGAGATGAAGGATAAAGGAAAAAGACGGAAGATGGAAGTGGAAATTGACCGATGGACCGATGACCGATGTTGGGACAAGATAAAAAAACTAGACTTTGGTATTTCATCAAGCTTAATGTGAAGTTTGAACCTCAGGGATGTGAGACACTCACATTGGCCTAGGAGTCTGATGGGGAAGGGTAATTTATAATTTGTTTACAATTTTGATCAAGGTTTGGAAAACAAGACTTGGTTTGGCAGTTTGATTGACGGTTCCGGTGATAGTGACTGATTTTTCGGGAATGTAAAAAGCCACTGCCCCTGAAGAACCACAGTGCCCCACCATTTTTGGGATGGCTTTGAATGGTGAAAGAATCCTAGGAATATAGAATTGCTGGATTCCTATGCCATATTTGAAAGGGAAAAAAATGTTGTTCCAACTTTCCAGTTCAGGTAATTTTTCTTTTGGATAAAACATGCCCTTATAATAAGCTTGGATAAAAATGGCAAGGTCATTTGCTGTGCTGATAACATCATGTTTGGAAGATTCAGCATAGGCATCAATCCTAATTATTTTATCCTTGTTGTACAGGGGTTGAAAATCTTCTGGTTTGCATAAGTGCATCATCTTGGTTTGTTCCATACCCAATTCTTTGAAAATCTCTTGGTATAACTGATCTATCTGCTTACCATTTTTTTGGTGGAGTATTTCATCGATCAACCTAAAATTCGTTTCTCCATAGCTAGCTTTGTTTTTAGTACCGGGGATAAATTTCGGTTTCATTTTTTTGACTTCACTCACCACTTCTTCCAATGGCCAAGACTGATCCTCTTCTTTGAGTATCAAGTCCATGTTTTTAATTCCATCTGCCCTTTTATCGATAAGGTAACAAGGAAGTCCGGACGTATGGGACAGCAATTGTTGTAAGGTAATTTCTCCGGAAAAGTCCTTTCCATTGATCTTAAGAATTCCTTTCCAGTATGCTTCAGGGAGTAATTCTGAAATTTTGTCTGAGAAATTCAACCGCTTGTCTTTGACCAACCGCAGGGTGATTGCAGCACTTATCATCTTATTGATACTTGCAATATAGAATCTTGAATCAAGCTTGAAATTTCCTGTGGCGCTTACGGCAATTTCTTGACCATCCATATTTGAGACATGAAAAACTGCTCCATGGATTAGTTTGTTTTTGGCAGCTTTGTCGACGATGGCATTTAGGATGCTTGGGTTCATGCAGAAATATAGAGGAAATTTCCAAAATTATTTTCCATACAAACCTGACTTCTTAACAAAAGATAATGAACCTAAGGGTGTCGAATACCTACTTTTGCCATGAACATCAAACGATACTTACATGAAAATCAGAACTGAAATTATCATCAATGCATCCAAAGAAAAAGTATGGGATATCCTGACTGATTTTGGAAATTACAGCAGTTGGAATCCATTTATCATCCAAAGCCAAGGGCAGGCATTTGTCGGAACCCAATTGACCAATACCATGAAAAACGGAGATAAGGACATGACCTTCAAGCCTACTGTACTAAAAGTTGAAAACTACCGGTATTTTGATTGGTTAGGGAAATTATGGGTTAAGGGTCTGTTTGACGGTCATCATTATTTTGAAATCGAAGAAATCAATCCAAACCAGGTCAAATTGAATCATGGGGAAAATTTCTCCGGAATTCTGAGTGGTATGATTCTGAAAAAGATAGGGGAACAAACCCGGGAGAACTTTGTCAAAATGAATATGGCGCTGAAGGAGAGGGCGGAGGGTTGACCATTTGAGGGAAAACAGGCGTTACAAACGCCTGACTCAGCGTTACGAAGTAGAGACTTCGGACAACGGAAGCACGACCGATCCAATAAAAAGATTAGACTATGAAGAAACGTATCCTTGTCACCTCAACGGCAGGATAGGTCTAAGACCTTTAAGGCAATACAGACTTTCCACGCCGATGTGGGTTTCTGCACTCACATTAATTTGCTTCATACTTACATCTTCATCCTTATAATGTTCCTCGTGGGATTCCCCGAAATTCTACGGGGCAGGCTTTCACTTCGCTGAAGAGTTTCTGGTAAATTAAAAGCACCCCTAAGCTCGTTCAGAATGACGCGGTGCCAATGTGAGTGTCACTCACATCTCCTCCACATCCTTGGTTGCACTTTGCTTATTTGCTAGGAAAAAGGGGCGTTACAAACGCCATACTCAAGGTCACGAAGCTACAAGCTTCGGACAACGGCCCCTCCTTCATCCTTCATCCCTCACCCTTCCCCCTTCATCCCTCACCCTTCCCCCTTCATCCTTTCTCCCCCTCATCGCAATCGGTGCCCCAATGCAGCTTTCGGGGATGTCAAAGGCATCGGTAAGGGCAAGGGCATTTTTCCTTACTTCCCAGCAGAGTTGATTGACTTCTTTGCGGATTGATTTGGTTTTGACGCCTTCCATATAGCCTTGTTCCAGGTACCAGCCCCTGTTTTGTTCGATGGTATGCAGGGCAAATAACTGACAGAGTTGGGTCAAGGCTGATTTGCAGTTTTCATCTGTAGTTTCACGAACCTGTTTTTGGAACTGTTCCAGAACTACTCTTTCAATGTATGCCTGTCCAACATTGACCATATGGTGCTGGGCGACATTGAATGCATCGAATGAGTCCATACCTTCATCAATATGCCTTTTGAGCCTTTGGGCTGCACTGCTCAAAATAGCCTTTTCGCGGTAAATAAAAGCACTGAGATGAAAACCAAAATCCAATAGATGGTCTTGGTCTGTACTGCGTATGATGATGGGGTTTTTCTCAGTGATAGAAGTCCTTGCCTGGCTGGCTACATAATTGAAAATGGTAAACATGTTCATACTTCCAAACTCCTGTCTGAATTCGGTCAGCCTGTTTTTGGCCACCAATTGCATCAGGACAACATTGTCCCCTTCAAAAGTGGTGTACACGTCCGTATCATTCTTGAGTGCATCAATCCGGTTTTCGGAAAGATATCCCTTTCCGCCACAGGCCTCCCTGCATTCCTGAAGGGTGGAGGTAGTAAACCAGGTTGCATAAGCTTTGAGTCCTGCTGCCAGTGCCTCAATTTCCTGCGCATCTTCTTCTGTGCTGTCCAGAAATCTTTGGGTGAGGTACTTCAAGCCAAAATGCAGGGCATAGGATTTGGCCAACGGTGGCATCAATCTCCTCTGATGCATGCGGTAGTTGAGGATTGGTACTTCATCTCCGCCTTCGGGTCCAAATTGTTTTCTTTTTTCCCCATACCTGATGGCTATGGTCAAGCCTGTTTTGCTAGCTGAAAGTGCCGATCGGGGAATGCCGATTCTTCCACCAACCAAAGTGCCCAGCATGACGAAAAATCTCCGGTTATCTGAACTGATCGGGCTTTCAAATTCACCTTGCTCATTGACAGAAGCGAATTTGTCCAGCATGTTTTCCTTAGGGATGACAACCTGATCAAAATAGATGATACCATTGTCCACTCCATTGAGTCCCATTTTCCTGCCACAGTCTTCAATCCTTACACCACTGATACTTTCTCCTTCTGAAGTTCTCAATGGGACTACAAAGGCATTGACCCCATAATCTTCCCCATCAATGATCAGCTTGGCAAATACAGTTGCGGCCTGCCCATGAAGGGCAGCATTTCCGATATATTCTTTTCTTGCATCGGGATTTGGGGTATGGATGACAAAGGTCCGGTCTTGGTGATTATAGGTGGCAGTTGTTTCCAGGCCTTTTACATTGGAGCCATGGCCGGTTTCCGTCATGGCAAAGCATCCGGGCAATTTCAGACTTCCAATGTCTTTGAGGTATTTTTTATGGTGCTTTTCAGTTCCCAAAAAGAAAATGCTCATACCCCAAAGTCCAAACTGTACTCCAAACTTGATCACCATACTCAGGTCATGATAGCTCAAAGTCTCCATGATGGTGAAGTAACCCTCCATATCATCTTTTCCGCCTGTATATTCAGGGAATGCCCAGGATCCATATCCCTGTTTTGCCAATTCCTGACACCATTGTAAGACTTGCTCCCTATAGTCCAAAAGGCTGTCGTATTCCCTGTAGGCAAAAGTAGGGTCTGCAATTATCCTTTTTACATTTTTGATCAATTGCGACTGACTTCCATCCAGCAAGGAAGTCATTTTCCCTATATCAAAGTTGCTTTCTTTATGATACTCCGTGGTGACGGTCTTGTGGTCAGATTTAAAAGTGTAACCGGCTTCCTTGCTCAATAAACCTAAAGCCAACTCTGTGTCCTGAAAGTCGGTCTGAAGGTTGGTTTCAAATTCCAAGTCTTCCTGTCCGGAATGATGGACAGCCAAGGCTTTCCCGATTTCATAAAGTTTTGGCAGATTATTCAGTTCCAGTTTTTTGACGGCAGACTTCCAGGATTTTAGCTCCTTAGGTTTTGGTGGTTTGCTTGGGTCAAGCAGGGTAAGCAGCCAGTTTCTTTCTTCTTCGTTGATCCAAGATTGTTTTTCGATCAATGAATTGATTTCCCTAAGTTCTGAGGGAGTCAGTACACCATCTGCCCAAAGCGTATAGTAAAGTGGTAAAAAAATATAAAGTTTTGGGTTCTCTGTGATATGTTTGGATTTGAGCATGGACTGGTTTTTTATATTTAAAGAAATGTAAACTAGGAAAGTCAGTAAAATTTTTCGTTCTGAATTGAACTTTAAGACTTACTCTTTTATAACGGTACCGGTAAGAAATTGATTATTTTCCTGATCAGCCGGTGTTTTTCAGGCCACTGGCCAAAGCAGTGGTGATTTCCAGCAATTTTTTTATCAAAGGTTCTGCAACATCCGGATTATCTGTTTTGAGTTTTCTCCATTCCCCCAGCTTCTGTATCTGAAATTCATGAAGCGTGTTCAATGCAAATTCCCTTCTTTTCATGTTGTTGATCTGGCTGGTCCTTCTCTTTTCCCGGTCATTATCAAACATATCCCCGATTTCATCCAGGCTTCTTTGATGCTCTTCCAAAATGATTTTCAGAATCTCATCCTTGACATTTTTATTGTTGACCAGACCTGAATACCGCTTCATCAGGTTGGGGTCGGCATTCATCAGATTGGTTTCCAGTTGGATAAGAATGTACATGAGCAGTGGCCAAATCCCTGTTAAGCCTCTTAGTTCCTGATATTCCTTTGGCTTTTCCTTTCTAAGTTTGGCGAGTGCATGGCCTATACCAAACCAGCCTGTAATATTGAACCTGGATTGGCTCCAGCTAAATACCCAAGGGATGGCCCTAAGGTCAGCGAGTGTTCTGGTACCTGTCCGCCTGGCAGGCCGGGAACCGATTTTTGTCAACTCCAGAACATCAATGGGGGTAGCTTCACCATAGAATTCTATAAAAGACTTATGTCCGATCAGTTGCTTATAATATTCAATGGAAAAGTCTGAGAGCATTTTCATGGTCTCATTGGGGTAGTCAGGTAGTCCGTTTGGATGACAGAAATATCCGGTTTGCAAAGCAACTCCCGATAGTAACATTTCCATGTTGTAGGTTCCATTCAGCAGGTTAGCAAATTGCTGTGCAATGGTTTCACCCTGTATGGTAAGTTTGATTTCACCGCTCAGACTGCCGGAGGGCATACTTTCGAGAAACCTGTGGTATTTGCCTCCTCCCCGGCTGATGGTGCCACCTATTCCATGAAAGTATTTGAAGCGCTTGCCATGATCTTTGGCTATTTTGGACAACTTATGTTCGGTTTGATATATGTTCCACCTACTGGAAAGTATTCCCCCGTCTTTATTGCTATCACTGTAGCCCAACATGATTTCCTGTATTTCACTTTTTGGAATAAAAGTATGGGACAGGTAGCTATCCATGATTTGGGCCGAATGGTCAAGGTCATCGATGGTTTCAAATAGCGGAACCACATGGAATTGGTTTTTGTCCAGACCAACTTCTCTCATAAAAATGTACACCACCAGTAAATCGGCCACTCCTCTTGTCATGCTGACAATGAATGAACCTATTCCTTCATTCCCATATTTGTTCGAATGTTTTTTGACCACCCTGAAACAGTCCAGGACTTTATCCGCCTCCTCACCAAATGATTTACCGGATGCGGCAAATGGTCTTTCGCTTTTCAGTTCATTGCTCAAAAAATCGATTTTCTCTTGCTCGGACCAGGTGCTGAAAGATGAATTTTCAAATCCGGTTTTTTCCAAGATCTGTTGCAGGGCCTTGTCATGGAATTCACTATTTTGCCGTATGTCCAGTTTGGCAAGGTGAAAACCAAAGCATTGGACAAATCGCTGCAAGGGGAAAACCAACTTTTCGGCAATTCTAAATGCCTTGATTTCAATGAGGCTTTTCCTGAGTATTTCAAGATCTTCTGCCAATTCTACAGGAGCCGTGTAGTATTTATTTTCTTCAAAAGTTTCACCTATCGTGTTTTCCAGCTTCAACAACATCAGGTTGATAAACTGCCGCCAAGGTTCATAGGTATTTCTATCCACAGCTTGCTTTCCCTGTTCGCCAAAAGTGACCGCCAAGCTGTTGATGGCTTTCACAAGATTGAAAGGTACCGGATTTCTGATTTCAGAAAAACTCATTTCTGAAGCTAAGGCAACCAATTGTTTTTTGAGCAGGGAAAATGCTGCTTCGCGATGGGCTATCAAAGTATCCTTGGTGAGGTCTGCGGTGACATAAGGGTGACCATCGCGGTCACCACCCACCCAACTGCCAAAAGTCATTTGAGGATATTCCTCAGCTAGGCGCAAAGATTGGGAATCAAATCCTGCTTCAATCCAGCTTAACCTTAATTTCTCATCACTTTTTTCAAGGATTTTTGGATATACCTTGGTGAGGTAATGCATGACGTTATTGCGTTCAGCTTTTACGGTTGGCTTTTCCAGGTAAACTTCCCCTGTCCTCCACCACCTTTCCAAAAGTGTGGTAATTTCTTCCTCAATGGCTTTCCTTTCAATATTGGAGTAAATGCTGTTATCCAGTTTGAGCAAAGTCAGGTATAACTCCCTATGTAGCTCGAGGATTGATATTCTTTTGGCTTCAGTGGGGTGTGCAGTCAGCACAGGGGACAAATTGACCATCCTGATGATGTCCAAAATTTGGGATTCTTCGAGCCCCTGCTTTTTCCATCTTTCGAAAGTCTCCGACCAGGAACCTCTGATACCGGCCATTCCGATTTCATCCGCATTTTTTCTCCTAAACTGAACAGCCGCATTTTCTTCGACAAGATTCATCAGTTGTAAATAAATGCTGAGTACCTGTATTTGCTTTTCTTCCAGATCAGGTCCTAAATCAGCTAATTTATCAGAATCAATTCTTTGCTCAATTAGACCGATCAACCCGGTTTCGCCCAAGCTGATTAAAACTTTTTTGAAACAATTGGTCAGAAATGACATGTCTGCATCTATTTTGTCAAATAAAAGCATTGGTGAAAGTTTACTCATGTTACTGTTTTTTTTAACTTAAATTTAAGTATATATTTTATAAAGGCTAAATTTATTCCTTTCTTAAAGGGATCATCATTTTATCATTTGGAAAAACTGAACTTTAAAAAATGAAAAAAATAATAGATAAGGACATCCATTGGGGTGTTTTGGGTGTGGGCAATGTCTGCGAAGTAAAATCAGCCCCGGCAATGAACTTGATTCCAAACAGTCGCTTGGTAGCGGTGATGCGGAGAAGTGAAGAAAAAGTCAGGGATTATGCAGAGAGACATCAGGTGCCTAAATGGTACACATCTGCTGAGGAACTGGTAAATGACCCGGAAGTCAATGCCGTCTATATTGCCACGCCTCCAAATGCACACTTGGAACTGACAAAATTAGCTGCAAAAGCAGGAAAGCCTGTTTATGTGGAAAAACCCATGGCAAGGACATTTGCGGAATGTCAGGAGATGATAGCTGTTTGTGAAGATGTAGGTGTTCGGTTATATGTCGCATACTATAGAAGGGCTTTACCGCATTTCCTCAAGATCAAGGAGTTGATTAAGGAAGGTGAATTGGGAGAAATCAGGACTGTACATATTGATTTGAAACAGGTTTTGATCCCTGAATTGGTGGCCAAGATAGACAACAATTGGAGGGTGGATCCTGAGATTGCAGGTGGGGGTTTCTTTTTTGACCTGGCCTCGCATCAGTTGGATCTGTTGGATTTCTTTTTTGGTCCCATTGCCAAAGCACAGGGTTTTGCTACCAATCAGGCAAAAGCCTATGAAGCTGAAGATATTGTTTGTGGGAGTTTTGTATTTGAAAGTGGGGTAGTGGGAACAGGAAATTGGTGCTTCACAACCTCCAAAGTTTCGGAAATAGATAAGATTACCATTTATGGAAGCAAAGGAAAAATCAGCTTTGAGACTTTTGGTAAAGGTGAGTTTGTGTTGGAAAGAGATAACCATGAAACCATGTATTATCAAGTGGATCTGCCTCATCATATTCAGCAGCCTTTGATCAAAACTGTAGTTGATGATCTTTTGGGCTTGGGAGAATGTCCAAGTACAGGGATTTCAGGCGCAAGGACCAATTGGGTGATGGACAGGTTGGTGGGGAAGGGATTTTAGATTTTAGAAGGTAGATTTTAGATTGGTAAAATGTACAAAGTACTATCCGCCACGGCGGACAAGTCGTTACCAAGTACCAAGAAGGGGCATGATCAAAAGTAGACAAGTAGTGCAAAGTAAAAAGTAAGATCATTTGTCAACTCAATAGCAGAATCCGGTTTTTTAAATCTAAAATCTAAAATCTAAAATCATAAATCTTCTATATTTATGGTAATTAAAAATATTCATGATGGAAATAACGATTTAAACCAAAGAGGAAAGTAATTTGTTTCAATGGAAAATTGATAAGAATATAAGAGTGTAGTTGCAAACTACACCCAGTCGCCCTTAAAGGTAATTTTACAACAGGAAAGAGTGGGGGTAGATTTTAGATTTGAATAAAGTATAAAAGTACTGTGTACTAAGTATCAAGGACGATCGGATGTTGTGGACAAGTAGTACAAAGAAAATAGTGGGGGTTAAAACATCTTTAAAAGATTTGCTACCAGGAAGCCAAGATAATTTCCAATGGCATATCCTATGATACCAATGGTTATTCCGGACACCATTATATGTCTATTACGAAGAGCACCGGCTATGACTGGAACGAATGGCGGAGAACATATAAAAGCCACAGAAGTGATCATAGTTGTGTCTGCATCGATCTTAAAAATTTTACTCAAAAAAACATGGATTGTCAGTGATCCAAAAACAGCCAAGGAAATATAACCCAATAGGGCAGGTGTGAGTCCTGCGAAATTTCTGATATCAGCCATAGACGCCACTACAAGACTAAATATAAGAATCAGGTACATGCCGGCATCAAATGATTTTTCCCCACGGTTGATGGCAGGAATGAGGGAAGCCAAGATCCCCAGAGTGGTGAGACTGAGGATAACAACCACCATCACCAAACTCTCCGGAACCATGAGAGATAATCCTGCCCCAATGCTCAAAATCCCAATTGCCATCAAAATAGCCTTTCCCAATTGGAGAAGTGTTTCTCTATTTAGAAAACCCCAAAAATCTTTTTTTACCTCAATTTCCTTAAGTTCGAATTGTTCTGTAGGCAGGGGGAATTTGATCAGAAATTTATTAAAAAATCTAGGTCCCATAGAAAGTAAAAACGAAAGATAAAATACACCGACAATCAGGTCATAGGTATGGGTCAATATATAGGTGTTAGCATCCACATCCAGCATTATTTTCAAAGAAGCCAAATTTGGAGTTCCTCCTGTATAAACTCCGATCAATAAGCCGGAAACTTTCCACAAGTCTTTAATACCACTTTCCCGAAAAATGAAAAAACCAGCTACAATCACAAAGACAACAGAAAACAGACCAATTAACAATGAAGAAAATGTTTTGCCCGCCATTTCCTTCCATTGTTTGATATTGGAAGAGAATAGCATTAAGGGAATAGCAAGCAATATGCTGATGCTCATCAGAGTATCTCTCAGTTGATAAATCCGAAAAGAGAGCAGGTTTTCGTCCAGAATCAAACCATCCTGTAAGAGTTTTTTTATTTCTTCGGGACTCGATTTGGGATTAGTGACCAAAAATTCATTGAGAAATGTACCCATACTCGGCAGGATTCCAATGTTCCCAAGTAAGATTCCAATAATATAAGCGATGATAACAGGACCAAGTTTATTGAGGGTGGCGTATTTGAAACAAAAGTATAAGATAAGTGCTGGCATCAATATGTAAAAAATTGCCAAAAGAATGATGCCTATTGTCATGGGTGCTTGAATTAGGAATTGAAAATAGTAATAAATACTGGTCCAATTCATATACATGGCCGTTTTATGATGTGGATTTAAATGGAATAAGTGAATTGGTAAAAGGTATAAATTCGAATAGATTAAAAATTGGTTCACATTTTCATAGGTCACTCCAAGATGTTTAGGGCAGGCTTTTGCTCATGTATCTTTTTCTAACAAATCTCCACAACGGACAAGCATGTCTCATACTAAAAAGCTGGATAGGCCTCTCATGTCTCATATCTCAAGTCTTACGTCTCACATCTCCGGTCTCCTCCAAAAAAACATGACTTTTAACCGAATAGGTTGTTAGATATATGAATAATAATATCTTTGTCGGATCAAAATTTTGACAGTAAACTCGAAAAAGCTTTATGGAACAAATGTTTATTTATTTGGTCCCTGTATTGGGGATTATAGGCCTGATAGTGATGGCATTCAAATCTGCTTGGGTTACCAAGCAGGAAACCGGAGATGAAACTATGGTGGAATTGGCAGGTCATATTGCCAAAGGTGCCATGGCATTTTTGAAAGCCGAATGGAAAATTCTTGGCTATTTCGTAGTTATCGCCGCAATTGTTTTAGGATGGTCAGGGACTTTGGTTGAAACTTCAAGCCCAATTATTGCCATTTCATTTATTATTGGAGCCTTGTTGTCAGCTTTTGCCGGCTACATGGGTATGAATATCGCCACCAAAGCCAATGTAAGAACGACACAGGCAGCCAAAACAAGTTTGAAGGGTGCGTTAAACGTGTCCTTTACCGGTGGGTCTGTTATGGGTCTAGGTGTTGCCGGGCTTGCTGTCTTGGGTATGGGTTCTTTGTTCATTGTGTTTTATAACATGTTTGTACTATCCACAGGAGGTGATGTCAATGGTCCTGAAATGGAAACTGCCCTGGAAGTATTGGCAGGGTTTTCATTGGGAGCGGAATCCATTGCATTGTTTGCCCGTGTCGGTGGTGGTATTTATACCAAAGCTGCTGACGTAGGTGCTGACTTGGTTGGAAAGGTTGAGGCGGGAATCCCTGAAGATGATGTAAGAAACCCAGCTACTATTGCTGATAACGTTGGGGATAATGTAGGAGATGTTGCCGGAATGGGCGCTGATCTTTTTGGCTCTTATGTAGCTACAATTTTGGCATCTATGGTATTGGGAAGAGAGATTGTATCTGCTGATAATTTCGGTGGAATAGCACCTATTTTGCTGCCTTTGGTAATCGCGGGCTTGGGATTGATGTTTTCAATTGTGGGAACTTTCTTTGTAAAGATCACCAAAGACACAGACAGTGTACAGGCAGCATTGAACAAAGGAAACTGGATTTCCATCTTGTTGACAGTCGCAGCATCTTATCCTTTGATCATGTATATGTTGCCTGATGGTGATTTGATTTTATCAAGGGGCGGATCCTTTGTGTTTACCAAAATGGGCGTTTTCGGTGCTGTGGTGATCGGTTTGGTTGTAGGCGCCTTGATGAGTATGATTACAGAATACTATACTTCTATGGGCAAGCGTCCTGTTAATTCCATCATCAAACAATCTTCTACAGGTCATGCCACCAACATTATCGGAGGACTTTCTGTTGGAATGGAATCCACCGTTGCGCCGATTTTGGTTTTGGCAGCGGGTATTTATACTTCCTTTTTGGCAGCAGGCCTATATGGTGTGGCTATTGCTGCCGCAGGTATGATGGCTACGACAGCCATGCAATTGGCAATTGATGCTTTTGGACCAATTGCGGATAATGCCGGTGGTATCGCTGAGATGTCAGGTTTGCCAAAAGAAGTCAGAGAAAGAACTGATATCCTAGATGCTGTGGGAAACACTACCGCTGCGTCAGGAAAAGGATTTGCGATTGCTTCCGCAGCCTTGACTGCTTTGGCATTGTTTGCTGCTTATGTTGGCATTGCAGGCATTGATTCCATTGATATCTACAATGCAGATGTACTGGCAGGTCTTTTTGTCGGAGCGATGATTCCATTTATATTCTCCTCTTTGGCGATTGCAGCTGTGGGCCGAGCAGCCATGGATATGGTCAATGAAGTTAGAAGACAATTCAGGGAGATTCCCGGAATCATGGAATATAAAGCCAAGCCCGAATATGAAAAATGTGTGGAAATATCCACTCAGGCATCATTGAGAGAAATGGTCGCTCCCGGAGCGATTGCTTTGTTGACTCCGATTATCGTTGGATTTGCGTTTGGTCCGGAAGTGTTGGGCGGAACTTTGGCAGGCATTACCGTATCAGGAGTACTGATGGGGATATTTCAAAACAATGCCGGTGGTGCATGGGACAATGCCAAAAAATCCTTTGAAAAAGGCGTGATGATAGATGGAGTGATGCAGTATAAAGGATCAGATGCCCATAAAGCTTCCGTAACAGGAGATACGGTTGGTGACCCATTCAAAGACACTTCAGGTCCATCGATGAATATTCTGATCAAACTGACTTCTATTGTGGCACTTGTAATTGCACCTCATATTTCTGAAGGTGATAGACATACAAGAACTCATAAAGAGGTTGAAAAAATTGAAATCCAAGAAGTAGCCGTACCAGATGTTTCGAATGAAATTGTCTCTCTAGAAAATATTGAGGTAAAGTAGTTTGATTATCGGTGTGGATGCCTTTTACCTTTTCCTCTTAGCATTTCAGTTGACCGAAGACGGAAGACCGAAGAGAAAAAATGGGAATAAGATGGCATAATACGGTATTTAACTGACCGTTAGATTGATTTACAAAAACATAAAAAAAGGCCGTCTTGGATAAAGGCGGCTTTTTTGTGTTTTAGATAATTAGGAAAATGTAATAACACTAGTCCTAATTGTATCGAATGGTCTGAATTTATTGCACTGAAAGTATTTTAGCTGATAAATTAGATTTTCAAAATCGTTGATTTTTTTATTGTAAAACCTAAATTGTTACTTTTTGCAGTAATTTAAAATTATATGTCGCAAAATACCTTAATTAAAAATCAAATTTTATTTTTTAAAATAAAGTGAAATTATAATTTTATGTTAAATTAATTAAAGCCTATTTGTTGTAAAATTTTATAAAATGTAATAATATAGGTTTTTATTAATCTATAGAAACAGTTCGTTTGATTTTAAAAGTCTTCATAAAAAACCAGAATATTTGCTGGTTTTTGCTGTTTTGATTGGAAAAATCAGGCTTTTCAACCTGTTTTATTGCGTCAGGTCTGTTATTTAATAACGGTTTAAATTAAAAACTAATCTTTAACCTTATTCAAACAATTATGAAAAGAAAATTTACCGGTCTCATTCTTTTCTTATTGGTGATTTCCTTGGGCATACCGGATGCGTTTGCCCAAGATGTTGCCATTAGAGGAAAAGTAACGTCCCGCGAAGACGGACAGCCACTTCCGGGAGTCACTGTTTTGGTTCAGAACACCACCATTGGTACGGTCACCGACATTGATGGAAATTATTCCATTACTGTGCCAAGTGGAAGTAATGTTCTGACATACTCATTTATTGGTTTTGTGGGCCAATCAGTTGAAATCAACAATAGGTCCACTGTGGATGTGGTGATGGTCACAGACACAAGACAGCTGTCAGAAGTTGTGGTGACAGCATTTGGCCTTACCCAAGAGAAGAAAAAGATTTCATTTTCTGCTCAAGAGGTCAACTCCACTGAAATCATTGCATCCAGAGAACAAAATATAGTGGATGCCTTGAATGCAAAAGTCGCCGGTGTTCAGGTGACAAGACAGGGTGGTTCAGCAGGTGCAGGTTCCAGTATGGTCATCCGGGGGATCCAATCTATATCCGGGCAAAATCAGCCGCTTTTTGTGATAGACGGGGTTCCGTCCAACAACTCCTTCAGGGCCTCCATAGGTACATCCGGGGGGGTGGATTATGCCAACCGGGCCATTGATATCAACCCTAATGATATAGAAAGTATCACAATACTTAAAGGACCTGCTGCAACATCACTTTATGGGATTCAGGGTGCAACAGGTGTGGTGCTGATCACGACAAAGAAAGGATCCAGACAGAAAGGATTTACAGTTGATATTTCTACCAATACCTCCACCGACAGGATCATGAATTACTTTCCACAGCAATTGGCATATAGTCAGGGAGATAATGGCCTTTACAATGGAGGAACCACATTCAACCATTATGGTGCACCGATTTCAACTTTACGGTATGATGAAAGTACCCCCTTTGCCAAAGACCCTAGGGGAACAATTGTTGATATGAATCATCCCAATGCGGGTCCCAGGGTTCCTGTTTATGACAATCAGCGATTGTTTTTTCAAAATGGATTTACCAATGATTCCCATGTGTCAGTTTCTGCATCCACTGACAAGACAAACTTTTACATATCAGCAGGAAATATGTACCAAGAAGGGATTACCCCAAATAATAATTTTAATAGAACCTCCTTTAAACTCTCAGCGGATTCCAAGCTGAGTGATGTTGTTAAGATCGGGGGTTCGGTCAATTATGTCAACAGTACGAGTACCAAATTTGGTAGAGGAGACAATTTCTCGGATGCGATCCAAGGGCTTTACAGGACACCTCCATCATTTGACAATTCAGCCGGATTTGTATATCCTAACGGACAACAAAGAAACTTCCGGGGAGCACTTGACGGATCAAGACCATTTAGTCCTGATAATCCTTTTTGGACCGTTAACAACAATCCTTATACTGATAATGTCAACAGGTTTATCTCTTTCCTTCAGACAGATATAACACCCGCCTCATGGCTGACCATAACCCATAGACTGGGGTTTGATTTTGCCCATGATGAAAGAACCCAAAGATGGGCGCCTTCTTCTGCAGGTGGGGCCGCAATATCAGCCAGTGGTGCTTTGGGAGGACGGATTTATGAAGATACCTACACGGATAAAATACTCAATTCCGATTTGATCATAACCGGGACCAAAGACTTCAATGAGAAGTTTTCAGGAACTTTGCTGATCGGGCACAACATGTTTTCTTCCAATACCAGCAGTTATTTCCTGAACGGGACAAACTTCGCAATTCCCGGATTGTTCAACATAGCCAACACACAGGAAAACCCCATTTTTACCAAAAATGATTTCAGAAGGATGACCCAAGCGGTATTCTCTCGAGCGAGTTTGGGATATTTGAATTCTATTTTCCTGGAACTTTCCGTAAGAAATGAATGGGCTTCAACTTTGCCTGCCAATAATCGATCTTTCACTTATGGAAGTGCCGGATTAAGTGTGGTGCTGACGGATTTATTAAAGGTTGATAGTCAGGTCTTGAATTTTGCAAAATTGAGAGGGTCATACGCAGGAGCAGGTAACATTCCTCCGGCTTACACAACAGAGACATTTTATAACATTGCTACAACAGGCACCAGGTATGCATCTGGCGTCAGATTCCCAATAGATGGGGTAGGTGGTGTTCTTTTGAGTCCTTCAGCCGGCAATTCCAATCTTAGAGCAGAATTTACAAATACAATTGAATTAGGTACAGATATAAGGTTGTTTGATAACAAATTAGGGATTGATTTCACATATTATAATGCTATTAGCCGGGATCAGATTGTTTCGGTTCCGGTTCCGGCCTCAACTGGTTTTACATCTCAGCTGATCAATGCGGGAGAAATCCAAAATAGAGGGATTGAACTTGTCCTGACAGGAGATGTTATCGAAAGGGGAGATTTCAAGTGGGACATGCTTTTGAACTTTACCAGAAACCGGAATTATGTCAATTCCCTTCCCAATGATGAACCTATTGTTGACAACCTTTTTGGAGCCCGGATTCAAAGAAGGCTAGTTCCAGGTGAACAATTCGGGGTCTTTTACGGTAATGCGTTTTTGAGAAATTCCAATGGTGATGTGTTGGTTAATCCACAGGGTTTTCCGATTATGGATCCGGTACAAAGGATGATCGGTAATCCAAATCCTGATTATTTGATAGGCTGGAGAAATAATTTCACCTATAAAAACCTTAATCTCTCTATGCTTTGGGATATCAAAAAAGGCGGTGATGTGATTAATGTGACAGCTTATTGGATGGGCAATGGTTCCGGTGTGGCAGAACATACAATGGATAGAAATAAAGTCGCAGTATTTCGAGGGATAATTGAAAACCCCGGAGGTGATAATCACGGACAAGTGAATGATATACCTGTTACGCTCAATCAGTCAGCTTTTCAAGGTTCAGGATCAGCACTCTCTGTCGGCAGAGAAATGGCAGAAAGATGGGTTCAGGATGGTTCCTGGATTAGGTTAAGGGATGTGACATTGTCCTATCAAGTACCGGCAAATATGGCAGGTAGAATGGGCATGTCAAGGGCATCAGTTGGGCTGTATGCCAGAAACCTGCTTCTCTTCACCAACTATGGAGGGATTGATCCCGAAACAAACCTAAATGGTCCTAATGGTGCAGTCGGACTCGACGCATTTACAACTCCGAATATGAGGAGTTATGGTATAACACTCAACGTATCGTTTTAACCCCAAAACATGAAGAACATGAAAAATAAAATAATATCGTTGGTTCTATTGTTGTTTGTATTGAATTCCTGTGAAACATTTGATGAAATCAATACAAACCCTAACCAAGCTACCGACGCGTCTATACAGGTTATATTTCCTGCCGTGACTGCTGCATTTGCCTATGGATTGAACGGGGAGTCTGCCCAGTTTACAAGTATCCTTATGCAGTATCTTACCGGTGTTTTAGGTGATCAGCAGCAGGTAAACAATTATGCCTTTGTTGCAGATATGAGTGATGCGACTTGGAACAGGTTTTATACCAACTGCCTGCTCAATATCAACACGATCAAGAGAAAAGCAGTTGAGGAAGGTGCCACTCACTATGGAGGAGCAGCCAAAATCATGGAGGCCGTTGTGATTGGATATTCAGTGTCTTTGTGGAATGATATCCCTTATTCCGAGGCCTTGCAATTGGATGATATTTCTCAGCCAAAATTCGACAATGCTGCCGGATTGTACGAAAGGGTACAGCAACTCCTGACCGAGGGAATTGCCGATTTGAATTCAGAAAGCACAACCAGTCCAAGTACCAATGACCTGATATACCGGGCGAATAACGAAACCCTATGGAGGCAAAATTCAAGACCTAGGTGGATCATGTTGGCCAATGCCATGAAAGCTCGGTTCCACAATCACCTGAGCAAAGTAGATCCAGCCGGTTCTGCTACCGCTGCCCTGGCCGCTATTGATGCAGGCACTTTCGCCTCAAATGCGGACCAACCCATTGTGATATTCGGTTCTGAATTTGCAGGTCCATGGTTTCCCTATTTCCAAACCACTTTTGGGGAGAACAATGTAGGTATCAGTCAAAGATTCATCGATCTTTTAAGGGATAGAGTTGACACTGGAGTAGATGACCCAAGGTTGCCTTTCTTTGTTTCTCCAACAACTGCGGGCCTTTATGTGGGTACGCCCAATGGCGCCACTTCGAGAACACAGGGATCCGTGGTTCCGGGACCTTATCTCAATTCCAGAGAAGCACCTACACCTATCTTGAATTTCAGTGAATTGAAATTTATTGAAGCAGAAGCAGCTTTGAGAGCTGGATTGGGGGCACGTGCTGCCAGTGCATTCAATGCCGCGGTAGCTGCCTCCCTGCAAAGAGTCACTGGTTCGGCCAATGCTGCCTACATAGAAAAATTCGGTAGTGAAACAGATGGAAGCCTTACAGTGGAAAAAATCCTGATGGAGAAACACATCGATATGTTTTTACAGGCCGAAGCTTGGTCAGATTGGAGAAGATCGATACCTGTGGATGCTCCGAACAGTGTCTCTGGCATTCCTAATTTAGTACCTTCCCCGTCTAATACCACTCAGGGTTTGTTTCCAAGAAGATTTATCTATCCGAATAGGGAGGTTGTAAATAATTCTGCAAATATTCCCAATGTCACAAATCAGGATAGAGTCTTCTGGGACAGGTAATTCTTAAAAATTTAAACAAAATGACTATGAAAGTTATAAAGAGATTTGCAGTTGTTTTTCTGGTGATGGCAGTTGCTTCATCGTGCATCCTTGAGAATGTAGAACCGGAATATGATATAGTAGGGGCTGTGGGTACAATATCTACCCTGACAGCTTCAACGACAACTCCGTCAGTAGGTCAGACGGTGACATTTACGATGACCATTTATTCTGAGCATGAAAATGCTACAGAACTTCGAATGAACAGGGTCCAAGGAGGAGCTGCCACAAATATCTCTTCCAGGACATTCAGTTCCTGGAATAAGGAAGATTCCTATGTGGAGACCTTTCAATATGAAATTCCAACTGGGACTCAGGGTACTACCCTGACCATGCAATTTGAGTTGATCACAGAGAGTAATTTCTCAGTTACAAGAAATATCAATTTAAATGTAGGTCAGTAAGCATACTCAGAATAATCAGATTCCCCCAATTACCTTGTTTAATTGGGGGAATTTTTATTTATTAAGCATTACAAAACCTAAAATTGACATATCATGAAAAAA
>NZ_JBGTCA010000014.1:0-1509 GCF_041749095.1 Aquiflexum sp. | reverse complement strand
GGATTGATCGGATGTGGGAGCAGGGGAATAGGATTGGCAATGATTCTGAAGGAACTTCCTGAATATCAATTAATCGCCTGTTGCGATATTATTCCTGATACTGCAATAGCAGTCCATATGGGTAATAATGCCATGGAAGAAGGAAATTTCCAATTTTGGGACTCCTCTTATTCCACCTGATCATCATGTCCAAGCAAGCTATTGCCATTCTAATAATCTTCTGAAATTGTATAATTGAACCATCCCCCTTCATGAAGCTGACTACTTTTGACCTGTTCATTATAGGTCTGTTCTTTCTATTGATGCTGGCAATAGGAATTTACGCCTATTTCAAAAATAGAAATGCCGAGGATTATTTTATAGCCGGTGGGAACTTGCCCTGGTGGCTTTCGGGAATTTCCCATCATGTATCAGGATATAGTGGAGCTGTGTTCGTGGCTTATGCGGCTTTGGCTTATACCCATGGGGTGTCTGTTTATTTTTGGTGGGCTTTGACCATCGGTACAACTATCCTTGCCAGTGCCCGTGTTTTTCCTGTTTTATGGGTGCGTTTGAGGAAACAATTCCTGATACAATCCCCCTTGGAATTCCTCGAAAAAAGGTACAATCTCCTCACCCAACAGATCATGGCATGGAGCGGGGTATTGTTAAAATTGTTTGATATCGGAGCCAAATGGGCAGCTATTGCCATCTTACTCAATGTCTTTACAGGAATCAGTCTGCCTGTTGGCATACTGATTTCAGGTGGCATTTCACTGCTCTATATTACTTTCGGTGGACTTTGGGCGGTTGTGATCACTGATTTTACTCAATTCATTGTTCAGCTTTTGGCAGGTATAGTGATGTTTGTGGCGGTATTACAATATCTGGATGGGTTTGAAAGTATCTTGACCATTTGGGATCAGCTTCCTGCTGAAAACAGTCAACCTTTCAATGAACCATACGGCGCCGGTTTTGCCCTAACTTTTTTGTTCATCAATTTCCTTTCCTACAACGGAGGGCAATGGAATTTGGCTACCAGGTATATTTCATCTCCTTCCGAAAATCAGGCCATTAAAGCAGCAAGGCTTTCCGGGATTTTATACCTGATCTGGCCTTTGATTTTATTTTTCCCCATGTGGGCAGCACCGATTTTATTACCTGATTTGCTTGACCCAAGTCAATCTTATGGGGAATTGACCCTTCTGTTGTTACCATCAGGTTTGGTGGGATTGGTCATCGCTTCCTTATTCGCCAATACCATGTCCATGACCTCTTCGGACATCAATACCATTGCCGCAGTGATCACACGGGACATTTTACCCACGTTTTCGGAAAAGTACGGTCATGGCAAATCGTCGTTGGCAATAGCCAGAATTACCACATTCGTTTTCACCAGCATGACCATCCTGATCGCCCTTCAATATGAATATTTTGGTGGAATTCTGGGCTTGATCATTTCCTGGTTTGGGGCATTGGTAGGACCGATTGCCATCCCGATGCTTTTTGGGTTGATTCCAGCATTCAGGT
>NZ_JBGTCA010000013.1:0-2143 GCF_041749095.1 Aquiflexum sp. | reverse complement strand
TCAGCCAACCACCTGATTTAGGAAGGGAATTCAGCCACTCAGGGAATATGGCAAACAAAGTAAATGGTATCGCAAATGCCAATGAAAAGGCAAACATCCCTGCAATTGGAGTGATAAAGTCTCCTCCGGCTGCTTTGATCAGAATAGAACCAACGATCGGACCGGTACATGAAAAGGAAACCAATACCAATGTAAAGGCCATAAAGAAAATCCCGGTCAAGCCCCCTTTATCTGCTTTCGCATCTATCTTATTTACAAAACTACTTGGCAAAGTCAATTCGAACATGCCAAGGAATGCAAAAGCAAAGAAGATAAAAACCAAAAAGAAAAAGACGTTGGGCGCCCAATGGGTAGAAAGCCAATTGGCAAATTCAGGTCCTTGAATCGCCGCTACCGCTGTACCGGCAATGGTATAAATGGCAATAATGGACAATCCATATATTGAAGCATTCCTAATACCTGAAATCCGGGATTTTGACCTACCTGTAAAAAAAGTCACCGTCATCGGAATCATGGGGAAAACACAGGGTGTCAGTAATGCTGCCAAACCTGCCAAAAATGCGATAAACATAAATCCCAATAAGCCTCCCTGACTTTCATCTTCATTGAGATCAATATAGGTTCTTTCCTGAGGCTCTAATCCTGAGATTGCCTCCGGATTTTCATCTTCCTCGATTTTAGTAATTTCTTCAGAGGATTGTTCATCTGTTCCTTCTATTTCTACTGCAGGCGATGGCGTATTTGTATCTGAAGGCTTCGCGGAAGCTTTGAGGGTGAAATCTTCTTCAAAGGGTATGCATTGCCCGGTAACATCCGTACACATCTGATAATCAATGGATCCTACGATATTGATATTGGCTGCGGTAATTTTTATTTTCTGCTCAAATGCTCCGTTTCCAATAAAGTAGGTGACATCCCCTTCCCAAATTTCATCATATTTTTTTCGGGGATTGATGGCTTTTAGGCTACCTACCAATGCAATACCCTCAGATTTGCTGAGCGTCAATTCAGTTAACATGGGCCCCAAGTCGGGATCAAAGTCATTGGAATAGATATACCAGTCTTTTGGGATTTGGGCCTTGAATACCAATGTAACCTCATCTCCCACTTTCAAATCCTTCTCCTCAATTTGGATATTCCATTGTGGAGGGGAAATGATCTGGGTAAAACCAGCTGTACTGTATGCAAGTAAAAGGAAAAGAATCAGTGAATGTCTAAGATATTTTGCCATTTCGGTGTGATATAAGCGCAACTGATTGGTAAAGGAGATTTTTTTGGAAATAGTTCAGGGATTAAATTCTTCAAGGGGTACCAAGGAATCTTGGTACCCCTTGAAGAATTTAAAAATATTATTTGTTAGCTTCTGATCTGAAATACTTGAAGAACAACGAAATCGTTTCAATTCCCATCAGGTAATTTTTGACACCATAATGCTCATTTGGCGAATGCAGGGCATCAGTATCGAGACCAAAACCAAGGAGAATCGGATCCAATCCAAGTTCTTTCTGGAAAAGTGAACAAATGGGTATGGAACCTCCTTCTCTTGTTGGGATTGCTTTTTTTCCAAAGGCTTCTTGAATGGCTAAGTCTGCGGCACGGTATCCGGAAGTATCTGTGGATACTACCGCCGGGGCACCGCCATGATGGGGGATAACTTTTACCTTGACAGACTTTGGAGCAATGGATTTGATATGATTTTCGAATAATTTAGCAATTTCTTTATGGTCTTGATCGGGAACCAAGCGCATGGAAATTTTTGCAAAGGCTTTGGAAGGCAAGACCGTTTTTGCACCTTCTCCCGTATAACCACCCCAGATGCCATTGACATCTAAGGTAGGTCGGATTCCGACTCTCTCAACTGTGGTAAAGCCTTTTTCTCCATGTACATCTGCTACATCAAGTTCCTTTTTGTATGCTTCCAGATCAAATGGGGCTTTGTTCAACGCATCCCTGTATGATTTGGAATATTCCTCCACCTTGTCATAAAATCCAGGAATGGTAATGTGGCTGTTTTCGTCCTGCAAAGAAGCAATCATCTTGCAAAGAATATTGATGGGATTACCTACAGCACCGCCATAAGTCCCGGAATGCAGGTCTCTGTTTGGTCCGGTCACTTCTACTTGCATATAGGCAAGACCTCTTA
>NZ_JBGTCA010000012.1:0-2091 GCF_041749095.1 Aquiflexum sp. | reverse complement strand
GCTTTCGTCAATTCTGCCAACGATAGTTCTTGTCGTTCTTTATATTCCTTGATGGTTAAGTTATCTGCTCCGCCCAATTCTAATATTTTTTCTAAATTAATTGGAATGGTATCTTGTGCTAAAATTTGATTCGTATGGGCTATAAGCAAAAATAAGATGAATGATAGCAGCTCAATTCCTTTTATTCTCTTACTTAATTTCTTCATCACTCTTGTTTTAGAATAGGTTTAACAATTTGTCCGGGATTCACCAAACTTTTCCCCTGTACAATCACTTGTGTTTCAGCAGTGAACTCCTCATTCAATACTTCAAAATAATCCTGATTGGATAAGCCAATTTTTACTTGTAATCTTTTGACTCTACCGTCCTCTACAGCAAGCAAATAATCTTCATTTTTATGGCTCACTTTAGCGATCATAGGCAAGGACAAGATGCTTTCCCTGCTGTTTATTTGTAGCAAGGTTTTGGCATACATTCCCGAAAGGATTTTGCCATCAGGGTTTTCCAGGTCAATCTCTACTTGCATTGTTTTAGACATTGGGTCGAGTACACTGGAAGTTCGGCTCACTTTTGCCATAAAAGATTTGCCGGGCAATTCGGGAAAGGTAACTTCCACTTCCATTTCTTTTTGAATGCCCACGGCATCCGATTCGGGTACAGGAATGCTCAAACGTATGGGATTGATTTCCTGCAACTCCACCAATGCTTGCGGATTGCTCTGACTTAATCCACTTTGAATCATGGCTCCCTTATCCACAAAGCGTTTGGTGGTAATGCCTGAAAACGGCGCTTTAATGGTTAAAAAACCGATTCGGTTATTGGTTGCTTCCAAATTGGCTTTTGCTGAAAGGTATTCGGCTTCGGCGTTTTCCACCATTTGTAGGTTGGTCAGGGCAGGTGTTTTCTCGTAAACGGAATTCAGCCTGTCATAATTGGCTTTTTTTGCATTCGTTTCAGCTTGCCATTTGAGTTGCTGTTGTTGCAATTCCGGGTTCTCCAAAATGGCTATGGTTTCACCTTGCCTTACCTTGTCGCCAATATCCTTAAGCATTTGCATTAGCATTCCGCCTTCCATGGCGTACAGCGTTACAATTTGGTTGGGATGCGCAGTTCCGGTAATTGACACTTCTGCCGTAAAGGAACGTTGCTTGGGTTTTACGACTTCTACTTTCTGAATATTGTCATTCGTAGCTACTAGCTCCGTATCTTCTTTCTGATTGTTGCAGGAAAAAGATACCGAAAGCAGTACAGCGAAAGCAGCTATTGATTTCATGTTGGTTAAAGTCTTCATCTTATTTGTCTTTTGATATGAATGAATAAAAAATGGGAATAATATACAGGGTAATGATGGTTGCCATAAACGTTCCACCGATTACGGCTATGGCCAATGGCACATTTGCTTCTGAACCTGAGCTTGTTGACAAAGCCGTGGGCAATAATCCGAAAATGGTAGTTGATGCCGTCATTAACACCGGGCGGAACCGGTCTCCTGCTCCCTGAATAATGGCATCCTTTATCGAATGGGCTTTATATGACAACGCATTGATTCGATCTACCAAAATATTTCCATAAGAAACCGAAATACCCACCATCATAATGATTCCCATAATGGATTGAATGCTGAGATACGTTCCTGTAGCCCACATCAAAAAACCAACGCCAATTAAACCAAAAGGAAACGTAAGTATAATTACCAATGGCTGCAAAAATGACCTGAATAGAGGAGTAATGATTAGAAAAGATAATATGGCCGCCAATGCCAATCCTAAACCCAGTCCCCCAAAGGATTCTTTGATAATAGCCACTTCCCCATCAAAATTCACTTCATATCCCGCAGGAATATCCATCCCGTTTATAATCGCCTGGATTTCATCCGAAACACGTCCAATGTCTTTTCCTTCCACATTGGCATAGACATTAAATGCCCTGGTTAAATTGTGATGATTGATTTCCACCGGATTGGTGCCATCTGATATATTGGAGAAATTCCTAAAAGGAATGGTTTTTTCTGAAAGGGAACTGTTCACACCTACATTTTCCAACACAAAACGGCTGTCTATTTCACTTTCAGGATAAGTGACTCCGACAAAA
>NZ_JBGTCA010000011.1:0-67365 GCF_041749095.1 Aquiflexum sp. | reverse complement strand
TGCTGTTTTTCAATTATTCTGGAAGGATACACAGGCTTCCCTGTACATCAACACTTCAGGCGAAACACTAGCAAAACAAGGCTATAGAAAGATACCCGGAAAAGCCCCGATGTTGGAAGCATTGGCTGCAGCCACCATATATGCAACCGGTTGGGACAGGGAAAGTCCTTTTATCAATCCCATGTGCGGTTCCGGTACTTTGGCGCTAGAGGCTGTCATGATTGCGACTGACCGGTATCCGGGACTTTATCGTGACAATTATGCCTTTATGCATATTTTGGGTTATGAGGAGTCTTTCTATTCATATCAAAAAGAATTGTTGGAGAAAAAAATCAAGTCCAAACCAACTTTAAGGGTAATTGCAAGTGATATCAGCGAGCAGGCAGTTTTGTTCAGTAAGGAAAATGCGGGGTATGCGGATATGGAAGAAACCATTGAATTTGAAGTCTGTGATTTTGAAGAAACCACCATCCCTGAATCAGAAAACGGTGTTGTAATATTTAATCCGGAGTATGGGGAAAGGCTGGGAGAGGAGGAGGAACTGGGATTGACCTACAAAAGGATCGGGGACTTTTTGAAACAAAAGTGTGCAGGATACACAGGATATATTTTCTCAGGAAATCCATCATTGGCAAAAAAAGTCGGTTTGAGAGCTTCCAGAAAAATCGAATTCTATAACGGAACGATAGATTGCAGGTTATTGAAGTTTGAATTGTATAAGGGGACGAAGAAGGGGGTGTGATTTTTTTTGATGAGGAAATGCTGAAAATTCATGTTATAATTTATTTATAAACACTGAATTGACAATCTTTCCCGCAGAGGCAAATAAGTATAACTTGAATCTTTTCGCGATGGTGGTAACCTTTAAATATTAGAGTTAACATAACACTAGGGGAATTGATTGCTTTGCTTCCAATTTCGTCCAATAAAAACTGCACAATGATGGATCATGTCAAACTATATCCCTTTATTTTCCAAAAGAAGATAATGGTTTATTCACGATAAATTACCTTAATTTGTGTATATATCAATATACAAGTAATTAATTGAATTTCTGACCCTTGAATTTTTGACCAAGTCAGATATGGTTTTGGCACAAGATTTAAAAGGATAAAGAAAGTTAAATGAAAAGTTTAAGTTTGTTATAAGTAAATGAATGAAATTTTAGCTTAGGGAAAATTATGATTACCAGAATCAAGATACAAGGATATAAATCGATTCAGGATCAAGAGATTGAGTTAAAGCCGATTAATATTTTACTCGGGGGAAATGGTGTTGGAAAGAGTAATTTTATTTCAATTTTTACATTAATCAGAAACATATATATCCAAAATTTACAGAGCTATGTAAAGTCTAAAGGAGGAGCAGATACTTTTTTGCATTTCGGAAAGAAAACAACATACGAAATTAATTTTGAAATTACTTTTGGTTCTATTTTATCAGATACTAACAGATATATTGTTAAGCTTAAGGAAGCTCAGGACAGTCTTTTTATAAATTCAACCAAAACTGCATTTTTGTCTTACACAACATGGAGCCATCAATGGATTGAAAAAAATAAATTGGAATCAGAATTAATTCAAACTAATAAAGGACAAGCATATTATTTGAACAAACGGTTGAAAGAGTTTGATGTATATCATTTCCACGATACAGGAGATAAGTCTCCTATGAAGGGGAATTCAAATGTAAACGATAACCGATATTTAAAAAATGATGGTTCTAATATTGCTTCTTTTCTATATTTTCTCAAATTAAAACATAATAAGCACTTTCAACGGATTGAGAAAACCATTCAATCTGTTGCTCCTTTTTTTGATAAATTTGTTTTAGAACCATCCAATTTGAACGTTGAAATGATTAGGTTGGAGTGGAGGGAAAAAGGTGCCCCTGAATCCTACTTTAATGCCTACCATCTTTCAGACGGCACACTTAGATTTATCTGCTTAGCTACACTATTGATGCAACCCGAACCTCCTGGAACTGTCATAATAGATGAACCAGAACTTGGTTTGCATCCTGTAGCTATTAATAAACTGGCAGCTCTTATTAGAAATGTTTCAAAAACCACTCAGGTTATAATTTCAACCCAATCCCTTAACTTAATTGATAATTTTGATCCTGAGGATATTGTAGTGACAGAACGAACAGAGCAGGGTTCAAATTTTTATAGATTGAATCCACCTGATTTGGAAAATTGGCTGAAGGACTACACTCTTGGGGATTTATGGGGAAAGAATATTTTTGGGGCCCAACCTTATACTATCGGATGAGGAGATTAGTTTTTGTGGTAGAGGGAGATTGTGAAATCATCTTTGTCAATAAGTTCATAATACCTTATTTATATCGTCTTGGGTTTAGAAACCCGATGAATGCACAAACGATCACCACAAATAGAAAACAACATAAGAAGGGTGGGGTAACAGGATACCAACTCTTTAGAAATGAGCTGGAACGGACACTTTCTCAAGGAGCAATTGTAACAACTTTAATTGATTTTTTTAGATTACCTACAGACTTTCCAGGGTATAATCAAAATAGTGACAGGATTAGGGAAATAGAAGAATCAATTATTAAAGACTTTGGGAATAATATTGATCTAATTCCTTACATCCAAAAACATGAATTCGAAGCACTATTATTCTCAAATATTTCTGGTTTTAAGATTGTGATTGACAGGGAAGAACAACTAAATGAAGTGAAATCAATTATTGAATCCTATTCAAACCCCGAAGACATTAATAACTCTCTTGAGAATGCACCTTCCAAGAGATTGATGAGAATTTTTGAATATGACAAGACCTTTCATAGTGAAATGATTCTTGAAAGTCTTGGTATGGAAGAAATTCTAGATAAATGTCCTAGGTTTAAAGAATGGGTTGAACGGATTGTAGCAAGATTAAGCATGAATTTTTAAGATAAACGTAATAAGAATTGAAATTAGAATATTCCCCCCAATCAAAGCTTCCCCATCAATCCATCAATCTTGGACTTAAGGTCATTGATTGCTTTACTGTACCGATCATCCCATTCTGTCAGTCTCTCGGTTGATTTCATTTCTGTTTCATACTTGATTCCCGGAAGAATCCATGAAGCATATCCACTGAATGGATCTGATGAAGCATAAAGTGATCGGTACCAGTTTCCGAAATACATCCCCTTAGGATCGATAAAGCTTTTTTCCAATGAAATCAGGTCTTTATTGATTGCTTTCAATTTCTTGGAATCTTTGATATTTGAAGCCAACACTTCTGCAATTTTGCTGTCCAATGCCGTAGCGCTTTTTTTCAATTCGGCTATGGAATTTTTGGATTTTGTGAAACCAAAGAAATCTTTATTGTAGCTTTTCACCTCTTTTTCGGCAGCTTCAAAATGCATCTGAAGGTCTTGGGCATATCTGCCAACATGGTAAGGGATGATTTCAGCATTTGCCAACCTCAGGCTCAATATACCGATCACTTGTTCTACAGTGCCGCCCATTTTGAAAGTTGGATCGGCAAACTTCTCATAATAAGTAAGGTTATCATAATTGGTGTGGTACAAAGAAGGACCACCTGCACCACCACTCATAGAGGGAACTCCTACATGCATATAGAATGCGATATGGTCAGAGCCACCTCCCAGATTTCCTATATTTGGTTCATCACTTCCTTTTGCCCACACATCATATACAGTTTTTGAGGAATCCGGATAGGCGACTTCTTTGGCAGCGTCCATGATTGATCTTTTCAAAGTAGGTGAAGATGCAGCTCCGAAGTTTCTTCCACCAACAGCCGCATCCAAATTGATATAAGCGACTGCTTTGGCACCCAATTCATTTCTGAATTGCTCGACCCATTCTGTGGAACCGATTACACCATGTTCTTCTGCATCCCAATGGGCGATCAAAATAGACCTGGCAGGCTTTTTTCCATCTTTAGTCATTTTGCCAAGGGTCTCCGCAAGGCTGAGCAACATGGCCGTACCCGAATTAGGATCAGTCGATCCAAAGCTCCATGCATCATAATGACAACCTAAAATGATCCATTCATCAGGATTCGTTTCTCCTTTTAAAGTTCCTACAACATTGTTTGCCCTGACATATCCTCTTTCTTGTTCTACTTTCAATCTTACAGTCAAATCTTTTCCTCCCTCGAGTCTGTAGGTAAAGGGAAGCCCACCTTGCCAGCCTGCCGGAACAGGTTTGCCCTGCATTTTACCAAGGATTTCTTTTGCGGAACCATAAGATATTGGAGTGACAGGAATGGTAGGCAAACCCACTTCATCGGGATTAAGTCTTTTGATTTTGGTTTTTCCATCCAAAGGAAGTGCAGGTTCAAAAGGCGTAAGCGGGTCACCAGTCCAATCTGCTGTCAACAAAGAACCTCTTTGAATTGAGCTCTCACTAAATGAGGTACCATCGGGATAAACAAGTCCTTTAGCATAACCCGAATCATCGGGATCAGTGAAAATCAAAAGTCCGACAGCACCATATTGCTCGGCGAATTTGGCTTTATAACCTCTGAAATTCCCACCATAACGCGCAAGTACTATTTTTCCTTTGACATCAATTCCTAATTCTTCAAGTTTTTCGAAATCCGCTTTGACACCATAATTGACATAAACCACCTCAGCAGTCACATCACCACTGCCAGAGTAGGCATTCCATCCTTTCCACAAACCAGGATGTGATGAAAATGGATCTTCTTTTAATATATATTCCTGTTGGTTTAAAGGTTGTCGAATGGGAGTGACCAATTCGACAATCGATTCACCCGGTTCTTTTGAAAGGTAAAGGTCATAGGGATAAACAGCTACATCCCAACCAGCTGCTTTCATTGACTGTACCATGTAATCCTTAACCTTCTCATTTGCTACCGAACCTGCCACATGTGGAACTGAGGTTATTTCCGTCAAATGGGTTTTAAATCTGCTAAAATCTACTGTTTTTTTAAATTGCTTTTCGAGTTCCAGTTGTTTTGAACCTGCGTCTTTTGTGAATCCTGTTAATGTCTGTGCTTCAAGTTGAAAGCTGATCAGGGCTCCAAATGCTAAAGTCAATAGTAATTTCTTGTTCATAGGATTAATTTTTTGTGAAAAAAAACACATCACAAAGATATCTAAATAGGAGTGTAGGAAGTCCCAAAATTGTTAAATGGTAGATATTTGTTGTGGTTAGTTGGTATTGATTTTCCACAGTCAATTGCAAATACCATGACCCTTTTTTCCCACTTAATTAAATAAACCCTCTTTTTATTTATTGATCGAACAAGTTTTGGGAATCGGTATTTCTAACCTGATTCAAAGAATAATAAAAAAAACCATCTTCTGAAACATCAAAAAATGGGTTTTAAAATCTTAAATTATTATTCAGTTCCTGTTCAAATATTGGTTCCTTAAACTTATCTTCATTTTTTCATCTATGCCAAACTCTTTCTCCAGTAAATTGTCGGCATTGCCGTATTTTTCCTCGATTTCATCCCAAGCAGCGACTAAATATTCCTCTTTGACTCCCATCAATGCTTTGGCCCTTTCTTTAGGAATTCCATAGGCTTCCATCTTTTTTAAATCTATTTTTTCAACGGCTTCATTGGAACGTAGATAATCTTCCATGATGGTTTCCCAATCCGCACCAAGGGCATGGAGTATAAGGGAGGATGCAAGACCGGTTCTGTCTTTTCCAGCACTACAGTGAAATAACACGACAGTATCTTCATTTTCCAAAGCATTGAATAATGGTTTAAAATCCTGAATATTTTGAACGAATCCCCTATTGACTTCCTTCATAAGCTTATCCAAATCCTCTTCTTTAAAATCCGGGCTTGTTAGGATTTGAGAAAACTTTGCCATTCCTTTTTCATCCAGATTCCCGATAGGGGCATTTATCCAATCTACCTTCATACCGCTTGGTATGTGGTCGGGTTCTCTTTTGATCTCAAAATCGGACCTGAAATCAATGATTGTTTGCAAATTGGTTTGCTCAACTTTTTCCAATTCCTCCGGCTGAAGGTTGGAAAAACTTCCTGATCTATAGATTTTTCCTGACTTAACCTTTAGAGAATCATTGATCTCAATTCCGCCGAGTTCCCTGAAATTTGGACTTGATGCGAGACCTAGATTTATTTGAGCATGTGACTCGAATGTGCCCCAAACAAAGAATATGATAAGGGTTAAAATTTGCTTTTTCATTTTTATACGATTTAATATTATTTCAACATCCATATATCTGCAAAGACATCATCATTGCCGCCAAACTGTCTTTGGATGGCCTGTGATGCGTTTTCTCTGTTGTTAACTACTTCTCTCACAGGATATTGCCATCTTCTGGGTATTAAAGCTTTGTAGTTAGAGAGCCACTATCGGAAGCACTACATAAGAAGGTCGTTTAATATCATGATAAATGGTATTGTTAGCTTTAACAGTCCTCTTATTAAATCCTAATTTCTCACCCGTATTAGGGTTTACATCGTAATTTGGAAAGTTTGAACTGGAAATATCAATTCTTATCCTATGGCCTTTTTTGAAGACATTGGCCGTAGGAAATGGTGTAATTGTAAATTCATATACTTTGCCCGGCTCCATTAATTCCGCTTTTTCGGGCGAATTTCTATATCTGGCCCGCATTATACCATCAGTAAGGTTCATTTCGTATCCACTAGGATAATCTTCCGATGGAGGATAAACATCAATTAATTTGGCTGTAAAATCCGTATCCAAACAATCAGAGGAAGCGTGGATTTTGACAACAATAGGTCCGGTAATCTGCATTTCATTTTCTAAGGGCTCAGTTTGATATACCATCACATCTTTTCTTGCACTTAATGGTAAATACGGGCTTTTTGAACCAAAAAAGCCGGTATTCGGATTTCCATCATACGGTTTTTCTCTTTGATCAAAAGCGCCTCCGGTCCATACTGGTTGGGTGGAAGCCATGCCTCCCCCTATAGTCGGAACCGGGTTTTCCGGATCAAAAACAAATGTAAAAGGAACTTCGTTTTCCTTGGGTTTTGAAGCACTAAGGCTACCATCTTCATGTAAATAGTAATTTACAGATTTGGTGTCAGGTAGAGGCCATTGATTGGCAGTATGCCAAAAGCCACCATGAAACAGTCGCCCATTTTTGTCCTTGTGGCCATCACCTGTACCCATTACAAATATTTTTACTGGAAGCTCCTCCTCAATAATATTTTTTTCTCCTTTTAGGAAGTGATCAAACCACATTTTTTCCCAATCCTGAGTTACGGGATTTTGGGCATCTTCCCCAAATTCAACATCTCCTGCCATTGTTTCCTTTGTATTATGCGTCCATGGTCCCATAAGTAATTTTATAGGGGATTTTTTGATGGCACTTAAGCCCAGGTAATTATCTATGGCGGTCTGACAATAATTATCGTACCAGCCAGAAATATGGATCATGGGGATATCAGAAGTCTGATCGTAATATTCTACCCAGTTGAAGCCCATTTGCTTCCAATAATCATCATAATCAGCATGGTCCATCATTTCGAAAATATAATCTTCTATTTCCGGATCAGCAGAAAGGGGGTTATGCCCTTTTTTTAATGGAAGTACGTGAAACCAATTGCTTACCGGCTCGTTTTTCATGCGTTCTTTTGCAATAGGATCCTCAGTTTCCTTTGCGAGGTTGGAAAAAGCCCATGTTAATTGTTTATTGGTGAAAGCACCATAACTACGGATACCATGTGTCCAGCCATTGGAAGTCCCACCAACAGTAAGCATTATAGTACTTAAATGAGGGGGGTTAAGCTTTGCTGCAGAAGCTTGAACGTGAGCTCCATATGATCCTCCTTTCATTCCTATCTTTCCATTACTCCATGGCTGAGCTGCAATCCACTCAACGGCATCATAGCCATCATTTGGCTCATTCACATATTTACTGAATTTTCCTTCTGATTTATACCGGCCACGGCAGTCTTGAAAAACCATGATGTACCCATTTTTACAATAAAAATCTATTCCTTCAACATCTTTAGGATCTTTGTTGTAGGGAGTCCGGAGGAATATGACCGGAAATTTTCCATCCAGTTTTGTGCCACCCTTGGCCGGAAAGTAGATGTCTGTAGCTAAACCGATGCCGTCTCTTGTGGGAACCATGATATTTTTTTCTACCGAATAATTTTGTGCAAACAGTGTAGTACATAATAATATGGACAGGTGCATAAGCAATAAGCTTCTAAGATTATGATTTTTCATTTTTTTGGATTTTTAAGGATGTTTTAATTATATTTCAATTTTTGGTTTGGCATTCCATGTTAGTGCAAAAAATGCTGCGCTCAGTAAACAGGATGCAATTATTAAGGCAAATGCCCACTCCCACCCGTAGGTTTCTGCAGCCCAGCCAATACCCACACCTGATAGTGTAGCCCCAATGTATCCCCAAAACCCTGTAAACCCTGCGCCACTAGCCGCAAGCTCCTTTCCTGCAAAGGTGGCTGCCGCGACACTTACCAGCATGAGAGCACCACTTGCCAGAAAGCCGCAAACAGATATTATTATTAGTATCAGCCAGGTGCTGCCATAGGGGACTATGAGGAAAAGGAAAACGAAAAAAGACAACAAGAACATGAAAATTGCCATAATTGGGCCTCTTCTGGCTTTAAATGTACGGTCTGAGAGGTATCCGGAAAATAATATTCCCAATATGCCAATTACTTCATAGGCTGCAAGTACCCACCCACTTTCTGTTATTGTAACTCCCTTTGTGGCACTTACAAAGGTCGGTGCCCAGGTCATTATTCCATACCGGACGATGTATAGGAATAGGTTGCCCATTGCAGTAAACCAAATAAATTTGTTCTTGATAACCCTAGCCAAAAGCTGATTTTTCACAGCTTTGCTGCCCGTCAATTTTTCAGGAATTAGGCGACTTTTTTCACCTTTGTATTCTTCAACCGGGGGCAACCCTATTTTTTCCGGTATATTGGTAAGCCGTATAAAAAGAAATACAGAAGTTAATATCGCCAAGAATGAGGGGGCTATAAATGCGTTTTGCCATCCACTCAAAATGAGATAACCTCCTGAGATATAAATAATAGCTGCACCAAGTTGATGCGACGTACCGAAAATACCCCATATCTTTCCATATTCTTTTGGAGAATACCAGTGACTTAAAGATCGTGCACCTGCTGGAAATCCCATACTTTGAAACCAGCCATTTAAACCCCATAATAAAACCAATATCCAAAGACTGGTGGTGACGCCAAAAATTAAATTGGCTATGCCTGACATAAACAGTCCAATAGCCATAAAATATTTAGGATTGGATCTGTCGGACAGAATTCCGTTCAGAAATTTTCCGAGGGCATAAGTGATCTGCAGGGCAGAAACAACCAATCCAAGCTGGATTTTATTAAAACCAAGGTCTGCTTCCATACCTGGTAAAGCCATGGAGATGTTTACCCGGCAAACGTAATAAACAGCATATCCAATAAAAGAGGTATATAAGATTCGGGTCCTCCAGTATTTATAGGTGGCATCGATCTCTGATTTTGTGGTGACAGGAGGGGCTTCTTTTTCTAAGACTTCCACGATATTCTAATGATTAATTTTACATTGAAAGTTTTGATAAAGCCTCACTAAATTTCTCGATGGTAGCTTGAATAGAATCGGAAGGATATGGAAAGGCTTCCTTTAGGTTCATAGCCATGGAGCGTTCAAAAAAATCTATATTCATATAATAATCTAATTCCATAGTTTATATAAATTTCATTTTCTATTAGAATAAGTATCGATATAACTACATTTTATTCTAAGCTAAAAACACATTAAATATCTGCATTTGGTAATTCATTGAAATAAGCGATAGTATTGTTGTTTATGGAAAAACATAAGAAATTTGTTGTGCACGAAACTACATTGGAAATGTTTTTAGAAAATTTTAATTATATTAATTAAGGGTTAAAATTATGTTAGTATAAAAAAAGATCGTGTGCGAACTACCCCAAGTTATAGACATATGATCTCCAAAGATTTAAGATTAAAAATCGGAACAATGAACATAATTAGTGGCATCACAATAACACAACAAATACCGTGAACTATTTTAATCCAAGAAATTCAGCAGAACGGTATTCAATAGGGAGACCTGATTTTCATAGCAACACCATTAATCATATTAAAGAGAATTTACACATTGATAGAAAACTTGATAGGGCATTGGATATAGCGTGTGGAACAGGTCTTTCTACTAAAGCACTTTTGGATATTGCAATTGAGGTATATGGGACAGATACATCGCAAGAGATGTTGAACCTTGCCTTGGAAAAAGATAAAATTCATTATCAAATTGCATCGGCAGAGCAACAACCTTTCACAGACAATACCTTTGATTTAATTACCGTTAGTTCTGGCGTCCATTGGTTTGATATCGACAAATTCCTGATGGAAGCAAACCGACTTTTAAAAAGCAAGTCATGGTTAGTGCTTTACGATAATTTCTTTATTTCTGAGATTGTTGGCAAAAAAGACTTCTCTAATTGGTTTCCGGAAGTTTATAAAAAAAAGTTCCCTTCTCCGCCACGGAACAATACCTACTTATGGACGAATGAAAATCTATTTATAAAGAATTTTAATCTGGTAACAGAAGAAAGATTTAAAAACACAGTTGCATTCAGTAAAAAGCAATTGGCTTTATATTTTACTACACAGAGCAATATCATTGCAGCAGTTGAGAAAAACGAAACAACCTATGAAGAAGTAGAAAACTGGCTAGATAGAGAACTCTCTCCATTTTTTGATAATGACTTCCAAACACAGGAAATTAATTATGGTAATTGGATTAAATACATTCAGCGGCTGAATTAAGATGAAGATCGTACACCCACCAAATTCCTTTGTAACTCAAAACTTATTTAAGCCTAATTTACTCCTAATAAACTATAGCCACTTTTGGGGTGTACATTAAAAAACAATTTTGCCCCATGAATTCACATATTCTAACCAATGCCAGAATAATAACTTCGACAGAAGACTTTATAGGTACCGTAAAAGTAGAAGAAGGTATAATTGTGGATGTAGTAAAGGGTAAGACCTATGCAGAAGGTGAAGATTTGCATGGTCTATGGCTATCTCCCGGTTGTATAGATATACATTCCGACTACCTTGAGCGTGAAATACACCCTCGGCCCAGCGCAAAATTTCCTCTTCCTATGGCTTTTCATTTTATGGATCAGCGTGCAGCTGCGTGTGGTCTAACAACTGTGTTTAGCGCTATTAGCCTCACTGAGAACGAATCACGCGATAGGACTTTTAAAAGTGCCGTGCAACAAGCGCAAGCCATTGATGAGCTCAATGTAAATTCTCTGGTAAATCATTATTTACACGCCCGCCTCGACCCTAATACTGAGGCCTCAGTGCAATACATTGATGATATGTTGGCAATTCCCAGCCTTAAAATGGTGGTTTACAACGAGGGCATTCCTGGACAGCGACAGTTCAAGCTTGAAGACATTATTGTGAAAAGGGCTAAAATGATGGCGATTTCTGAAGAGGAATCCAGGCGAATGGTTTTTGAAGAAATCGAAAAGCTTAAAAATGTAAATAAACGTCCAGAGTTTTATGCTGCCTTTAAAGATTTTGTGCCATTGGGTAGCCATGACGATACTACAGAAGCGCATATTATGGAGGCCTTGCAATATGGTTCTACTTTGGCAGAAATGCCCACTACCATGGAAGCGGCAATTAAAGCCAAGGAAGTGGGGATGTCTGTATGTATGGGTGCGCCAAATTATGTTCGAGGAGGTTCTCATTGTGGCAATTTGTCTTGCCATGAAGCCATGGAAAAAAATCTGGTAGATATGCTTTGCAGCGATTATCATTTTCCCACAATGCTCACTGCCGTATTGATGATGATGAAAAATGGCAAGAAGCCGAGTGAGGCGATCAATTATGTAAGTCTCAATCCAGCCCGATATCTAAAAACCGATAAAGAAACAGGAAGCATCGAAGTAGGTAAAAAAGCTGATTTAATATGCTTTGAAAGCCAGGAGAATTTTGCCAAGATTTTCAAAGTGTGGGTGGATGGCAGAACAAAATATTCTACAGAAAGACCGTTTAATAAATCAGATGCCACAAGAAATGTCGCTTCCTATGAAGAAGCTTCAGCTAATCTGTAATGTTTTGACAACAGACTTTTGGCTTTTGGTAAATAGATTTGCTTAATATTTTTTTAGTGAAAGCGCTACTGAACTTAGCCAATTACCAATGCTTTAATAATAATTGGCTTTTCTATTTGAATGGGGCGGCTATTCTATCAAACCTATTCGCATAGAATTTATGGAATTCAAAACCACCAGATTCCACATCCGAAAGTTATTTGAGCGCAAAAATGACCTATGGTTGGAAAGCCAAATTCAGCCTTGATAGTTGTGCCTTCGAAACTTGAATTATCTAATTGCTAATAATATTTTAAAACTACAAAATTGGAAGCATAGGTTATGAAAAATGATTGTGGATTTACAATAGATAAAGAATGGTTTAGATATAGAGCTGCAGCAATTATCATAGAGAATGAATGTGTACTATTTGTTAAAAATGAATTGGATGATTACTACTATTCTATAGGAGGTGCTGTACATATTGGCGAGAGGGCGGAAGATGCTGTAATAAGAGAAGTATCTGAAGAGGCTGGAGTTGCCTATCAAATTGAAAAATTAGCATTTATTCATGAAAACTTTTTTACCGGTTCGGGTACTTTAGGTGGATATAAATGTCATGAAATTGCGTTTTATTATTTGATGAAACCTAGAGGGAGTCAAGCACTAAATAGTAATAGTTGTAATTCCTAAGGTATTAAAGAATATATGCATTGGATACCAATTAATGATTTAAATCATTATAAGGTATTTCCAACTTTTTTTAAAGATAAAATCCATAAAATTGATGACTGCTTAAATCATATTGTCACTTGTGAATATTAAATATCATCGTCTACACTGATCATATCTGCACCAAATCTAATATTCAATTGGCAAGCTTATTTAATATATTGAATAAAAAGCTCATTCAGACTTACTTGTGGAGGTTGAAAATAAAGTTGATATAAGAACTATTCTTCAGCTTGGCTTTATCAATGCCATTGCAGGCATGAGTGATGGATTTTTATATGCGTTTTTGCCAGTTTACGGGATTGAATTGGGCTTCACACCCATGATGGTCGGCGCGCTGCTTTCCATGAATAGATTTGTTCGTTTTTTCACCAATAGATTAGTTGCTTTCATTGCCAGCATTACAGGGGTGAAAAAACTCTATGTTGGCGGAATTCTATTATCCTTGCTGGTCAGCCTTTGTTTTGCCACTATGCCCCCATTTGTATTTTGGGTGATAGCCAGGGTGCTGTGGGGATTGTCATTTTCAATCATTCGATTTTCTAAACTTCAATACTTATCGCTTTGCAGCAAAATGGGCACTGCCTTTGGGCTCTCATCCAGCATTGGAGGGAGCGTTCAAATCATCTCATATTTTCTTGGATCAATCATAATCGCCACCTACCCTAAAGGAATGGTCTTTATGGTTTATGCCTTTTTACTTGTGTTGTGTATTCCCTTGTTGTACCGAGTCCCCACCATCAAAATCGTAACGCAGGATATAAAGCTTACCCAATTTCAATTGCCAAACAAAATCGATCTTTGGGGCTTCTTGACCAATTTTTCTCTTGATGGTATATTAATCGTAGGTATCTCGGCATTAATGAAATTTGAAGGAGATCAAGAAAACATACTTTTTGGCACTGCCTTATTTATTTCCATAAGGCGAGCAATAGGAATTGTATTTGCTCCATTGTTTGGTATTCCGATTGATCGCTTGGGGCTGTTCAAATCTTATATCATTATGGTGGGCATGTTGCTTTCAGGTATCGTTTTGGTCATATTCGATCATATCATTCCTGGATTAATCGTCATTTTCATTGGCGCAACGGCCAACCAAACTCTAGTGCCACTATTGAGAATTCAAACATGCCAGCCACATCAGCAATTCAGTGCAGTTACCCGGCTCAATAGTTCACAGGATATGGGTGCTGCTTTTGGTGCTCTTTTTGGATTGTCGCTGATTTTAAGTGTTCACAATGCCTTGTTGTTTTCAATCATTGGAGCTACCACATTTGGTCTGAGTATTATAGTAGGGCAATTCATCAAAAAGCAAGAAAAAATGGGGGTGCAATTTATTGCGCAACCCAACACACCACAGTAATAAGTTAGATTTTGTTGCCAAATAATCATTTGCTTTTCACAGGACTCAACACCAATCCTGATTTGATGGCTTCCACGAAAAGGCCTCCTGCTTCTTCAATACTTCCGTCGTTTTTTAAATGTATTACCTGGTCTCGATCTACAGCCAGAGAATCGAATTCTTTAGACCTTTCAATCCGCTTTTGTATTTCTTGATCATTTTCTCTTCCTCTGCTTTTCAATCTGTCCCAAAGAACCTCCTCACTGACCGAAATTAAAATCACCCGCAGTGAAGGATATTTTTCCAGCGCTTTTTCCAGGTAACCGCGAGAGCCATTCATTACCACGTTCATACCATTTTCCATCCATAAGTTGATTTCAATGCCTATTCCGTATTTATTTTCGTGACTCTCCCAATCTAAGGCAAACAAACCTTGTGCTTTGCGGACCTCAAACTCATTGTGACTAAGTGCAATATGGTTTTCACCGGTATGATCGACCTCACGGGTAATGTACCGATGGGTAAATAATACCGGAGTTCCCGGCGCAATGTTTTGCCTCGCGTAATTAATTAGGGTGTCTTTGCCTGCGCCTGATGGGCCAATGACATAAAAGAGTTTTCCTTTATATGTTTCAGTAATCATAGCAATTGGTTATAAATTTCTTTTGGTCCTGAAATGTTTTTTCCATTAGCAAATTGATATTGATGTTGGTTTGATGATTTCGCCAAGCATCTCTGATAAAGCATTCCATCATTTTTCCGGACATACTCAATGATTTTTCAATAGGAAAACCCTTTATGAATCGAAGCAACAAATATAGACTCGCAAAGGTGTCGCCTGTGCCACTGTAGTAGCCGGGAATAAAATCATGCTTAGACTCTATCGTTTTTTCACGACTGTAATATCGATTAACAACCTTGTCGTCTTCTACGCATCCGGTAAGTATAAAATCGAGCTTAGGGTATTTCTCTTTAAAATCGATAATACTGTTTTTGATACAATCACCGGCGGTGGAAACATCATTCCCGCTTAATTGGGCCAACTCGGTGACATTGGGTGTGGCCAAATCAGCCAAAGCCAAAAGCCTTGACCACGATCCGGCAATTTCTAAATTGACATATAATCTTTGGTTGTCGCCACAGACAGGATCAACCATTACATATTGAATGGCATTCTTAAATTCTATGAGAATATTTTCAATGATTTCTGCTTGTTGGGAATCGCCTAAATAGCCGATGTAAGCAATAAGCGAATGACCTTGCTGAATAGTCAGCTCAATTGTACTTTGCAAAAGCTCCTTAAAGGGTAAGTCGAAACGTTTGTGATTTTTCATGTTCCCTGTACCGGACAATAATACCGTTGGCACAGGCAAGGCATGCGGACCCAGAATACCCATGACCATTTTAAGTCCGGCAGTGCCAAGGGCAGGGAGGCTATTTATCGTTAAAATCTTAAGCGCTGAATTCACGGCTTAGGGGTTGGTTTGACTTTGATTTTACTTTTATGCTGGCCATTACACCAAAGTGGTCACTCGGAAATTCACCGGCATTGTTGGGATTATCAAGTACTACCTGCGTCAAATCTACTTTCAAAGTAGACTGGCTGCTTTTTTCCAATAGAAAAATAAAGTCGATACAACGGCCATCGCCGGCTTCAGGTGTGAGCATTTCTGAAACGGTTTTTTTTGGTAAAGTTATATGTCTTGCAGACCGCACTTTGGCACGGCGAAAGGCATTGCTTACTTTGAAATCGGGATGCTGGTAGAGATACTGAATAGTGATACCGTCTTCGGTGCAATTGAAGTCACCACAAAGCAAAACGGCGTCAAAAGATTCTTTTAAAATGTCTTGAGAAAGAATGGCTTCTATTTGATTGAGCCGAAGACTGTTTTCAACTTTTAGATGAGTAAGATGCGTATTGATCACTAAAAGACGGGCTGTATTAACTTCTACAATCGAAAATTGTGCTATACGCTCACCATCAGCCGGGTGATCGGGCAAATTAATAGCAAAAGAATCTATAATTGGATAGACCGACAAAATACCAAGCCCGGAAGCACTCTCAAGAAATTGTCCGTTGATATAGCGGTCTTTAACTCTAGCAGCACTAAAACTTGAATATTTTAATCTACTTTTCTCATCTGAACTTTGATCAGACGATTGTTTTTTATGTTGCTCTGACTGTAGCAATTTGAGGGTGTCATATTTACCGGAGGTAGTCCAAAATACTTCTTGGCACACTATTATATCAGGGTTTAGCCTTTCAATTTCTGAAGCCATCCAGTGAATTCTTTCAGGATAAACTCCATCGCACTTCCAGGTATTTATAGTAAGTATTGTAAAATTTTCCATGCCCTTGGTGGTTTTGTGTCATAATGCAAGTAACGATATACGTGTGCATTTTTGGTGAGTGTTAAGTTAGCTTTTGATAATAAAATAGAAATAAAATTCTAACAAAATAATTGAATAATTAATAGATAAAATTATCTAATATTTAGATTTTTTTAATTATTGGGGCATGAATATCATATATGTACAATACAGGTTAATGTTGAATTAAAATCATTAACCCCAAGATAATATTAGCTTAAGAAAAAGGTAAACTCAATTCCATATAATGCAAACGATGCGCTATCAATACCCTAATAGAGCCTCTTTACATTTGAGCTTTCTAAATAAAAAATTACCATTAAACCAATTCACATGAAAAAATTTAACTTAATGTTGGTGTGTGTAATGCTACTTGGTAGTAATTGGCTCTGGGCACAAAGCAGAACAATCACAGGTACTATTACAAACAAATCTCAAGAGACTTTACCTGGGGTAAACTTGCTCATTGAAGGAACAATGCAGGGTACCGTTACCGATATAAACGGTAGTTTTAAATTGCAATTGCCTGATGATATTGAAAATCCACAACTTTTAGTGTCTTATATCGGTCATCAATCACTTAAAGTCAGTGTTTCCAATCGGACAGTGATAGACTTAGTTATGGAAGATATAGCCGAGCACTTATCCGAAATTGTTATTACGGCATTTGGTATCGGTAAAGATAAGGCTACTTTGGGTTACTCGACCCAAACCTTAAAAGGTGATGACATTATCAAGGCTCGGGAACCCAATCCGATCAATGGTATGACCGGTAAAATTGCTGGTCTGACCGTAGGGCCTTCTGCCGAAATGCTGGCATCTCCTCAAATACTGTTAAGAGGTAATTCCGATGTTTTGTTTGTTGTAGATGGTGTGCCAATCAATACCGATACCTGGAATATAAGCCCGGACGATATCGAATCTTACACTGTATTAAAGGGACCTAATGCTGCGGCGCTTTATGGATTTCGTGGGCAGAATGGTGCTATATTAATAACCACCAAAAGAGGAAGTGGCAAAGAAAGAGGTTTTTCCTTAAATTTAAATTCAAGTACTCAAATCCAGAATGGCTGGATTTCCAGGCCACGAGGTCAATCAGAATATGGGTTAGGGAATACATTTAGATATGCATATGGAAATGATCCATTTGACCGAGATGGTAGTTTTAGAAGGGCATCGATTTGGGGGCCCCGTTTCGAGGGTCAGTTGATTCCTCAATACGATAGCCCGGTAGATCCTGAGACGGGTATACGACAAGGAACACCATGGTTGGCCAAAGGTCCAAATAACTTTGAAAACTTTACTCAAACTGGTGTTCTTACTTCCAACAATGTTTCGTTGGGTTTTAATGATGACAAGGCTGATTTCAGGTTGTCTTATACAAACTCACATCAGCGAGGTATATTTCCAAATACCAGCTTAAACATCAATAACCTCAACATGTCAGCAGGTTATAATTTTACCAAAAGATTAAAGTTGGAGGGAAACATCAATGTAAGCTTACAGAATTCACCTAACGTTCCCGAGGTACACTATGGGCCGAGCAGTTATGCATACGACTTAGGTGTATATGGTGGTGCGCATTACGACATCTTAGACTTGAAAGATTACTGGGCTGCTCCGGGCATTGAAGGTATTCAGCAAAGAAATCGTGAATACGGTAGAACCAACAATCCATATTTCATGGCCTATGAATGGTTAAGAGGTCATAGCAAAACCGACACCTATGGCTTTTTGGCACTCTCATATCAAGCTACAGATCACTGGAAAATTCAATTAAGAACTAATGCTACAAACTGGGATGCCTTGAGAACTCAAAAATTACCATACTCAGCCGAACACTACTCTGTACCTGATAGAGCAGGAAACTACATGGAAGATAGAAGAAGCTTGCTTGAGCATAAGACAGACCTATTGATGACCTATGATAGAAGCTTTGGAAATTTCAACCTACACGTATTGGGTGGTGCCAATGCCAGACAATTCCATTACAATTCCAGTGTAATTTCTACCAATAATTTGATAGTACCTGGAGTTTATGCTTTTTCGAATTCTGAAAACCCATTGGTAGGACAATCTTTTAGATCTGATATGATGGTTTTGGCAGCCTATACCAGTATCGACTTAGGATATAAAAACTTTGTCACCTTAAACCTGACAGGACATTGGGATAAGCTATCTACATTGCCTCCGGGCGATCAAGCTTACTTCTATCCTTCAACATCCCTCAGTACGGTGGTTTCGGATTATATGACCATGCCTTCATTTATCTCCTTTTTAAAAGTAAGGGGGTCATTTGCGCAGGTTCAGGGTGGTCTTGTGCAACCGACTATCGGCAGTGCTTTTACAGCTATGGGTGGCACACCAGCATGGCACCAAAATGTTTGGTTTACCACCTATGATGGACCAACCTACCAAAATGAAAATACCTATTCTACTTCGTTGCCATATGGCAATCAGCCTGGGGCTTCATTCACTTCAACCTTGGCCAACAGTTCTCTACAGCCTTTTACAGTTACAGCCTACGAAACGGGGATTGATATGTTTTTCTTAAATGACAGACTAGGGTTAGATGTAACTTATTTCTCAACCATCAATGGTCCTCAGATATTTACGAGAGGTATGGCACCGTCTACCGGTTATGCTCGAACCAATGTGAATGACGTAATAACAACTAAAAATGGAATGGAAATCGCCTTAACGGGTGTGCCCATCGTGAACAACAATTTCAAATGGGAGGTATTGGCGAACTATGCTTCATTTGTAGAAACCTATACTGAAATCAATGACCCTTCAGGATCTATTATCTCTAATGGCGGTGTACAACGTGTTGGCGATCGCGTGGACAGGTTGTTTACCACAGATGTATTAAGAACCCCCCAAGGGGAAATAATTCATGATGCCGGTGGATTGCCCTTAAGAGGTCCTTCTGGCATCCGCGGAAACTACTTTGTTGGAAATGGTAATAGTGATTTTGTTTGGGCCATCAACAACCGTTTTACCTACAAAAGCTGGAACTTTAGTTTTCAGGTAGATGGCAGAGTAGGAGGGGTAATCTACAATGACCTATGGCGCAGTGCTGTAAGAGGTGGAGCGGACATCTCTACAGCAGGCGATACCCCATTCGGAAGAGCGCGTTTACTTGAATGGGAAAGTTTCAGAGACAATGGTGCCACTACGCCTCATTACAATGGTGGTGGGGTGGTACTTGTATCGGGTGTTCCCATTTATGACGCCGAAGGTGCCATTACCAATTTTGATGAATTGGTATTTCGCGAGAATGATGTGCCAGCCACAGTGCAAAATTACACCATTGCGCTTTCAGGCTTCACCGGTGCTTGGATTCATAGTAAATCATTTGCCAAGCTAAGAGAAATCGTAATCGGGTATCAATTGCCTGCACGTCTTACCAACAAAATAGGCGTAAGCAATGCCACCATATCATTGGTGGGTAGGAATTTACTGTACTGGGCGGCTCGTACAGATATTGATATGGATCAGTACCCTGGTCCAAGCCTATTACCATACAGTGATGAAGGTCAGCCAAGATTGCAATCGCCATCGCTTAGAAATTACGGCGTCAACCTAAATATTTCTTTCTAATACTCATCAAACAAAATTCAAAAATCTTATAAGCGATGAAGAAGCTCATTAAAATAAATATAATAGTGCTGGTACTGTGTATGTTTGCCAGTGGCTGCCAAGAACAGTTTGACGAATATCCTTACAATCCCAATGTTGCCGGAGAAAACGATCCCGTGCCTCCTGCTTTTATCTTGAGGCAGGTAACCTACAACATAGCCCGAGGTGCTGATGTTACAGAAGAACCTCTCGAATATTTGAGCCGGTTGAGTCAATTTACCAACGGGCTTACTTTTCCCCTTTATGGAGGTAGCAATCAGTATAATTGGTCACAAACAGGTACCTCATATCCATGGCTGAGGGATATTACCAAGCTTGAAAAAAATGCTAAAGAGGCCTTAGGTGAAGTAAAAAACCCCTACTTGGCTATTTCAAAATTCCTTCGGGCCTATACATTTATTTGGTTGACCCAGAGGGTAGGAGATATACCAATGACCGAGGCAGGAATGGGATTGGAAAATTTGACTCCTAAGTTTGATACACAACAGGAAGTATATGCTCAAAGTTTGCAGCTCTTGGAAGAAGCCAATAATGATTTGGCAGAAATCGTGGCAGATGCAACCGTACCTGACATAGATGGTGATATTTACTACAACAATGACTTACGTAAATGGAGGAAAGCAGTAAATTCATACACTTTAAGGGTTTTGATCAGTTTAAGCCATCGCGCAGATGATACACCATCCTTGGGTATTAAGCAAAAATTTAATGACATTTTATCAAATCCTTCTAAATACCCAATTTTCGAAGGAATTGATGACAATATGAATTTTGTTTTCTTGCCTATATTTAATAGATACCCAACTGCCTTCAAACAGTTGTATCCTCGTGAGACTGCCGTGAGTAAAACTATCTTGGACCTAACTACCAAGTATGAAGACCCTAGAACGTTTATTGCTGCTACACCGGCACCTGCTGAAATAGCCAGCGGCAAAGCTCTTTCTGATTTTACAGCCTATCGCGGTGCCGACAATGCCCGTCCGCAAGGTATCCTTTTTGAGGAATCGCAAGCTGGCGCCTACTCATACATAAACAAAATCCGCTACCTTCAAGGTCCAGATATAATACCAGAGCCCTATATTATGGTAGGTTACTCAGAAATGTGTTTCAACATTGCTGAAGCTATGAACAGAGGCTGGGTAGGTGGCAGTGCCGCTGAGTGGTACATGAAGGGTATTCAGAGCTCACTTGATTTTTACCAATTGTCTGATGGAAACATTTTCCAGATTGGTGACGTAAATGGCGCACCTTTAGGTGAGGTAACGATTGATGTCAGCACCTTTTTATCCAATGTAGAATATGTAGGAAACGATGCCAATGGATTGCGCCAAATACTTGAGCAAAAATATGTGGCTTTTTGGCAAAACTCAGGTTGGGAAGCCTTTTATCAATTTAGAAGAACAGGTATTCCTGCTTTTTCACAAGGTGTGGGCACAAATGCTCAAAATAAAATACCTGAACGTTGGCAATATCCAGTACAAGAAGTAGAAAACAATCGCGAAAATGCTACTGAAGCCATACAGCGTCAGTTTGGTGGAAACGATGATGTGTTTCAAAAGTTGTGGATGCTGAAATAATTCTTAGGGCAGGTACTCAAATTTGTAATTACAACAAGGTGTGGTTTCGTAATTGAAATCACACCTTTCTTGCTTTTAGTATTTTAAATCTAAAAAACGGAATGAAAATTCGAAATCCCATTTTTTATTGAAAAGTCCCTTGTTTTTCTAGCAAACACGTATTTTTTGTTTAGGCAAATTCCAATCCTAAAATAATCTCTGACTAATTAAAAACTAATATTTGGGGAATAATATTGATTTAATTTTATGTTTTGGAGTTTATGATGTTTCAAGCTATTTTAAGGTATAATCAATTTCGCAGATTGTCGGGACTTGCAAAAATAATAAGTAGGACCTCCATTCTATTTCTATTGTTGATGTTGTTTATACAATGTAAGAAGCAGGAAGATAATGGGCTTTCTTTATTGTCCAGAAGCAAGAAATTGGGGCCGGAATCCTTACAAGCTACAGCAATTCAGGTTAAACCGTCCTATTTTTATAAAGAGGCTTCATTCGTTGCTGAATTAATTCCCGGTAAAGCCATTGAAATAAAAGCGCCAATTTCAGGTGTGGTACTTTCTTTAGAAGTTAATGATGGTGAATTTGTTAAAGAAGACCAAAAAATTCTAAGATTGGATGATCGGCAATTATTAAGCAAACAAAATGCCTTGGAATTAGAGCAGGCATCCGTAAAAAGATATTACGATCGAAAAAATAAGTTATATAAAATAGAAGCAATTTCTTTAGAAGAGCTGGAAGCTATAGAGGATAGATTAATTTTATTACAGGCTGAAATTGATGCGGCAAGTTTACTAATTGATCTAGCAAATATTAAAGCATCATTTTCAAGGCAAATTGGGATGATCGATATTCATGAAGGTGCTTTCCTAAATCAAGGAGATTATATTACCAGCTTGGTTAAACAGGATTTAATTCTTGTCAATGCCGATTTGCCTTTCCAATACCAAGAATTTGTACAAATTGGTAGTATGGTTAAAGTTTTTGTTAAAAATGATACCCTAAGCGCAAAGGTTACAGCAATTAGCCCTTCAATCGATCATCGCTCCCGTACCTTCCAATTACGCTGCCAAATTGACCAAGCACATAGCAAAGAATTCAAGGCAGGAGCCTATGCCAGATTGCTGATAAAAACTTATGTTAATGAAGAAGCTTTGTTAGTTCCTACCCGTGCTGTCGTTTACGACATTGATAAAAAAACCATATTTGTGATGAAAAACGGAAAGGTTAAGCGCAACGAAGTTCAAACAGGTATTTCCAAAAATGACCAAATAGAAATTAAAAGTGGGATTTTCCCTGGGGATACGATTATTACCTCGGGTCTATTGCAAATCAAAGAAAATATTCCGATAAGTCTTATTTTTAAAAGTCAATGAATACTGGTTTATCTGATTTAAGTATCAATCGGCCAGTACTCGCCACTGTCCTTGCTATTCTAATTGTTATTTTGGGGATAGCTGGCTATCTTCAATTACCTGTAAGGGAATTTCCCAGTGTAGAGAGGCCTGTCATTACGGTCCAAACCAACTACCCAGGGGCAAATGCAAATATCATGGAATCCCAGATTACGGAGCCTTTGGAGGAAGCCATCAACAGCGTAGAAGACATCAAAACCCTCACCTCTGTAAGTAGTGATGGTCGCAGTAATATTACCATTGAATTTAGCTCTAAAGTTGACTTAAGCGATGCTGCTAATAATGTTAGGGACAAGGTGTTTGCTGCTATAAGATATTTGCCGCCTGAGGCAGAGCCGCCTGTAGTTATCAAGGCTGACCCTGATGCTACTAATATTCTTACCATTATTATGCAAAGCGATAAACGTTCACTTGCAGAGTTGTCAGTGATTGGTGAAAGAACCCTTAAGGAACAATTACAAACTATTCCGGGTGTAAGTAATGTGGAAATTTCCGGGGAAAAGCGATATGCTATGCGAATCGTTTTATCCCCTCAAAAAATGTTTGCTTTCGAAATAACAACTCAGGACATTCAGCAGGCCCTAGCCAGTCAAAACATAGAATTACCTTCAGGTAGGATTGAAGGAAGCCAAAATGAATACACCCTCAGAACGTTAGGGCAACTCAGAACCCCGGAAGAATTCCAAGATGTTATATTACGGAAATCTAATACCGGATTCGTCCGTCTGTCAGATGTAGCTGAAGTTCGTCTTGGCGTTGAAAATGAACGAACCATATTAAGAGGAAATGGCGTGATTCCTATGATCGGTATTGGACTAAAAGCACAACCAGGTGCCAATCATATTGACATTGTGGATGAAGCATTTAGAAGGGTAGGAATCTACCAAAAAGACTTACCGGAAGATATCCAATTAAGCGTTTCAATAGACACGACCGTTCCTATCCGCAAGGCGTTAAACGAAGTAAAAGAAACTATTTTGATTGCCTTTTGCCTAGTAGTGATTGTTATTTTTCTTTTCCTTGGTAACTTGAGAACAACACTGATTCCAGTTGTAATTATTCCTGTATCGCTCGTTGGAAGTTTTTCTATACTCTACCTTTCCGGCTCTTCCATTAATATTCTATCTCTTTTGGGATTGGTCCTAGCAACCGGATTGGTCGTAGATGACGCAATTGTGGTCATGGAAAATATTTATTCCAGGATTGAAAAGGGAGTAAAACCAATGGAAGCTGCAAAGATAGGTCCTGCAGAGGTCTATTTTGCAGTTATATCTACATCGGCGACCCTAATATGTGTTTTTCTTCCAATTTTCTTTATTAGCGGAATAACGGGTGAATTATTTAGGGAGTTTGCTATAGTGGTAGTGAGTACAATAATTATATCTACTTTTATTACCCTTTCTCTGACCCCGATGATGTGCAGTAAAATACTTAAAGTGGGTTCTCGAAAGTTTGCATTTTTATCTTTTTTTGAAAATGGGGTTAATTTCCTAAGTGATAAATATACCCACAGTCTAGCTTGGTTTTTAAAGAGATCTTGGCTTTCAGTACCATTAATGATTTTTTCAATAGTAATCATTTTCATTTTAGGAGCTAAAATTCCGGGTGAATTGGCCCCTTTAGAAGATAAAAGCAAGCTAAGGTACAACTTTATTGCACCGGAGGGAACTAGCTTTGAGGCTATGGATAATTACCATATGCAGATATTGAATTTACTGGACACTCTACCTGAAAAAGTGTATTTATTCGGTATGACAGCCCGTACATTTGGCAGTTCATCATCAGTTAACAATTCCTATGCAAGTACTACTTTGGTTGAGCCTCATAAACGAAATCGTAGTCAGCAACAAATTGCTGATGACATGCAAGCTATCATAAATACCCTTAGTTTCGCCAAAGGTAATGTTACCCAAGACCCCACGATCAGTACGGGTCAAAGAGGTACCGCTCTTCCAGTACAGTTTATAATTCAGGCTCCTGACATTGAACGATTAAGAAGTATTTTACCTGAATTTATGAGTAAAGTAGATCAACATCCCGCTGTGGCTACCTCAACTGTAGATCTGAAATTTTCCAAACCTGAATTGCAAATTGATATTGATCGGGAAAAGTCCCTTGCCATGGGCGTCAGTATTGAAGATATAGCAGCCACTATTCAAACCTATTTTGGAGAACAGAGGCTTGGATATTTCATTAAGGACGGTAAGCAATATTTTATTTTATCTGAGGTGGATAAAAAGTTCCGTGAATCTCCTGAAGACATCTATTACTTGTCGGTTAGAAATGATGCAGGTCAAATGATCACGCTCGATAATTTAGTCAGTTTGGAAACCATAAGCAGGCCGCCTTCTCTTTTACGCTATAATCGGTACACAGCGGCAACTGTAGGTATTGGTTTAGCTCCTGGCATTAAATTAAGCGAGGGTATTGATGCTGTGTACAGTGTGGCAAGAGAAGTTCTAGACGATCGATTTAGTACGGCATTAGCCGGTAGCGCCGCCGATTTTCAGGAGAGTAATCAAGGTACTTATTCAATTTTTATTTTTGCTATAATACTAGTCTACCTTACATTAGCTGCACAATTTGAAAGTTTTAAAGATCCTTTGATCATTATGTTTACCATTCCTTTAGCTTTAGCAGGGGCCGTTCTTTCTTTGTATCTTTTTGGACATACCCTAAATATATTTAGTCAGATTGGAATGATCGTTTTAATTGGAATAGTTACTAAAAATGCCATTTTGATAATCGAATTTGCAAACCAATATAAAGATAGAGGTTACCTTCGGAAAAATGCAGTATTCGAAGCTGCATCCAGAAGGTTTAGGCCTATTTTAATGACAACATTATCAACGGCCTTAGGAGCATTACCAATAGCTTTGGCCTTGGGTGGTGCATCGACTAGCCGTATTCCAATGGGAATAGCCATAATTGGTGGCCTATTATATGCTTTAGTGCTTACACTTTATCTTATTCCAGCAATTTATATTCAAATGAGTTCCAAAAGAGAAAAAGAACATTACCAAGCTTTTTCAATTAAATAAAAACTTCAATTTTCAAAGAAGGGCCATTCTATGTTATCCCCTTTGCAGGAAAAGGGCTACGAAATAGGTTTGTTGTTGATTATTAACCATATTTCTCCAGGAATTTAGGCATATTGAGCAGGTCTTTGAAATTTTCTACCAGCTTATCTCGGCTCCAATCCCACCATCCAATTTCCAGAAGTTTCTCAATGGTATCGTCAGGAAACCTTTTTTTGATCACCTTGGCAGCTACGCCCACTGCCACCTCATACGGCGCAACATCTTTGGTGACTACAGCACCAGATCCTATAATAGCTCCGTGGCCGATGCTTACACCGGGCATTATGACAGCACCATGGCCTATCCACACATCATGGCCTATAATACATTGATGGTCTCTGCGCCATTGAAAAAACTCCTCATCCTCAGAAGTATCAAAACCATACTGGATTCTGCGATAGGTGCAATGATGCTGGGTAACGCGCCACTGTGGGTGATTGCCAGGATTGATACGTACACTGTTGGCAATAGAACAGAATTTACCAACCTGTGAATAAATGATAGAAACATTGCCTGCAGTGTAGCTGTAATCGTCAAAAGAAGACTCCGCGAGGGTAGTATTGGGACCCAGTGCAGTCCATGCACCTATTTTGCTATTACGAATGCGACAACTTGCATGTATCTGCGGCATTTCTCCCAACATTTTGTGCACATTGTTTACGGATACTTCAGGAAATATGTCTATAGCGTGCAACATGGTTTTAAAATTTGTAAATTGGTAAATCCGGCAACATATTAAAAGCAGATAAATCATCATATTGTCTCAATGCTGCTTGGGTCATAAAAAATTCAGGTTCTTGGCCTAGCCAGGATTGGTTTATATCTTGGCAAACATTTACCAAGTCATTTTTCTGTTGAGCCGTTAGCAGTTCTCGGCCAAAATAAGCTAATGTAATGTGACCGATAAATGGCCGGGTTCTGACAATGCCAAGATTTTGTATGGTAGAATTCTCATAGAAATTCTCTCTGAAACGGGTAACTCGCTTATAATCCAATTCATTTTCGAAAATACCCAATACACCTAAGGCACTTGAAAATATACTCAAACCAATCATTTTCATTGTTATCGGTCTGGGCTGATTTTCTTGTGGCATATTTCCCAGCGATTGGGATACTAGAAAGGGGTATTCTTTTTCCAAACCTTTCGAAACTATGTGTTGCTCGAATCTTTTGTCAGAAAGCGCACTGGCCGTGGTTTGATGAAAACTCTCTTGTGGAAGCAGATACATTTTATCTCCCAAACCAAGTGCTGAACTCAACCGCTTTTGCGCTTCCATGAGCACATTTTCCAAGGATTTATTGTCAACAGTATCAGTAACCATGGACAAAACCGCATAGCCGGGGTAGGGGATAGCCTGCCAGGAATTTCCATTATGGTAAAATTTTGAGCCGGCTTTCATTTTGGCGGCACTGTTTTCCAGTCCTTCCTTGCTTATTTCGCGCAGTTGGCGTTCCTGATACGTTGCAAAATCAAGTTCAGCAATTGCCTGTTTTTCTTCTATCATATTGTATTACCTTAGTTATTACTGGTAATTCCTACCAACGTTTCACCCAATATTTTACCATCTTTAAGTTCTATCAATCGGTCACACATTTTATTGAGTGTGTACGAATCATGTGAAATGCACAAAACCGAGGTGTTGTTTTTTTTCAGTGAAAGAATCATGTCAATGACGATATCCTTGGTTTTTGGATCTAGAGAAGCCGTTGGTTCATCTATGAGCAAGAGCCTCGGTTTGGCAATGATGGCCTGGGCTACATTAACCCGCTGCTGCTCACCACCACTGAATGTGGAAGGATAGGCATCCCAGAGTTCTTTCGGCAAACCCAAAGCTTCCAAACAGGCTGCAGATCTTTTACGAGCTTCGGCTTGTGGCACACCACGGCTAATCAGATTGTTGGCCACAACATCTACAGCAGTAATCCTGGGAATAACGCTTAAAAACTGTGAACAAAAAGTGATTTCTTTTTTGCGTAATGCGATAACATGGTGGTCGCCTGCACTGACCATTTCTATGCTTCCAAAAAGGCTCGATTTGAACCAGATTTCACCACTCGATGCTAGGTAAGTGCGATAGATACTTTTCATCAAAGTCGATTTACCCGATCCGGATTTCCCTACTAAACCTATGATTTCTCCTTCTTTTAAAGAAAAGGAAACCTGCTCTAAGGCTTTGATTTTCTTATTATTGAGTATGTGCAAATTAAACTCTTTGCTGTAGTTTTTTACGTCTAAAATAGTGTCCATCTCTGAGTTGTTAAAATGATTTTGTTGATTCGCAATTATAAAAATTACAGCATAGAGCTCACCAGAAGTTGCGTATATGCATGCTGTGGATCTTGTAAAATCTGATCCGTAAGGCCTTGTTCTACAATGCGGCCATTTTTCATTACTAAAGTACGATCTGTCAACATCCGTATCACACTGAGGTCATGCGAAACTACCACCATGGCCGTACCTAGCTCTTGTTGTAGGTTGCGGATCATGTCGAGCACTTTAGCCTGAACTGATACATCGAGACCGGTGGTGACTTCATCCAAAAAAATGAGCGGCGGATTGTTGGCAATGGCTTTGGCTATTTGTACCCTTTGTTGCATCCCACCACTAAAGGCTCCGGGATTTTCATCCATTCTTTGTGAAGGCACTTCCGTTTGCTCCAATAGCCCCGAAGCCCGCTCTCTGATGTTGCCAACGTGAAAATTACCGGCCATGAGCAACTTTTCTGCAATATTACCTCCCGAAGAAAAATTGAAATTCAATCCATCCTTAGGATTTTGATATACCATACCCATCATGTGATTGCGCAGGTATCTTTTTTTCTGGTTAGATATATTCAAAAAATTGGCTTCGCCTTCTTGAAAGGATTTTAGGTAGGCCGCGCCATCTGTTTTTTCCAAATCAAAGTATAGCAATTTTACTACCGTGCTTTTTCCTGATCCGCTCTCACCAACTATTCCGAGGACTTCACCCGGAAAGAGATCAAAGCTGATATCGGCACAGGCCACAATGGCGCCTGTTTCAGGACAGATATTTGAATTGAATATGGGGCCAGTTAGATTGAGGGTGTTTTCGTTAAATTCACCATAAATTTTGGTAAGTCCTTTGACACTGAGCAACGGGCCATTTTTTGTGATTTCTGCATCTGTGTGGGTATTGGTGGCGTTTTGTATGTCCATTATTTTAATTCGGTTTCGAGGTTTTCCAATATCTCTTTCAGGTATTTGTTGTCCCATTGTGTGGGCCTTACTTTTTGATCCACCAGTTTGTCGAGAAAATCGCTGTCGTTTACAACATAATGAGTGCTGCCATCATCATTGTAGAGTTCGTCCATAAAAGTGGCCTGTGCTTGCGACATGGCACAGCTTATTCCTTTAAATGACTCCACCTTAAATTTGATGTCTTCAAATTCCAAAGGCTCAACCGTGGTGTGTGGAGGCACGGCATAGAGTCTTTTTTCTCTACCGGCACCAAATAAAAAGAGGCATTCGCTCTGGTTGAGGTTGGGGATGTCCCATCTTGGTATAGGTGATGGTGCCATGATGTAGCGGCCGTTTACCTTTACAGGATATCCAGCACCGCGCATGATGTCGCCAAAGCGAACATAGGATTCATATAAAGAAACCCACATTTTTGCATAATCAGCCTCTGCGTGCATTTCACGGGTTTTTTTCTCATAGCGCTCTACACTTCGCAATGGCTCAGGCTGGGGTACCTGAAAAACCAATATTTGATTTTCTTTTAAAACTTCCTCGGTGATCCGGTGTCGGCTTTGAATGATGGTGGCTTCCGCAGTTTCATAGGTGGTATCGCAATCGGTCGTGCTTTTTATAAAATCCCGAAGATTACATGCATTTACGCTTGCATCACTTCCCTGATCTATCACCTTTAGCACATCACTTTTGCCAATGATCGACAAGGTAACATGCAAGCCGCCTGTGCCCCAGCCACGGGCTATGGGCATTTCAGGAGAAGAGTAGGGCACCTGATACCCGGGTATACAGATTGCTTTTAGCAACTTGCGTCGAATTTCCTTTTTGGTGCTTTCATCGATAAAAGCATAATTGAAATTGGATTTGAATTTTTTGAAGGTCTTCATGATCACATAATTAATTGATAGTAGTCAATTCCTTTTTTTCTGCAACACCGGACTTCTTTGTATCAACTTTGCTTTTTTCTCTTTCGATGGCCTGGCGCAAGTTTGACATACCTGACTGAAAGGTAACATAGTGTGGCAATTTCAAGTGATTGGTAAATCCCATAGATTCTATGCCTTCGGTATGGTATAGTACAAATTCCTGATCAGAAGATGGTGAGCCATTGTTTTCCATGCGCATAGCACGGTCAAGTATGCCCATGCAAATACCCTTGGTTTCATTCTGCCCAAAGCATAGTCCATAACCAATGGCATAGTAGGGGGGCGACTTTTTATTACCGGATTGCGCTTTAGAGATCATTTCCGCTTCTGTCACCTGAATTCTGCCGATATATCGCTTCTTACCTGAAGCGTCGTTAACTTCTATTTTTACCTTACCGACCCTAAGTTCGCCCACGGTTGGGTGCACGGCTCCATGACCACGCATGCTGCTGTAGCCAAGAGCCATCAAGCCTCCTGTTTCGGCTCTGGCCAGCATTTGCAATCTTGCTGAACGGGGGGTTGGAAATTTTATAGCGGTCCGGGTTACGTCCAGCACTGTTTGGTCTTCATTATTACCCACTGGTTTCAATAAGCCTTGTTCGCGCAGCATATCCACCACCTTGTCAAAAGTATTGATTTCTTTAAGCTTGGCAGGATCGATTCTATCTTCAAAATCTGCTGCAAATTTTTCAAAATCAGTAATTTTTTCATCTACCATGCGGTTGTCAATGAGTCGCTGGGTATAGTCTCTGGTAGGCCCCAGTATTTGCCCGCCAGGTATGTCTCTGAAAGAAGAAGAAATTCTTCTCTGCACAAACATTTTTTTGGTATCTATAATATTCGAATAGTATTTTCTTGATAGCGTAGCTCTAAATGCACGCATGATAAAAGCCGCTTCCAGTACATCGCCTTCCACTTGCTTTAGGGCAATGGCACCATATTCCGGTGCATAAAAAGAGCCTTCACCCATAATTTTGTCAATAGCCAATCTAAACTGTGCCTTCAACTGTTCTATTTGTATCGGTGGTGCCAGGCTTTTAATCCTGTAGAATTCTACTAGATCATTTGCATTAGCTATGGCTTGTGTCCCACCTTTTACGGCTACGTATCCCATGTTAATTATATGTTTTGTAGGTCATTAATATTACATTCTATTTTACATGTGCGTGGAAGGCAGCAAACATTTCCAGATTTATCGACCAGAATACAATCAACGCCCAAAGGAAATTCTTCGTTTTTTACACGTATTTCTTCGAGAAGATCTTCATGAAGACCTCGAATATTTACCTCCTTGCTGCCTAAAACACCCGGACCAGATAAGCACAGATTGAGGCCTTCATCATGGTTGGTATTGTTAATTTCTAAAACTTCAATAATGGTAGTTGCATTGGTTTCAGGGTAATTATCTGTACCTATTTTGGCCGCTCTGATCATTTGAGGTTCGTCGGTGCCTTTTATAAAAATAAAATCAGCATCGGCAGGTGCAGCAAGTTCAGAGGAAGTATTGAACCTTAAGTACTCGGCGGCGCTGCCTTTATGATAAAAACTAACGTCAGCATTTAACAAAGCAAAACCTATAAGTGCAGCTCCCGGATGCATGTCTTCGGGTGGACTGATGGCATTATGCTCAAGTTTACATATTTTTCCCGGACGCGACATAGCCTCCATGAGTTGGCGAAAATGAAATTGCGCATCAAAAATTTCATCGTAAGCGGATTCTCTTACCATTTTTTTGTTATTATTATTTATAATTGATCCATTAGTTTGAAGTCAACCTTAGTAGATAAGATCTGGTTGAAGTCTCGTTTTTCTTGAAGCATTACCTGCTGATATTGCTCATCTAAAAATTGAGAGACGATGTCGGGTAGGCCATTATTGATTTTTAGCACGGCATCGAATACCGCAAGGCAATAGGCTCTGTCAGGTTCATCACCCAAACAAATTCCAAATCCGGTTTGGCCTTCAATTTCAACTTCGCATTCAGTAGTGAGAGCTTCGCCCAAATAAAACTCCTGAAGTTCTACACTATCTTCTGCCCGCACCATAGTAAGGCAAATGGCAGGTAGGCGGGTGATGTTGACTTGATATAATTTCTCTAATTGATTTTCGGTAAATGTGGTGAGAACATTTAAATCACATTCACATAATGTGAAGTCTATTTTGTCTTGATCCATACATTTATATGTTATGCTGTACAGTTCAAAAGTAGTAGGGCAATGTTTAACTTAAGTTAGGACCAAAATAGAATTCAATTAATATTGTTTTAGTGTTTTAATGCAATTAATAAGAAGAACGGTTAGCGCGAAAGGCCCAAAACACAATAAATTGACCAATTAAATTTTGGTTAATCAATCCTTCATTCGGTAGCCAACGCCCCTGACGGTTTCAAGGTAATTTTTGAGAGAGCCTATTTTTTTTCTTAAACCAACAATCTGTACATCTACAGATCTTTCTGTGGCTATGTAGTCCAAACCATTAAGTTTTTCTATGATCTGGTTGCGACTATATACCCGGCCCGAACGACTTATTAGCAATTGCAACAGTTTGAATTCCGAATAGGTTAAATCAACATTTTTATCATCTACATGTACCTGATGCTTATCAACATCTATTTTTATCTCTTTATATTTCAAAAGATTGTCGCTTTGTTCAGGCTTTTCTTGTGTGGTTTTCACCGATAATTCCATCGGGGGTTTTTGGCGTTTAAGTATCTTTTTTAGCCTTACGATCAGCTCCTTCATTTTGACCGGTTTCACTATGTAATCCTCTGCGCCCATTTCAAGCGCTGACACGATGTCGGCTTCATGATCTCTGGCTGTAAGCATGACAAAAGGTATGCAACAAAGCTCTCGGTTCATTTTGAGTTGACGGCACATTTCAAGCCCGTCAATATCGTCCATCATCCAGTCACAGACAATCACATCAGGTCTTTCACTGGATATATAAACCAAAGCTTCCAGTCCAGAGGTAAATGTTTTAACCAGTGCGCGTTCTTTCTCCAGATTGTATTGGAGCAACTCGAGAATATCCGGTTCATCATCTATTAAAACGATCTTTGAAAATTTCATGGTTAATTATTTTATTGTGAGGTTGATAGATACATCATGCATACAAGTTTCAATGTGAATCAGCATAATCAATTCATTTAATGATATGCATATTGTCCCATGATAATTTGTTGCAAGGTAGACTTCTCGGTTTATTTGAATGTTTTGAAAATGTTAGAATTGTATTATGCGAGATTATCTTTTTGTTACCCCAATATTTGCTTAAAGTTTGGTGCATGGAGATATTTGTTGAAAGGATAATCTACAAGCCCTTTACCAGTTGCTAATCTACTTGCGTAGTTTTTTGTAAATGAATGAGAATGTTATGACATTATTTTAGAATATGAGTGAAAGTAGGGAAGAGAGCTAATCATTATAAATAGGATTGCAACGCATATGTGTTCCATGTGACTCCATTTAATCCAAATAGGTTTTCAGAAACTCGACAGGATCTAACCTAAAAAAAGCTTAGTTGAAAATTTTTTCGACTTTCAGGTAAAGCGAAGGAAAAGAGTGGCATTCAAGGCTGGGTGGAGTTTGCTACTGGCATTGACCTTAACCCTTTAGAAATCATGTTGCTTTTTACGTCAATGCCATCGCAATGACAGTGAAAATACTTTGAGTTTTCACCACAATTCAGCATATCAGATCGTCTATCAATTACTTCAAAACTTCCTTGCCCATGACTATACCTCTCAGGACATCCGAAATTCTCTCAAATAAGCTAATAAGTATGATAGTAAAAAATATTAATGCCAGGGCTTCTCTATACTGGAGCATTTGCATTGCCATGTGTATTTCATAGCCAATGCCTCCCCCTCCAAATATCCCCAAACCGATGGCAGCCCGGAGGTTGATGTCAAAGGCATAAAATAAATTACCAATAAAGGAAGGAAGTACCTGAGGAATAATGCTGAATCGAATAACCTGCATTTTGTTGGCGCCGACACTATAAATAGCCTCTACCTGGTCGTTGTCGATTTGTTCAATGGCATCGGCAAACAATTTGCCAAACATGCCTACTGAACCCAAGGCCAATGAAAGCATACCTGCAAAGGGTCCTAAACCTACGGTAATCAAAAAAATCAAGATAATAACCAAACTGGGAATGACGCGCTCTGTGGCCAGCAACGATTTTGTTAATAGACGTATAGCGTGGTTTGGACTGGTATTTTTGGCAGCGAAAAAAGCAAGGATCATGGCTAGGGATCCGCCGATTAAGGTTCCTAGAAATGCCATGGAGATGGTCTGCAAAATCGAGGAGAAAATTTGATCTTTCGTAAAGAGAATTGAAAATCTGGGAGGAAACATTTCGCCCAACAATGCTACGATATAGTGAAAATCAGTGAATAGCAGTAAAAAATCAAATTCCAGATAGACACTTAACCCTGCTATAACCAAAGCAATAGCCACCAAAATAGTAACCTTATTTTTAAATTTGTGCGAAGGAATGGGATAAAGTGTGGCGGCAGTTTTCATGCTTTTGTTTTTAAATTTGAGTGCTGGGATTGTAGCGCTTCTTAAACGGGAAGTCATATCCAACTGAGATATTCATAGGTTTATTTACTTAAGTCTGGTTTCAGGCACTATTTTCTTTCGAAGAAATTCTGAAAAGCGCTCGGCCATAAATACCAGAGCGAGTGTCACTAATATTGCTGTAGTGGCTCTCTCGTATTGAAGTATAGAGAATGAATAAAACAATTCGTAACCAATACCACCTGCTCCCACAGCACCCAGTAATACTGAGAGCCTAATATTTACTTCGAATCTAAATATCGTATTGGAAATAATGGATGGCAGAATTTCAGGAATAACCCCAAAAGCGATGACTTGAAATTTATTGGCACCTACCGAATCGATAGATTCCAATATTCGTGGATTTACTTCTTCGATGGCATCAGCAAAAAGCCGACCCAACATGCCAATACATCCAATGGATAGCGCAATGACACCTGCAAATGGACCTAGTCCCAGCGCCGCCACAAGGAGTAGCAAAATGATGATCTCGGGAAGAGCGCGCTCGGAGGTAAGAACAAAGCGACTGATATGACGCAACCAGCCAGGTGAAATATTGGCGGCACCTGCCAGACCGAATGCCAATGATAATATAGAACCAAATATGGTAGCTAAAAATGCATATAGAATGGTGTCGACTGCGGGTTTTAGCATTTGGGTCAGAGCGTTTACATCTGGTGGAAACATAAAACCAAGAAAACGCACACCAGTGGGAATGCCTGAAATCAAATCTCCCAAATTGACCTTACAGGATAGGGCAGTAAAATAAACCGCTACTGCCAGGAATATAAAAAGCAGGATCTTGTTTTTCCTCCTTTTTGCTTTCAGCTTCATGTAGTCCATCAGAACGTCAATATTTCTGGCCTGCCCTCAAACTGATCTGTCGGATTGTCGGACGTCATTTTAGCTTGTTCAATTTCTTCTAGTTCTGCACCATAAATTTCCGGCAACTGCTTAAACAACCTTTTATGTCCGTTTTTGTCTGTCTCGTTGTATACTACTTCACCTTCCTTAATGGCAATTATTCGGGTGCAATATTTTGCCGTTATTTGCGGTTGATGAAAAATTCCCAGTATGGGCATTTCTTCTGCCAATGATTTCAAAAGTTTCATGATTTTTTTGGCATTTTGCGGGTCAAGACTCGCTATAGGTTCATCGGCCAGCATTATAATGGGCTTCTGAAAAAGTGCTCTGGCAATTGCTACTCTTTGCATTTCGCCACCACTCAATGAACCCGTAATTCGATGGGCGAGATGTGCTATATTAACACGCTCCAATGTCTGAATGGCCTCTTTTGCTTCTTCATCAGTAAAGCCATAAAGGAGGCTCCGCATTACATTTATGCTCCCAAGCCGACCTATCATAACATTTTCCAACACATTCAGTCGTTTTACGAGATTGTGGCCTTGAAATATGTTGCCGATCTTTTGTCTAACGGTACGTAGCTTCTTGCCTTTGCAGTTGGTTATATTTATTTTTTTCCCTTTTCGATCAATAAGATTCACCTCACCTGAGGTAGGCGTGGTGAGCCCGCTTATACATCGCATGGTAAGCGTTTTTCCGGCACCACTTGCGCCTAAAATCCCCACAAATTCTCCCTTTTCGACCGTGAAACTAATTCCCTTCAGGATCTTTTTACCTTCGGGGGTCGACTTTTTAATGTTTTTTACTTCCAGCATTTATCTGATCATTTTGTGTTTTAACATTCAATCACAAGAGTTGAGTTGTGCCGAAATGTATTGACCTATTTGTACTTTATATAGATCAAAGCTAAATTTTGATTATTAGTCGTCTTTATGGGCGTTGTTAGAATTTGGTTAAGTAGTAAGAGAATTGTTTTAGGTGGATTTTTTACCCGATAAAAACTTATTATAAATGCCTTATAAGAAAATTAAAAAATAATTATGCAGTTTTCATCTGCTGCTCTAGAACACTATGTACTAGCTTTTTTATTTTTTTAAATCGGTTGACCGCCTCTATCAATTGCTGGTCTTGCTCAAAATGACGCCATATGTGTCCAAGCAAGGCCAGACCATCGAATCCCAGTTCATGTATGTTGAATATTTTACTATCAGTAATTCCACTAAGGGCGATAATCTCTGGGCGGTTATCTCTATCCGCTAAGAAAATTTTTAGTTCGTTGATTCGAAATTTACTGTTGTATCCAGTGTTTGAGATACTGTCGAAAATCGGACTTAGGAAAATATAGTTGTAGGCCGATCCGATTTGCTTTATCTCTTGTATAGAGTGTAATGAAAAACTTAAATGCCGGAAATCATATGGATGATCCGGATATTCTAATTTAAAATCTTTATGCGTGTAGGCTTTTGTGAAGTGCGCCCCCTTCAGATTGTATTCATGAATTAAATCAAAATGCGTATGTAGTACGATCCTATCGTGAAAATAACGGGGAATTTTCTCAATATAGGCTTTCATTTGATCGCGGCTGTAATTTTTCTTTCTCAAATGATACGTTTCCAGCCCCTCACAAAAAATCAGGTTGAGCAAATAGTGCTCGTTTTGAATATCACTAAAATTAGAAATCAATATTAATCTCATTGTTAAATTTTATTTTAAATAATGGTATTTGAACTCATCGACAAACTTAAATTGGGTCGATTTAGACTGAATGAATTTCAAGAGTTAAAGCGAAATGGGTGAGCCATAACACTAGATAAACATTTTAGAACTAGGCAAGTATAGCAATTAGCTGTTAGTTGGCAATGAGAAAAATGTTTTTTGATTGCTAGCGCTTTTTTCGACAATAAAAAGGAATTTATTTCTCACCAAGTTTTTTGATTAGTTTAAGAGTAAAAACGCAATAATGAAAAGTTATTAATAAGTTGAATTATGTCTATGGTTTACTACCTAATATTTGACATCAAATCCTTTAACTTTATTAGCCATATCACGGTAAAACTGATAGTCTGAGTCATTGACATCTACGTACTTTATATCGGTGATATATTGATTTTGAATAAGTGCAAAGGTTTCAGGGTCATCTTTTTCCATATCAAGGTATGCGTCTTTAATCCTTTGTATCAAATCACTACCCAAGTCTTGACGGGCAAAAACCGGCGAAGATACCATGGGCTCCGAAATCCATAAATATTTTATTTCATCTTCATTAACCCGCCCTTCCTGGATCAAGCGTTGCAACCCTGAATAGTAGGTGGCAGCGACATCCACTTTACCTGAAATCACAGTAAATATAGCTGAAGTATGGTTGGTAGAAATCATTACTTCTTTGAAATCGCCAGGCAATAAATCATATTCTTCTTGCATTACATATCTTGGCACTAAATGACCCGAGCATGAAGTGGGATAAGCCCAAGACAAGGTGAGATTTTCAGATCGCGCTTTTAGATCTTCCATGGAATTAATGGTGGAATTGGCTTGAGTAATTATACAACTCCTGAAAATACTACCCTCCTTAATGTCTTCAGTGGACACAATAGGCACTGCATTGGCTACTTTGGATGCTACGAGGTAAGTAAAGGGGCCGCCCGAACCCAAGTGTATTTTGTTGGCGCGCATGGCCTCAATCAATGCCGACGGATTTGAAATCAGCTTATGTGTAACCTCCATATCCAGCTTTTTACTGAGGTACTCAGACACTGCCTCAATGCGCTCAAAGCTACGCTCCGACTCTGCTGTGGCAGACATGGCTATTATAAGCTTTTTCTTCTTATTTTCTTCTCCATTAATGCCACATCCAGTAATTAAGAATGCAGAAATACATGCAAAAGTGACGAACTTGAATATTCTGATCATGCGACTTATTGTTGTTTTATTTAATAATAACAAAAGTAGATGAGATATATAAGGATACTGTTAAGTGTGAATTATTAAATAATTAGCTTTGTGTATATCCAATATTTTGCTTCAAAATGCTGATACCAATTGGGTATAAGGTATCAACTTTTAAAAATGTAAGCATATTATATTCAGTTTTTTGCTTTAGCCTAATTGATTAGATTTTCTCAGGCATTTATAAATATTCATTTTTAACATGGCCCAAATACCACTCTAACACCTGCTAAACTTTTGGCTTTTACCTTGCCGTCCAAAAAGCTTCAACTTACACTAAGTCGCTAATGATTAAAAATTTCAAAGATCTGATTGGAATTTTAGGAGAATACAAATTTTGGTATTGCTTTTCTGCCTTGCTTCTGTTGGTATCTATTGTAGCCAGAGCCTTAGAGCCCAAAATATTTCAAATTGCAGTTGATTATGTTCTCGTTAATTATCAGGATGGTGTAGCCATAGATGCATTGTCGGGCGACTATATAACCAATAAAATTATGAGCTGGCTGCCAGATTCTCAAAATGGGAAAATCGGTGCCGTCCTATTGGCACTAGGACTCATTTATATGGTCATAGCGGTTTTGCGAAGTATATTTTTATTCAGTTCTGTTACATTAAAGGACTCAATAAGCGAACGGAGCATTAAGCGCCTCAGAGACGATGTGTTCAAACATATTCAGTATTTGCCCATGGAATTCTTCTCAGGTATTTCAAGGGGAGAATTAATCCAGCGCTGCACAGGCGATATCGATACCATAAAAAGATTTATACATCAGCAAGTGATAGCTGTATTACGCTTGTCCGGTACTTTTTTGTTTTCTTTTTTTATGATGTGGAGTATGGATTGGTTACAAGCTACCATAACAGTGATTTTATCTCCAGTCATATTATTACTAGGTTACCGTTTTTTTAATGAAGAAAGGAAGATATGGCGCCTTCACGAAATCGAAGCAGATAAACTCAACAACATGGTGCAAGAAAACCTCAATGGCATCAGAGTGGTTACAGCCTTTTCAAATCAAACTTATGAAATAGATAGGTTTCATCAGCAAAACCAGCAAAAGATGAAAATGGGACTTAAGCAAGCTAACCTGCAAGCTGCGTATTGGCCCTTGACGGATTTTTTAGTGCATCTTCAGTTGATCATTTCGGTACTTACCGGTGGATATTTTGTCATTCAAGGCCGAATAAGTATTGGAGAGCTGTTGGGTTTTTATACCTACATAGGCATGGTTACCTATCCGATGCGTCAGTTGGGTCAGGTACTGTCTCAAATGGGCATGGCCATAGTGGCTACTTCAAGAATTTCAGAAATATTGGAACATGCACGCGAAACAGACGAAGGCACATTTGTTTCTGAACAGCTTCATGGCGAGATCGAGTTTAGAAATGTTTCATTTACCTACCCAAATGAAAAGAAACCTGCATTGCAACATATTTCTTTTAAGCTGCAACCGGGTCGTCAACTAGGGATAACCGGCCCCAGTGGTGGTGGCAAAAGCACCATAATTAAGTTATTACTGCGATTATACGATCCGAATGAAGGTATGATTCTGCTCGATGGAAAAGATATCAAATCTTTCCCTAAGGCTTATCTTAGATCCACTATGGGAGTAGCCATGCAAAAAGCTTTTTTGTTTTCAAGAACTATAGAGCAAAACATTGCCTATATACATCCACAAAGTAGCCCAAACGAAGTTGATGAAGCCGCACGAATTTCAGAAGCCTATGAAATGAAATTAAAATTCCCGGATGGTTTCAGGACACTGGTGGGTGAAAAAGGTGTAACGCTGTCAGGGGGGCAAAAACAAAGGGTGGTACTGGCGCGAACTTTAATTCAGTGGCCTGGGGTGGTTATCATGGATGATGCTACCTCGGCCATTGATACTGTAACAGAGCATAAAATTCTCAATTCCTTGCAAGAGGTGCTAGCTGATAGAACATCTATTATTATTTCGCATCGTGTGGCATCGCTTAAAAAATCTGATTTTGTATTGGTAATGAAAGAGGGAAAATTGGTGCAATATGGCTCACCAATGAAACTCGAATCAATGGAGGATGGATACTATTATAAAATATGCAAGATACAATCGCTCAAGCAGCAAGATAAATTACAGGAAACATGAAATGATTTATCAATTGATATGTAAGTACCAATTAGCATAGTAGAACACAAGATAATATTAATGAAAAAGCCGCTGCCTAACTCTTGACCCAAATGGAGAATCATTTAAAAGATAAAGAATTTACCCGAAAGAGGGCTTTGTGGCCATTTATCCTAAGGATATTTAATTATAGTTTTAGGCATAAAAAATGGTGTTCGGTGCTCATTGGGGGTGCCATAGTCGATGCTTGTATTGTTGGGGTTTTGCCAATTATTTGGTACAAATACATAGATAATTTTATTACACCTGTTGTCTTAAGCATGCGCGAAAGTGGTATTTCAGGTTTTACCGATGCCATGGCGCAGACCATGACTCAATATGGAATTTTGTATTTGGGCGCTATATTATTGCAATCTGCTGGCATGGTAGTTTTTATATATGCCGCCGGAAGACTTAAGGAATTTGTAGTTTTTGATTTACGAAAGGAAATGTTCAACAAACTTCAGCATTTGCCTTATTCATTTTATGATCGCTCGGCCATTGGCTGGCTTAGCATACGCCTAACTTCAGATGTCGACAAAGTTTCAGACATTATATCTTTTGGTTTTGTGTCATTGGTAGGGGGCGTAATGATGATATTGGTCAGTCTAATAGCCATGTTTATTTACCATTGGCAATTAGCCTGCATGGTATGCTTGTCTATTCCTTTGATGATGTTTGCCTCAGTTAAAATCCGAATGTTGATACTTGGCTATTCAAGAAATGCCCGACGGATCTATAGTCAAATGGCGGCTTTTCTTACTGAAAATATCAATGCAATAGAGGTAAATAAAGCCACCGTGCACGAGGATCAATCTTCTGTGGAGTTTAATAGCATCACACAAGAACTCAAACATTCTTCCTATAAAGCAGCTTGGTATACTGCCATGTACCGGCCTGTGGTGGTGCTTTTAGGATCTCTGGTAGCGGCGGCGGTAATTTACTTCGGCGGTCATTTGGTATTGAATCCGGCTTCGGGTTTTACACTGGGTTTGCTGGCAGCTTTTTTTGGCTATGCACGCATGATTTTCGATCCGATTATGGAAGTCACCCAATTTTATGCAGCAGCTCAAGACAGCCTTTCCGCGGGAGAACGCATTTTTTCATTGATTGATGAACCTGTGGGCATAAAGGATCACCCAAATGCAAAAACTGCACCTGTGTTGGCCGGAAACATTTGTTTTGAAAATGTTGATTTCAGCTATATCCCCAATCGACCGGTTATTGAAAAACTGAATATCTCCATTAAAGCTGGTGAATCCATAGCCCTTGTAGGCCCAACAGGCGAAGGAAAATCAACCATTATTAATCTAATCAGCCGGTTTTACGAACCTACTCAGGGACGAATCACAATGGATGGGATTGATTATACATCCTTAACTTTACAAAGTTTTCGGAGTCAGCTAGGCGTAATTTTGCAAACACCCTATTTGTTTTCAGGAACTATCAGAGAAAATTTATGCTATGGAAGACTCGATGCCAGTGATAGGGATATGGTGGAAGTACTTGAAAGCCTGGGTATCGCTGAATTTGCGGATAGATTAGATGATGAAGTAGGGGAGGAAGGTAATAATCTGAGTTCTGGCGAGAAGCAACTCATATCATTTGCCAGAGTTGTTTTGAGAAATCCGCGAATTTTGTTGATGGACGAAGCCACATCTTCTATAGATACACTTATTGAAAATAAAATACAAAATGGCATAGCGACGTTGTTGAAGAGTAGGACCTCCATCGTCATTGCCCACCGGTTATCTACCATACGTAACTGCGATAGGATTTTGGTCATTCAGCAAGGCAAAATAATAGAGCAAGGCAACCATGAAAGTTTGCTAAACAAAAGCGGCGTCTACCGGAAATTGTACACCAGCCAGTTTGAGGCACTTAGTGTATAATTTTGCGATTTTATATTGCGGTAGAAAATTTATCAAATTGGAAGCATTAATAATAATATGATTGCAAAGACCATCTTTTTGAATGAGCCTGATTGGATGCAACTCATTATCAATAAAATTGGCAGCCTATCAGCGCAATTTTCTGAAAAGGCTCCAAGCTTAATTGTTGGTATTGCCGGTGGATCTTGTACCGGAAAAAGCACTCAGATAGCCAAAAAATTATGTGCGCAACTTCCCCAGCATACACAATTGCTTTCACAGGACAATTATCAGAAGGGGATTGAATTGACCAACTATTTTGAATACACTTACCATTGGGACGATCCGGCCAATTTCGGTATTGAGGAAGGGCGCCAAATGTTGGAAACCCTCAAATCGGGAAAAATAGCCCAAATGCCGGTTTATTCATTCGAAAGAAAAAAACCCGTGGGTTATAAAAAGATTCAAAGCACGCCCGTTATTTTATTTGAGGGACTGTATGCTTTACATGCCCACCTTAAGCCTTTGGTAGATTTTAGTATTTATGTCGAAAGCCCTTTATATGGTAGGTTGTTGCGCAGGGTTTTCAGAAATGCTTTTGATCGATACCGACAAGATCCGGAATTGGTTTTTGAGCGGTTACTGACTGGTAAAGTATATGAATCACATAGAGCGGAGGTGGTGAGGCAAAAAGAAAACTGCGATTTTACAGTTCACAATCCCTATTGCTTTTCAGAAACCATCCATCAGTTTGATCTAAAACCCATGACCTCAGAGATTTTACACGACGTATTGTATATCTATGCGCTAAATAATGATTTTTATTTAAAGGTGGTGAAAGACAAATCTGATCAAATGTGGTTGATTATTACAGATACCGAACACATGTACAGCAAATTTTCCATCAAGAGTTCAAGTCTGGACCAGCTAAAAAAACTGGATTTGGATGAAATGTGATCAAAATCAGTTTTACAATCGTGGTAAAATACTTAATCAAAAACTAACAGCACTTATACTACCGACTAACGATCTACCGGTTATTTTGCCAAAGTAATCTGCAAGGACGTTTTTGTGCTCATTCAATTAAATTAGGCTAACTTATTTTAAAGAAAAAAGCACAGATTCGATTTTATCAAACTGCCAAATATTAACCACAGACTATTTATGGTCATATTTTCTGCTTTTAGATATAAGAACTACCGATTATATTTTTGGGGTCAAGCTTTTTCAAATCTTGGCACCATGATAAAGCAAGTGGCCATCGGCTGGTTGGTATTTCGATTGACCGATTCTGCATTATTGCTTGGTTTGGTCACTTTTTCACGGGAAATTTCAGCATTTTTGATATCTTCTATAGCCGGTGTGGTCGCCGATAGGTATAATAAGCATAAGCTCCTAATCATTTCCCATAGCCTATTGGCCGCCAATTCATTTTTGCTTGCTGCTCTTACGCTGGGAGATCAAATAACCGTAGGCTGGATGATTGGCATTCAAATATTATTTGGATGTATAAGTGGAATAGAAATGCCTTCCAGACAGTCTTTGGTGAATGATTTAGTAGAAGACAAAACATACCTGACCAATGCCATTGCCCTGAATTCGTCGCTTTTTAACACAGCCCGCATTGCAGGACCATCCATAGCAGGTATACTGATACCATTTGTTGGCGAAGGCGTATGTTTTTTGCTGTATGGTATTATGAGTTTGATGGTAGTGGTGTGCTTTCGACTCATCCAATATGAAGGCTATGTTAGAAAGACCTACAAACTCAATTTTAAGGTTGAGTTTATGGATGGATTTAATTATGCCTATCAATCGCCACCCATAAAGCTGATACTTGTATTTGTCGCTTTTATTACCATGTTGGGGGTTTCGTATATCGTAATTTTGCCTGTATTTGCCGGGCGTGTATTCAATGCCGGTGCCGAGGTATTTGGCTATTTAACCAGTGCCATAGGCTTGGGTTCTGTTTTAGGCGCTTTGTTGGTGGGTAATAAATCCAACCTGGAAGGTCTTGATAAATACATACTTTTTGGAGGAATCATTTTTGGAGTGGGGGTTATGGCATTTGCCGTATCGGATGTCTTGTGGTTTTCTTTGCTTACCTTGGTCATGTCCGGTTTTGGCCGAGTCATGATTTTTACCGGTTCCAATACCCTCTTGCAGACCATTGCGCCAGACGATAAGCGCGGACGGGTACTGAGTTTGTATATCATGCTTTTTATGGGTGCGCTTTCTATAGGCAGCTTTCTGATCGGATTACTCACTGAATGGTTTGGCGCTCCCAATGTATTGATGGGCGGTGGATTTGGCGTGCTGGTATGTACTCTGATTTATGCCTTTAAAATGGACGTATTTAGGGAAGTCAATATCAGGTTTCAGCAGGAGGTAAATTAATAGTCAAATAATGTTTTATAATCAGAATGAATTTGATATTAGGCTGGAATGGGGCCAAATGGGAGTTGAGGAATTATCCCCAATTTCTGATGCAGTCATTATCATTGATATTCTTTCATTTTCGACATGCGTTGATATTGTAACCAGCAAATTAGCCTCGGTGATTCCTTACAAATGGAAAGATGAAACAGCAATTGAATTTGCAAAAAGTAAAAATACAATTCTTGCAGACTTTAAGCGACAATATTCCAATTCCTATTCACTTTCACCTACATCTTTGCAGACAGTAAAAAAGGGAGAGCAAATAGTGCTCCCATCGCCGAATGGTTCTTCGCTGTCTTTGACAACAGGTGAGACAATAACCCTTTGCGGTTGTTTGCGAAATGCTAAAGCTATTGCCGAATACGCTTTACAAATAGGAAAAAAGATTGCCATAATACCAGCGGGAGAAAAATGGTCTGATGGGAGCTTACGGCCATGCTTTGAAGACTTGATTGGAGCGGGAGCAATTATATATTATTTGAAGGGTACATTATCACCTGAGTCCCTGACCGCCTTATCGGCTTTTAATTGTTATAAAGAGAACCTGCTTGAAGGACTTATGAATTGCATTTCGGGTAAGGAATTAATAGCTCGCGGATTTGAAAATGACATAATTCTGGCAGGAGCATTTAACTGTAGCGATGGTGTACCAATATTACAGAATGGAAAATATATAAGTGGGTAAGACCAAATTCCTTTAGGATGCGCACCTACAGTAAATTCGCAGTATTAAGAAAAATACATACTGGCTTGAAGCAATAATGGGAGCGGATTTGGGTATATTGGTGTATAGGGCATTTTTATAAAAAAAATGAAGAAGATATCGAAAGAATTTATTCTCAATCAATACAGGTCAGGGATTAAAAGTTATATAGACTTTACCATTGAGGTAGGCTTATGGGAATCGGAGAAATACGTTTTTAAAAAGTATCTCAGATCAGATTCAACTGTTTTGGATCTTGGTTGTGGAACAGGACGTACAACATTTGGATTAATTCGACTTGGTTTTGACAAAGTAATCGGTTTGGATTTGACTCCAGAGATGATTTTTGAAGCACAAAAGTTAAATACGATATTCAATGTTGACATTGATTTTAGAATCGGAGATGCAACAAAGCTGGACTTCAATGACAAGGAGTTTGATGTAGTAATATTTTCTTTTAATGGAATCATGTCAATTCCAAATCCGATACAACGATTGATTGCATTTAAAGAAATAAACCGGGTTTTAAAGGATGCTGGGTTATTTATATTCACGACTCATGACAGAAATAGGGAAGAGAAATATTTTCAATTCTGGGATAACGAAAGGAATCATTGGGCGCAAGGAAAACAAAGACTTGACTTGTTTGAATTTGGAGATATAATCACGAGTTCAAAAAATGAAAGTCAGGAAATTTTCATTCATATCCCAGACATGAATGAAGTAAAGAATGTTCTTCAAGAAAGTAATTTCGACTTACTTGAAACTTTCTATCGAAGTGACAAATTTGAGGAACCAACAAATGTGAAAGTGAAATCCGGTGAATGTAGATTTTGGGTAGGAAGGAAAAACAGACCATAACATCAGCTAAACTCAGGCGGGCAAAGGGTTCGCAGCGGCAGTTCCTATCTGCTCGCCAATAGCATGGAAAGTATGTAAGTGGGTTAGATCTAATTATTTAACATTATACTAACAAAAATAATTTTAATTTACTTTAAACTGATTAGCCATGAAATTTCTATGTGAATAGCAAATGAACTGACTGAGACTGTACTTAAGTTTGAGCCTTTACAAAATTGTAAGCATAACCGTTATTGAAAGTTTAAATATCAAGGAATAATTAACTTTTGTGATCATGAAAAATTAAATCAAATAACAAAATATTATGGAAGCAGTCACGAATTTCAGTATTAAAAAAATGAGTACCCAACTACTCGTCAATAACCTTGTTCAATCCATTGAGTTTTACACCCAAAAGCTCGAATTTGATATAGAATTCCGGTTCTTGGACTTTTATGTAGGTATTATAAAAGACGCATATTCCATACACCTCAAAGATGGCAACCCATCGACTGAAGAAAGAAAAAACAAAAGAGACCACAAACATCTGGATATACTTTTTGAGGTCGAAAATATCGAAGAGTTGTTTCAAACCCTTTTAGATAAAAATGTAGATGTCGTCATGCCGTTAAGAACAGTGCGTGAAGGAGCTAAAGAATTCTACATTGCAGACCCCGATGGTTATATCATTGGATTTTTAAAAAACTCATAAAAAATCAGGCAATATACTGCTGAAAACATATTAAGATAGATTTAAAAGTCCCATATCATAAACCTAATAAAACCCTATTAATGGATTTAATATATAATAAAATTGGGACGGGTTACAATGCCACTCGGCAGGCTGACCCATATTTAACAGAAAGGCTTCTCTACCTTTTAAAACCAAAAAAAGATAAGCTCTATCTGGACATTGGGTGCGGAACAGGTAATTATACCTGTGCATTAGCTGATAAAGGTTTTAAATTTATTGGCGTGGAACCCTCAGAAAAAATGCTGAATGAAGCTAAAATGCGAAATCAAAACGTAACTTGGCTTAAAGGTACTGCGGAACAAATACCTGCAGGCAACAAAGTCTTTGAAGGCATTATTGCCACGCTCACAATTCATCATTGGACGGACATCAAACAGGCATTGAGTGAATTAAACAGAGTATTATCTGATACTGGTAGGATTGTGATTTTCACGTCCACCCCGGAGCAAATGCAAGGGTATTGGCTAAATTATTATTTCCCGAAAATGATGCAAAGTTCAATTATTCAGATGCCTTCTATAAAAAAATTATCCCAAATACTAAAAAAAACAGGTTTCCGCATAGTAGAAACCGAAAAATATGATATTCAGGACAACCTTGAAGATTTGTTTTTATATAGTGGAAAACATCGCCCCGAATTGTATTTAAAACCTGAAATCAGACGTGGCATATCTTCTTTTTCTTCGCTGGCGAATGAACAAGAAGTAACAAACGGACTTGCAAAATTGGCGAAAGAAATTAAAACAGGAATAATAAAAAATGTAATCGATGAATTCAAAACTAATTTGGGAGACTATTTATTTATCGTAGCATGTAAATAATTGTTTATGATTATTTTAGAAACAGACCGCCTCATTTTACGTGAATTCATAACCGAGCGAAATAGCATGAGGTTTCAAAAAGCCTATATTCATCCGGTGAGCAATGAGCATTACTTGGTGTATGAAGCCACAAAGGTAACTGCGGAAAGCAGCTAAAAGACCTTCAATGTTATTATTGTATTGATGATTTCAAAATCAGAGTTCGTGCGAAAAATGGTCGCCGCTTCTTTTCTTAATGACCATACAAAAAAACTATTTGCAGTTGTATCAAGGTCATTTAAACAACTTATCAAAGAATAAATTAAAATACAGGCTAGTATATTAAAAGCCCCAATTTCTGTTGGTTTACCACCGTTTTGTAGAAGTTGCGGAAATATGTAAAACCATGAAAATCAGACATTTATCATTATATTTAAAAATTGGTCTGGGTTTTATAGACAGATTGGTAAGGTAGTGGCTATTTTAGGACGACACTTCGCATGGAAATAATGACATCAAAAAAATGGACTATAAGAGCACTGCTGAAAGAATAATTGACCTAAAAAATGCTGACTTAGCATTGAGAGACAAACTTGTTCAAAACGGACAGCTTAGCAAAGGATATAACGAAGAAATGAAGGAGTTGCACAACAGAAATGCAAAAACATTAAATGAGATAATCGACACAATAGGTTATCCGACATTAGACAAAGTTGGTAAAGAAGCAAGCGAAGCAACTTGGTTGATAATACAACACTCAATTGGACAGCCAGAATTTATAAAAAAGTGTGCAGAATTATTGGAGATTGCGGTTAGAGAAAAAAAAGCAGACCCGATTAATTTGGCGTATCTAACTGACCGAATAGCAGTATTTGAAGGTAAGCCACAACTTTACGGAACTCAATTTGATTGGGACGAAATAGGAGAATTAAGTCCAAATCCAATTGACAATTTGAATAAAGTAAATAAAAGAAGAAAATCTATTAGACTAAATTCACTTGAAGAACAAACTGAAATTATAAGAAGGCAAGCTCAAGCCGAAAATCAAACACCACCGACAGATTTTGAAAAAAAGAAAAAGGAAATGAAGGAATGGAAAAAAAAGGTCGGTTGGACAAAATAAAAACAGCCACTAACACCTAAGCTTTCGTTGCGTGAGTAGCACGAACAATGAAAGCGCTGTTGCACGAAACCGGTGACCGGACATAAGGCCTAAGACCGTATATTGATTTTTGATCATTAGGATTTTTTTAGTGTAAAAATTATACTGGAAGGTAATTCAGCTTCAACACTTTTTGGCTCTTTTATATTAATCATTGTATATCCGGTCTTTTGAAATAAATATATCCAATCCTCTAAAGTACGAAAATACCATCGATGGGGCATTTTAAAATTTCCAGGCAGTCCTTTCCATGAATCATTGACCCAATCACTTTTATAAGCCTGTCCGTTTTTGTGAAAAGTGAATGGATGCAGGGTTTGTATGAATACATACCCATCATTTACCAAAAGTTCATCAATTTTTATCAATAACCTTTCACTCATCGATTTCTCATAAAGACAAAAATTGAATATAATTCCTTCAAAAGGAGCTCCATTGATTTTGGCCCCGTTTATAATATTTTCAAAGCTTAAACATTGATAGTTTGATGATTTTCCTATTTGCGATGCTTCTAAAATCAACCTTTGCGAACCATCTACCCCGAAGATCTTAATTGCCTTTGAAGACAAAGCCCTGCATAACCAACCTTCTCCACATCCTAAGTCTAAGATATTTTTCAACTTGAAACCCAGAACATGGTTTATAATAGCAGGATTAGTAATTTCTCTGGATGGAATCTTTTGTTCCTTTAACACCCTGATCCATTCCTCAGCGTTAATTTCCCATGAATTACTGATTGATGTAGTTTTTTCCGATGGCATAAAAATAAATTAAGCTATTTTAAAGATTTTATGCAAATGAGATGAGGGTTTAGCTTACAAGTTGCCTATTATCTCCAGTCATAGATAACCTGCACAACCCCTCGCGAATCCTCCCTATGGTCGGATTTCAAACCCCGGTTCTCATCCTGCCACCTTTAGTAATCGAAAGTGGTAGATATAAAAAAACCCACCCTAAATGGGCAGGTATTATTTATAGTAGTCGGGGTGGCAGGATTGCTCATACCCACAGCCATGCCGGACAACCCCTCGCGAATCCTCCCTATGGTCGGATTTCAAACCCCGGTTCTCATCCTGCCACCTTTTGGTAATCGAAAGTGGTAGGCACAAAAAAACCCACCCTAATAGGCAGGTTTTATTTATAATAGTCGGGTTGGCAGGATTGCTCATACCCACAGGCATGCCGCACCGCCCTTCGCGAATCCTCCTTGCGTCGGATTTCGAACCCCGGTTCTCATCCTGCCACCTTTTGGTAATCGAAAGTGGTAGGCACAAAAAAACCCACCCTAATAGGCAGGTTTTATTTATAATTGTCGGGGTGGCAGGATTCGAACCTACGACCTCCTCGTCCCAAACGAGGCGCGATACCGGGCTACGCTACACCCCGAAATTCATTCATTGTTTTATCAAGCACGATACCGGACCGGATGGCAATCGGGATACACCCCGAAAACTTGAACAAATCACCCGCGATTTTCAATCGAGGCTCAAAAGTAGTGATTAAATTGAATTCTTTTCAAGTGAATTGAGATTTTTGTATTTATTAAATTTTATTCTTTTTTGGTAGGTATATAATTTGAAAGGAAATCCAATGGTTGGGTAGTGACTAGCTTGAGGGTAATTTATAAAATCAATCCATTTTTAAGACCGATATATATGAAGTATTGACCAAACTGCATAAATTAAAAGTAAGGGGATAATAACAGCCGAAGAATTCAATGCGAGAAAAACCAAAATATTGAACAGTTGAGGGAGCCCCTCTGGGTGAAGAATAAATTTGGTGTAGACTGGGTGTAATTTGCAAATACACCCTTTTATAATCTCAATTTCTATTTGTGTTCCCTCATAGACATAATATTTTGACATAAAGTAATTACAGATTGAAGTGCTCAGAAAAGCACGGTTAATCCTTGATTTTTTTAGGTTCCTCTAAGAAGACCCTACGTCTAAGAAATTATTTTTTTATTTAGGAGAATAAAACCGATACTCTAATAAGCATCAACTAACTCGATATTCTAAAATCATTAAAACTTGCATCGGATGCAAGTTTTAATGATTTAATGAATACCTTTACTTTATGGGTAATTACACAGATCGTGCTGAATACATAGCCAAGTTATTGGCATATAAAGATAAAGACCTTATAAAAGTGGTAAGTGGCTTACGCAGAAGCGGCAAAAGCACCTTGTTTGAACTATATCGTCAAACGTTGTTGGAAATGGGGGTGGAAGCCAAGCAAATAGTTTTTTTAAACTTTGAAGATTTCGACCTCCGCAAATTTCTCAACGACTTAGATGCTTTGTATGCACACATTATCAAACCGCTAGACTTATCAAAACCATCCTATGTTTTTTTAGACGAGGTGCAAAATGTAAACGAGTTTGAACGTTTGGTGGATGGCTTGTTTGTAAAACCCAAAATAGATGTCTACATCACAGGCTCTACCGCATACATGTTGTCAGGTGAATTGGCAACGCTTCTAAGTGGTCGCTATATCGAAATTTCTATTTTGCCTTTTTCATTTAAAGAATATTTAATTGCTCGCGAAATTGACACATCCAACAGATACCTCAATTACGAAGCCTTGTTTTTTGAATATGTAAATGAAACCTCATTACCTAAAGGTGTTGAATTACGTGAGGGTGGTTTCGATAAAATATATGAATACTTAGAAGCAATTTATGCCACTATTATAGAAAAAGACATCACCCAACGTCACCAAATAAACGACAAGCGGGCATTTGGTAACATCACAAAATTTGTAGCTTCCAACATTGGCAACCCGTTATCACCCGGAAATATTGCAAAAGTATTAAAGCAGGACGGACAAAATACCCACAATACTACCGTTGAAAAATATTTGGAATATTTGGAAGCAAGTTTTGTGTTTTACAAAGTGAACCGTTTTGATTTGAAAGGAAAAAAACAATTGGCAACACAGGAAAAATACTATTTGGTTGATGTAGGCTTGCTCAACATTTTGGTGGGCAAAGAACGTACCACTGATAGAGGGCATATATTGGAAAATGTAGTTTACCTTGAACTACTTCGAAGAGGAAACAAAATTTGGACAGGTACAACAAGAAACAACGAGGTGGACTTTGTATGCAAAACCCCTAAAGGTGACATCGAATATTATCAGGTTGCTTGGCAAATGGTAAGCGAAAAAATAATTGAACGTGAGTTTGGTGCATTAGAAAAAATCAATGACAATTACCCCAAATTCTTGCTTACAACAGACTCGTTTACACAAGACAGAGGTGGTATGAGACATTTGAATGTTTTTAATTGGCTACTTGACATGAATGAAAAATAATAAAAACCATATATATATACCTCTGAGTGAAGAATATTTGTTTGTAAACTTGGTGTGGGCAGAGAAAAAGTGCATTATGAAGCCATAAAGCCAGAATTTGTTAATAATGAAATGGATAAATTTCTGGATTGGTTCTATTGGAATCAGGGATTCATTTTTTTAAGTTTATTAATTAGATAAATTTTGTAAAAAAAATATATTAAACAAGTAATAAACTAACTTAAGAAATTACATTAACTTTCAGAGTTGAGATTGCCCATATTTCCGCATATATGCCCAAATTATCACCTAAATTAATTTCTGCAATCTTTAGCATTTCTATAGCTTTAATAGCTCTATTATTTATTTGGAATTCACTGACAAATTTTACTTTACAAATTCTTCCAATAGCTATTATTGCTCTTTCCGTTTCAAATTTTTTCATTGCATTGAAACTCAAAAAAGAAAATACAATTGAAGATTTCCAAGTTAAATCCTTAGAAAAAGATACAATCAAGACTGACGAATTCACATCAGCCTTCGAGTATGCTTCTATTGGAATTGGCTTGGTATCTCTAGAGGGAAGATTTTTGAAAGTAAATAAAAGTCTCTGTGAACTACTCGGGTACACAGCGGAAGAATTTATTCATCTCACTTTCCAAGAAATCACACATCCTGATGACTTGGAAGGAGATCTAGAAAATGTTTATAAGTTAATCAACGACGAAATAGAGAACTATCAGATTGAAAAGCGTTATTTCACAAAAAGCGGCAATGTGATCTGGATCAATTTAAGTGGATCAAAAGTAAAAAACCTTGATGGAACCTTTAAATATTTTATAGCTCAAATTGAAAATATTACACCAAGAAAAAATGCTTTTAATCAAATAACAAAACAAAACCTCAGAATTCAGAATATTTTGGAAGGTACCAATGCAGGAACTTGGGAGTGGAATGTACAGACAGGCGAAACAAATTTTAACGCGCGATGGGCAGAAATGATTGGCTATACACTTGAAGAATTGGAACCTATCAATATAAAAACCTGGGAAAAATTTGTCCATCCAGAAGATGCGCTCAAATCAGAACAAAACCTTATCGCCTGTTTTGAAAAAAAGTCTCAGTATTACAATTGTGAATGCAGAATGCAGCATAAAGATGGAAATTGGATTTGGGTTTTGGATAGAGGAAAAGTGATGACCTGGACCGAAGATGGAAAGCCATTGATGATGTTTGGTACACATACTGAAATTACGAATTTAAAAGAGACAAAAATAGAATTAAGAAAAAGCAAGGCTTTTTTAGATACCGTGATGAATTCCATTGATGTGGGAATAGTAGTTTGCGATCAAAATGGCAAATTGACTACTTTCAATCAATCCGCAGAAGAGATGCAAGGAATTCCTTTCAAACCTGTGGAATCAAAAGATTGGTCAGCAAACTACAGTCTTTTGAGAACAGATGGAATTACTCCACTTCCACTTGAAGAAATCCCATTGTACAGAGCTCTCAAAAATGGCCATTTAGAAAATGCTGAATTTATTATTCAGCATCAATCCGGCAAGCAGATCATTTTAAGTTGCAATGGAAATCAAATATGGGATCAAAACAAGAATCTATTAGGAGCTGTAGTTGCAATGACTGATATCACAGAAATAAAAAAAGCAACTAAATTAAACGAGGAAATCGCGATCAAATTTAAAGGAATTTTCGATTCTACTTTTCAGTTTATTGGATTCTTAAGTCCTGATGGAACCCTGTTAGAAGCTAATCAAACAGCAATAGATTTTACTGGACTTGAACCAGATGATCTGATAGGAAAGAAATTTTGGGACTGCTATTGGTGGTCGATGTCAGAAGAAACTCAAGAGGGGCTCAAATCAAACATTGCGAAAGCAGCGAAGGGAGAGTTTGTTCAATACGAGGTTGAAGTATTGGGAAAAAATGGCTCTATCACCATTCTATTTAACCTCAAACCCCTATTTGACTTATCAGGTGAGGTAATCGCTATCATACCGGAAGGAAGACCCATTCAAGAAATCGTTGATACGAGAAATGCCCTGCTTCGTAAAAATGAGGAATTGGAACGCTTTGCAAGCGTTGCTTCCCATGATTTGAAAGAGCCACTGAGAATGATCAGCAGCTTTATGTCACTGCTCAAAAAGAATTATGGTGGTCAAATAGATGAAAAAGCAGAAAAATACATTCATTTTTCAATAGATGCAGCTAACCGAATGACCATTTTAATAAATGACCTTTTAAACTACGCAAAAATTGGTAATGATGAAGTACCTTTTGTAATGATCGATACCAATCAACTTTTGGAAGAGATTGTCCCACTATTCAGTGCCAGTCTAGAAGATCAGAATGGAAAAATTGAAATTGAAAATTTGCCAAATATTATTGGCAAGATTACACCAATCAAAACTCTATTTCAAAATTTAATAGGAAATGCTTTAAAATACCAAAAGCCGAATACATCTCCTTTAATCAGAGTGAAAGGGAAAGAAAAAATGAGTGATTGGGAATTTTGTGTAGAAGATAATGGGATTGGAATTGCAGCCCATCATTTTGAAGAAATATTTCAAATGTTCAGAAGGCTCCACTCTAAAGAAGAATATAGTGGAACAGGAATGGGATTAGCTACTTGTAATAAGATCATAAAGCAACACGGGGGCGAAATCTGGCTTGAATCTGAAGAAGAAAAAGGAAGTAAGTTTTTCTTCACCATCAAAAAATAAAATGTAAACCCCTTTGGGTGAAGAGTAAGTTTGAATGCGGACTTCTTGGGTGTATCCCGATAGCTATAGGGATGTAATTACACCCTACTATCCTTCCGATTTCTAATTGGTTTCCTGCCACATTGCGGTGAAAAACTGTCCTAAACACCGCATTTATGCGGTGAATAATTAATATATTTACCGCGTAAATTTCACGCCATGGCAAAATATATTTACGAGCTTAAAAACTGGACAGATTTTTCTTGGCAGGACAAAGCCATAAATGTGGTATTTGGTGAGGTGCGTCTTATGCAAGGTAAGCTTATAGGGCAAATGAACGCATTAGGCTTTTCTGCCAAGGAAGAAGCTACGCTTACCGCCTTGACCTTGGATGTGGTAAAATCATCAGAAATAGAAGGCGAATTGCTCAATTATGATCAGGTGCGTTCGTCCATAGCCAGGCGTTTAGGTATCAATACAGCGGGGCTTGTGCCAAGTAGCCGTCATATTGAAGGGGTGGTGGAAATGATGCTTGATGCCACTCAGCGGTATACCTTGCCATTAACCGAAAAACGGTTGTTTGGTTGGCACGCAGCACTTTTCCCCACGGGATACAGTGGGCCTTACGAAATAGAAGTGGGAAGGTACCGTACAGGTGAAATGCAAATAGTATCCGGCGCCATGGGAAAAGAAAAAGTGCATTACGAAGCAATAAAGCCAGAATTGGTAAATACGGAAATGGACAAATTTCTGGATTGGTTTAACAATGACAACAACCTTGACCCTGTTTTGAAAGCCGCCGTAGCACACTTTTGGTTTATCATCATTCACCCCTTTGACGACGGTAACGGTAGGATAGGAAGGGCCATCACTGATATGTTGCTTGCCCGTGCTGAAGGCAGTGGAGAACGTTTTTACAGTATGTCAAGCCAAATATTAGCCGAACGAAAACGCTATTATGAGGTATTGCAAAAAGTGCAACATAGGTCAGGCGATATCACAGAATGGCTCGACTGGTTTTTACATTGCCTCAAAAATGCGATGCTCGCCACCGAAAACACCACACAAAATATATTGCGCAAAGCTGAGTTTTGGAAATTTCACGAAAACACAGCCATCAACGAACGCCAAAGATTGATACTCAATAAACTCTTTGACGGTTTTGAAGGAAAACTTCAAACCTCAAAATGGGCAAAAATCACCAAAACCTCAACCGACACTGCCTTAAGGGATATAAAAGACTTGGTAGAAAACGGTATTTTACAAAAAACTGATGAAGGAGGACGAAGCGCCAATTACAAATTGGTTGACTTTAAAATAGGATAATCATTGGTTATTAGGCCTGGTTTAAGAATTTTATTGGCGTCTGCTACTGGAATGAAGTCAGTCTTTCCGAAATCAGCAATTTAATTGTAGATACTCACCCCAGTGCTTAGACAAACATTCTTATTTACCCATGGGCTTTAAGTACCGAGGTTTCCAACTAGGAATTCGAAAAAAATAGATAAAAAATTAACTATAACTTTTAAAAAAACCATGCATGTATGTAACCAAAAAAACCAGCCCATTTGATGCCCACAATTAGTTGTAGTCAGCGCAAAAGTCTGAAGAAATATTTACGAATAATAAGCTGTCAAACATTTGACATAGAGTAAAAAAATCGTTACATTGTTTTGTAAAATTAAGGATTTTGCAAATATTTTTACATGAGTTCATTATGTTTTATCAAAAAACAAAATATCATGAAAGAAATGATTATCATTCTAGCAGTTCTCATTCCTAGTAATTTATTACCCCAAGACATGTTAACTGAAAATTTCGGGCACAACATCCATGAATCGCTTGATTACTCTACTCCTGTTGTGTAAAGGATTAAAAATTATCATTAACTCATCTAAAGATGACTAAGGAAATTTATATCACCATTTTCCTTTTAACCATTTGCGGTTCGGCATTGGCTCAATCAGTGCTTTATCTCCAACATCAGGAAAAACCATCACGCCATCAAAAAATTAAGCAAAAGTCGAAATATAATATAATAACAAATGATACTGTCTTTTACGGGTATCACTTATTGAAGATCGAGAGTGATGAACTGACGATATTTAGAAATGAATCAGGAAGTGAGGAGGTGCTGCATATTTCAGAAATTCAGACACTAGTGAAAAATGTCAATCCAGGTTTCTTCGGTTTTATTGGGTATCTGGGTGTAATTATGTTGAGCGGAACGCCTGTTATTTGGGCTTTTGAAGGTAAAGAAGAGGCTTTGGGAATGCTTGAGGCTGCAGGAGGGCTTATGGCGATATCGGCACCGTTTATTATAGCAAAGGAAATTGGGCGAAAGAAGAACATGAAGAGCAAATGGAAAATATGTACACAATAGTCCTACATTTGACCATTTTCATTATGATCAAAAATGAACTCTAAAAAAAAGCAGTAATAATCCCTGATTTTTAAATCCCCTTAAAGGATGTACCCACTGCCAAAGCAATAAAACCAATAAGCAAAAGCGTGAAACTATATTCTGATAAATATTGAACTTGGGTGAAATGTCCAATGATGCCCAGTATTCCACAGATCAATCCAATAATCCAGGTAATTTTCATAGGTGCTGAAGGTTTCATATAATATTTTATTGTAGGGTGAGAAATAATTTTTTACTTAAGATCAAACATAACTTAGATTTGAGGATATACAACACAATCCCGATAAGTATTTTATAATTCAGCCTTTACCCCATGTTGGAAATAGCTATATTGATCAAATATAAGAAGAGATTTCACATCTGTATTTAAAATCTTAGGAAGAAATTGACTTGACTCCTGATGGGTATATAGTCGGCCTAAGCTTTACAAATGTAATAAGGAAAGGTGACTGTTCCATAGAGATTGTATTTGTAAAATGTAGATTGGTCCACGGATTTAAACAACATCTTGGAAAACATATACAGTCCATTTTTCCACACTTTGAAATCATGACCTCCTGGTTCTATGTAATAGATATGGGGGACATTATTTTTTACAAGGTATTGATGGGAGTATAAATCAATGCCTTTCTTGTCACGCCTACAGTTTTGGAAGGGTAGCTTATGGTATCAATTTTTCCTTTGGAAATGTCAGGTCTGACAATGTCAAATCCTTCTGGTGGCTGTTTTTCGAAGTCCTGTAAGAAGACATCTCCAAAACCTAATGATAAGGAAATGAGAGGAATTACCTTCTTCATGACTTTAGGTTTAATTAGGTTTATAATGTATTGGGTGATGATTCTTATTGATGTAGTTTAATTTCCCAGTAAATTCAGCATTTTCTCACCATAACGTTTACCAAGTTTTCGATATCCTTTAGCGGAGAAATGCAGGCCATCAGAAACTGCCTCACAGTCTTTAGATGAAATTACATGGGCATTTTGAATAGTATTGGGAAGTTTGTTGATAATAGGATTCATGCTAGCACATTTCCCGCCCTGAGCTTCTTCAACAAGTTCACCTGCCAAGAGCGGAACAGTATTTTGATCAAGTCCAAGATCATCCAACAAATTGGCATATACATCTTTTACCTTATTAGGCCATTCCGTATCACCCGTATTGGACTCACCCTGATGCAACAAAATACCTTTGATGACTCCATCTTTTTGTGCCAACTTCGCCATTTCCACCAATCGGCCATAAGGATTCCCATCGTATTCATCGAGTATGTTTTTCATCCAACCCGGGGCAGAAGCGGTATATGTTTCATAATTGTCCTTATCAAAGAGTTCTATTTTACATCCTCCAACAGAGACATTGATGACGCCGACATTAATGTTTTCAGGTAAGCCTGCTACCAAAGTCCGTCCAAAATAATCCGTCGGAGTGATGCCTGTATGGCATCGGGTCAAAGGCGGCACAGCATCATACCAATTTCCTTTTTTCCTGTCAAGATTATTACAATCCACCACTTGCATGACCTTAAACCTTGAATCAACAGTAGTGTCCATTGGTTCAAATTTGGAATGTCCTTCCATATTGGATTGACCGAAGCTTAGAAATATATAAAAATCAGGATCCTGTGCCTGGCTTTTTGTGCCGGCAATAATTATAAATGTAAGTGCAATAAATAATGGTTTTATTTTGAATTTCATGTTTTTGATTTTATTCTGCCTCTACTATTTCTTTCAATTTTTGCAAAGCTTTTGGATAGGTTGAATCAAAGTGTTCCGAAAATTCTCCGGTTACATCGACTTCCACGGTTACTATGGTTTTATTTCCATTTTTCTCAAAACTATAGTTCTCCATTCCACCAGCCCACTGATCGACTTGGGTGCCTTCTAATATTTCCTTTTCTCCCTCCAAAATGCCGTAATGCTGAACAGAAACTAATTGGTTTGGAATGTTTTTAATAATTCTTGAAATCATTCCTTCACGGTTTCCATTTTCGTTTGTTCCGATAAACAAAATTCCGGATCCCTTTTCCCAACTTCCCTCAAAGGTTGAGGCCGGATTGAATACGGAGGTCCATTGTTCATAGGTTTTTTTACTACTCAGGCCAAGCATATAGTCAAAAACCTTTTCAATAGAAGCCTTGATTTCGATTTTATATTGTTTTTGTTCCATTTTTTTGATGAATTTGATATTTGTTTCAAAATATCACTGCAAGATATCCGTATTTAATACATTCTGCCCCAGCTGACTTCAATTTACACCAATTAATACTTTTTAATTACTAATAGTGTCAATTGAACACTAAAAGTATTTTAAGCGGTCAATTGACCTTGTAATGTCCTTTGCAAAATGGACGACTCCATACTTCCATTTTACCAATGGTAAAATGCTCGCTTCTTGGGATTTGTAATTGCGAGGACAGATAATCGGAAATTGAAATATAATAAGTATAAGCCCGTAAAAGATCAATTTTACGGGCTTATATTTGAAATAGGATTGGAAAGAATGAATCTTTTTTTAAACTTAATCAATCCACATTAATTCATTGATTTTGTAAAAAAACTTTTTCAAGAACACTGTCCCGACCATCTTTCATTTCTTCGGGTTCATTTTTCACATAGATATCAGGTGGCAAACCAATTCCCTCGTAACTTTGGCCATCAAACATTTTGACTTTCTGTATTGAGTAGGAGTAAAACCATCCATTGGCCAATTCTCTTGAGATTTTTGTTCCGAAAGTGCCATTTGTAGTATCTCCTACTATAAGTACTTTTGGAACCGTCTTTGCTGCCATTACCATCCTTTCAGCAGCGCTCACGGTATAGCGGTCTGTTAAAATATAAACATGTTTGTCCAGGAATTTTCCTGAAGGATTTAAATGCCAATCAAACCAGGCAGTATAATCATTTGCACCTTTGCCGTTTTTGGTTTTGCTGCTTAGAAACAATTTCTTTTCCTCCGTAAATCTGCCCAAAAAGGAAAAACATAATGAAACGTCGCCACCATTATTGTGCCTTAAATCGATGATATAGGAATCGACTTGTGCAAATTCCCTTAACAGGTCATCTAATTTTACAGATTCTTTACGAAAGACATCAAAATGTAAATAGGCCATGTTATGGTTTTTTATTTTCCCATAAACAAATTTGTGCCCATTCTGCTTATAACCAGGTTCCAGGTAATTGTTGACTATCAAATCCAGATCAAACAAATTATCTTCAATTCTATCTCTGAAATAGGGGTTAGCATCAAAGGCGCCAATTCCCGGAGCCATCAACGCAACATGTCCATCTTCAATGGGTTTTATCATTTCCGAAAGAATTCCAAACAATGCCTCATCCGTGGTATTGAAATTAACCAAGGGTCTATATTGTGCATAGATTTCATTCCATTCAATTCCTCTTTCTTCAAATAGTGCATAATCATCCTGAAAATTTTGCCAAAAGTTTTCAAATATGGATCCTTTATCATTTGATGGTACTTCCTCAAATATTTGGTTACATGATTGAAATGTTAAGGAGAAAGAAATCAATAATGAGGAAATTATATATTTTGAATTTTTCATTTTTTTAGAATTTTAAAGTGGTTGTCAAGTTGAGGTTTTGTTGATAGGAATTCAAAGCCCTAGGAAACGTGGTCCGTATGATGTCAAGTTTATAATCCATTCCCAAACTGATTTTCCGGGAGATTGAAAATCTGTACTCCAGCTGAAAGTTGGCCCTTTGAAGTTGGTTCCAGGAAACCAATTTTCCATCTTTCACAAATTCCAAAAGGATTAATGAAGATTTGTGGGAGGAGATATTTTCAATAAATCCGTCATCTTCTGCCAGATAAGGTGGCCGGGCCATCCAAGAAATCATGGGGAGTTCCAATTGATGACTCAACGTATGCTTTTCATGTAGAAAATGGGTTTTTCTGTGCCATATTGCCAAGGACTGATTGATGAAGTACCCAAACATATTTGACAGTGCAAAACTGTAAAAGGAGGCCTGCATATCCATTCTCACAGCAGTGCCAAGGTAGGAGATGTTCTTTTCAGTTTTTTTATATGGTTTTCCAATACCATAAACCGAGTGGATAAACAGGAACTCATGTGGATGAAAACCATGATGGTGCCCGTCCATTGGGATCTCCTCAAAATCAACCAATTGGGATGAGTTATGGGAAAATCCCAAGTTGAAATATTGGAAGGTTTTTCCGTTTCTTTGAAAGTTGAATCCATAATTTGTGGTTGATAAATCACGGTGAACAAAGGGAGAATAAACCAGGTCCTGTCTTGATAAAATGGACAAACCTGCGGAGATGGTAATGGAGTTTTTTGGAGGATCACCTGGATCCATAGCGATGGAGTTATTGGGGTTCAACAGCAAATAGAAACCCAACACGAGGCTTAAATACTTTTTCATAACATTCTATATTTTTGATTTTGAAATTTGGTCTACCCAATTACTTATAAGCCATAATAAAGAGCGATTTGTAGTTTTATCGGCCTTGTCCCAATCGAAACACATCTCAGAATTGAAAAAATAATGATTGGTGTCTGGAAGAAAATATGCAGTATGCTTCATTGGATCTCTTTCTATGTACTGATCCATCAACAGCATATTTTTGTAATAATCAACCATATTATCATTTTCTGCATATATGGAAAGCATAGGGCATGCTATATTGGAAATATACACTGATGGGTCATGGGATATCACATGGCTCAAAAAAGTTGGTTTTATCATATTGGATGAAAATTTCATCAATGACAACCCAGAGAATAAAGCAGCTTTTTTATAGGTCTTTCCCAAAGCACTTTTTTCATTACAGTCATACCTTTTTTCCATATCAGACATCACCTGATCAAAAACAGGTTGCGCAGGTCCGGCCAGGTTTATGACCGAAAAAACATCTTCCGGAAATAAGGAGGCTACCATTTGGGCAATATAACCACCTTGGCTGTGTCCCAATATGCTGATTCTTGAGGGGTCAATTTCCGGCCGTTGCAGAAGGTAATCCATTACCTTTTTCACATCAAGGGCATATTCTTGAAACCCTGCTTTTTGCCAGTTCCCACTGGAGCGGTTAATGCCTCTCTTTTCCAATAAAAACACCCCGATGCCATGATCAAGGAGCATGGAGGAAATATCCTTAAACAAGGTATAGTCCGCTCCTTCTTTAAAATGGCTTCTATAAGAAAAGTCACCACTTCCACTGATAATAATAAATACCGGTGAGGGTGAATTTCTCTTTTCCTGTTCGGGTAGGAGCAAGGATCCTGAAATGATTTCTATTGTTGATGGAATCAGGATTTCTTCACCAACTTGTACACTTTCATAAATGCTTTTTTTGGTTAAATTACTGACACTTAAATTAAGTGCCAGCAGTAATAATAGTTTAATTTTCATAGTGTTATAGATTTGGTTTACAGGGTTTTGTAACGCAAATCTAGATCGGTGAATCACAAAAAAGAAGGACAGTTAGCGGACATAACAGGACATCATTATTTTGATATGTTTTTTTGGCTTGATCTGTCCGCTACTTGTCCTTTTTAGCTGCATTTTGATACCTTAAATTTGGGGAATAGGCGTTATAAGTAATTGTTCACCAAATAAATTTTAGAAAAATGAAAAATGAGATCCATGTTGTATTTGCTGTTTTACCAAATGTCCATTTGATAGATCTATCAGGACCTGTTCAAGTATTTTATGAAGCCAATCAATTTGGTGCACATTTTAATATCCAGTATTGTGGCTTGGATTCTGATGTAGATGTGGTGTCCCAACAAGGTTTGGTTTTTAAAGCCTTGCAATCATTTGACAATTTTGACCTGAATGAAGGTGATTATTTATTTATAGCCGGAATAGATTTTCACTCTATTCAGGATGGTCAGTTGAAAGTCGGATACAATAAATTTTTTGAGTGGATACAGGATAATTACAAAAAGGGGGTAAACATATGCTCAGTTTGTTCAGGTACATTTGTATTGGCTGCATCTCAAATGCTCAATAATAGAACCTGTACAACCCACTGGAAATGCACAGATTATTTGAAAAAGAATTATCCAAATATTAAGGTTATCAATGACCAGTTATATGTTAAAGATGGCAATATGTATACCAGTGCAGGGATGACATCAGGGATTGATATGGCATTATTTATTGTGGAAGAGCATTACGGTCCTGTAATGACTTCCAAAGTCGCCCGTGAAATGGTGGTGTTTTTAAGGAGAACAGGAGGGCAATCCCAGGGAAGTATTTACCTGGATTTCAGGACCCATATTCACCCTTCCATCCACACCGTTCAGGATTATATCCTTCAACATCCTCTCGAGAAGAATTCCATTGAGAATCTTGCTGAAATGGTCAATATGTCCGACAGGAATCTTACCCGTTTGTTTCGCAAACATACAGGAATCAGCATCAATGATTATAAAACCAGAAGCCGGCTGGCCCATGCTGAAACCTTATTGAGACACCCTGGATACACCATTGATTTTATTGCTTCACAATGTGGATTCAAAGACCCAAGACAATTAAGAAGGATGTGGAAACAACATTACGGGAAATCACCATCCGAATTTAAATTGAGCAATTAACCCTTTTTTCTCGCTTCTCGGGATTAGCAATCACGAGATCAGATAAGTCGGAATTTGTAATCCCGTTTAGGGAGGTTTTAAGTTAAAAATGGGATTACAAATCCTTTTTATCTGGATTAGGTATTACAAATGCCGAATAGCAGTTTGGCTAGTTAGGATTTTTATGAGATAGGTTTTAGTTTCGTGGCTTGGAATAATCTTCAAGCGTTGGCGAAGATTTTCATTTTAAAACAGTATTTACCTGAAAAGTCTAATTTTAATCACACAGAAATGAGAAAAATAATATTCGGAACCCTATTACTATGTTTAATATTTTCAAAAGTTTCAATAGGGCAGGACCATGAACATACAAAGCAAAATCCTAAATGGGATTTACAATTGGAAGGTATGCTGGGGTTTTCTGTAGGAGAAAAATTTTATGCTGTAAATGTTGGTGGTCCAAGTTTGTTACTCTCTTTAAACCAAAATCTAAAAATTGGTGTTGGTGCCTTTCCCTCGTTCTATGTGCTGAATGGGAAGACCGGTGCAAGGTTAGGTGTAGGTCCAAGAATTGATCATAAAAGATTTGCTTTTTTTACCCCTTTTTTTCATAAAGACACAACAGACGAATGGATTTGGTCGGTAGGAATGGGATATAAATTTCACCGGAGAAATTAAATTCTGAAGTGGTACCATAGGATTAATTTTTTGTTCTAAATTAACTTTCTCCCCGATATTTAACCCAAGGCATTTTAGTTTACCATATGAATGCAGGATCGAAACATCTGAATAACCCGTTTGCAATTCGGGTAAGCAAGCTTTAAGGAAGTGATTGGGATTACAAATCCCTTTTATCTGGATTCGGGATTACAAATCCCGAATAGCAGGTTGTGATTACAAATCCCTTTTATCTGGATTCGGTACCGAAACTTCCGAATAGTAGGAATAGCATGATATCTACAACCTAAACTTCAAAATCTCAGCCTTGACTGCATAGTAATCCTTTTCTGTCAACAAAAAATTGTTGTAGGCCATATAGTAATAATTGGACTCCATAAAATATACGATGGTTGAGATATGGCCTACTTCCAAGGCTTTGTCAAGGTACTCCAAACTGTTTATAACCGAAAGGACGGATTTATATTCATGGTAGGTTTTTGACAATTTCTCATATTTTTCAACCAACTGTTTGACATCATAAAACTTCTCGTTTTGATAATCCCGAACGCGTAAATCTGAAAACATTACAGCAGCTTCACTTTGACGAACTTTGTATTTGTTTTCCCAAAGCGGTATTGATGTGCCTATATGAAACCCATTGAAAGTCTGCCCCAAGATCCCCTGATGTCTATAACCTGCTTCCATTTTGGGCAGGGCAAGGGCTTTACTCAATTCCAGTTGTCTTTTTGCAGTTGCGGTTTCCAGTTCGATGAATTTCAGTGCAGGGTCTTCTATCTGTATCTCATCATATAAATCCTCAAAAAACGGAATTGGATCCATTTCGGGATAGATGGTTTCAGTAAAAGACAATACTATCCCACCATTCAAGCCTGTCAGCTTTTGGTTAAGTTGGTTAATTTCGGAAAGATTCAATTGGAATTCCTTATTGATTTCGATCAACTGCAACCTTGCTTTGTTTACATCAAGGATATTTCCATCACCCGTTTCCAGCTTTGTTTCAAAGTCGCTTAGAAGGTTTTCTATGGCAGTTTTTCTTAGCTGGAATTGTTGGTGAAGTTTATTTCTATAGACCAATTCAATACAGGTGGATTGTGTCTCAAATAATATCTCTTGTCTTGCTGCATCATAGTTGTAAGAGAATTGGGCAATTTGTTCATTTGCAAGCTGCTTTCTTTTGCCATATACCGTTGGGAAATCAAAAGACTGATTGACCAATACATCTGTTTGATTTCCCGCAGTAAAAGGAAATCCGTACAAATAATCATACTCGATATTTGGGTTGTATAAGGGCATTTCCGATTTGAACTGGAGATTTTGTGCTTGTTGTTTTTGGTAATTAGCCTGTAAGGTTTTATTGTTTTTTTCCACCTCCGCCATTACGACATCAAAGCTTGATTGACCTTTCGAATGCACAAAGGCCAAAAGCAAAAGTATATAAAGGAGTATTGGCTTTTTCATTTGGTTTCAGTTTTTGAGTTGACTAGAAAATAGACCATTGGGACAATGATCAGGTTAAGCAGCGTAGAAGTGGTCAAACCACCCAAAATCACTTTTGCCATTGGGCTTTGGATTTCATTCCCAGGAAGGTCTCCGGCAAGAGCAAGGGGAATCAGTGCAAGACCGGCTGTTATAGCCGTCATCAGGATTGGACTCAATCTGTCTTTTGAGCCTTGAATCACTGTCTCATAGAGTCCAAGGCCTTGTTCCTTAAGACTTTCATAGTGGGATACCAGAAGAATTCCATTTCTGGTAGCAATACCAAATAGGGTTATAAATCCTATAATGGCAGGAATACTCAGTATGCCACTTGTAAAGTATATACTTAAGATTCCACCGATCAGGGCCAAAGGTAGATTGATCAATATGATGGAAGCAAGATTGACTTTTTTAAACTCCTGAAAGAGGATCATGAAAATAATCAGAATGGCAAAGAACGATGTGACCAATAGGGTCGTGGAAGCTTCCTCTTCTGCTTCAAATTGCCCACCAAGTTCCACATGATAGCCCTCAGGAAGTTGGATGCTTTCGGAAATTTTGGATCTGATTTCATCAACTACACTCTTTTGATCCCGTCCTGATACATTTGCCGAGACAACGGTTTTTCGCTGTACATTTTCCCGGTTGATGGTGTTTGGACCGCTTCCACTTACAATATCTGCCACATAGTGAATAGGAATTTTTTCTCCGTTTTCAGCATCAATCAGGGTGTTCATGATATGATCCA
>NZ_JBGTCA010000010.1:0-3162 GCF_041749095.1 Aquiflexum sp. | reverse complement strand
TTCCGCATGATAGGGCAGTTCAATGCCTACAATCTCTTGGGGGTGTTTGCGACTGCTGTTCTTCTAGGTGAAGAGGAGGAAGAAATCCTGATGCAATTATCCAAAGTACAGGGTGCACAGGGTAGGTTTGATAAGATATCGGTTTATGGAATTACCGCAATTGTGGATTATGCACATACTCCTGATGCACTTGAAAATGTGCTCAAAACCATTCAGGGTGTAAGGACGGGCGGTGAACAGGTGATAACCGTAGTTGGCTGTGGAGGAAACAGGGACAGGACCAAAAGACCGGTAATGGCAAAGATAGCGACCCAGTTTTCTGACAAGGTAATTCTCACTTCTGATAATCCACGGGATGAAGAACCTATGGCAATTCTACGGGAAATGGAAGCTGGTGTAAATCCGGTTGATTTCAAAAAAACATTGGTGATAGCGGATAGAAAAGAGGCCATTAAAACCGCCGGAGTAATGGCAAAAAAGGGTGATATCATCCTTGTGGCCGGTAAGGGCCATGAAACTTACCAGGAAATAAAAGGGGTTAAGTACCCTTTTGATGACCGTGAGGTGGTCAGAGAAATGCTCAATCTGTTGAATAAAAACTGATATGTTATATCCTATTTTTGACTATTTGGACAGTGTGTTGGACATCCCGGGAACAGGGGTTTTCCGCTTTATCTCCTTTCGGGCAGGGATGGCTGCGCTTTTTTCCTTGATCATTACCATCACATTCGGGAAAAGGATCATCGACTGGATCAGGGGCAAACAAATCGGAGAGAGTGTCAGAGACCTTGGCCTTGAAGGACAAACAGAGAAAAAAGGCACACCAACCATGGGCGGCATGATGATGATCGCCGGGATTATCATACCTACACTTCTTTTTGCCAATGTCAACAATGTCTATATCATACTCTTGCTGATTACCACAATCTGGCTCGGTGCAATTGGCTTCATTGATGATTATATCAAAATATTCCAAAAGAACAAAGAAGGGCTTGCAGGCAGGTTCAAGATTGTAGGACAGATAGTCATCGGCGTAATTGTAGGCGCTACACTATATTTTCATGAAGGAGTAGTTGTCAGGGAGTTTACCAATCCGGTCTCTATTGAGGAAGGAGTAGTAGAAACACCTGCCTACAGAGATGTGAAAGTTGCCAAAACAACCATTCCTTTTATGAAAAACAATGAGTTGAATTATGAAACCTTCCTTGGTTTTCTTGGAGAAAACCTGACTCCTGTTTTGTACATTCTATTGGTGACATTTATCATTTCCGCAATCTCCAATGGTGCAAATATCACCGATGGCATTGATGGTTTGGCGGCAGGGACTTCAGCGATTATTGGGCTTACCATTGCCATTTTCGCTTACATATCCGGTAATGCCATTTTCTCCCAATACCTCGGTGTCATGTTTATTCCCAATTCAGGCGAATTGGTAATATTCTGTGCGGCATTTGTGGGAGCCTGTGTGGGATTCCTCTGGTACAATGCCTTTCCAGCCCAGGTTTTTATGGGTGATACCGGGAGCTTGATGTTGGGAGGAGTGATTGCGGTGCTTTCACTGACTTTGAGAAAGGAATTACTATTGCCCTTACTGTGCGGGATTTTTCTTGTGGAAAATGTATCGGTAATCATGCAGGTCAGCTATTTCAAATATACAAGGAAGAAATACGGTGAAGGGCGAAGGATATTCCTGATGTCACCCCTGCACCATCATTACCAAAAGAAAAACATACATGAAGCCAAAATAGTGACCAGGTTCTGGATTGTAGGAATTTTATTGGCAATCATCACATTGGCAACATTGAAACTGAGATAAATGAAACACATGATAGCCATATTGGGAGCAGGAGAAAGTGGAGTCGGGGCAGCATTGCTGGCCTATCGGAAAGGCTATGCGGTATGGGTATCTGATGCGGGATCGATAAGTGACTCCAGGAAAACAACCCTCAAAGAATGGGGGATTGAATTTGAAGAGGGCACTCATTCCGAAAATCTCATCTTGGCAGCCGATGAAATCATCAAAAGTCCAGGAATTCCCTTGACTGCACCAATTGTAAAGAAAGCATTGAAAAAAGGCATTCCGGTCATCGATGAACTGGAATTTGCCTCAAGATATTCCAAAGGAAAAATTATTGCCATAACCGGTACCAATGGCAAAACCACTACTACTTTATTAACATACCACCTGATGAAAAAAGCAGGATTAGATGTCGGCATGGCCGGAAATGTTGGAGAAAGTTGGGCGGGCCAATTGGTAAATGGTGACCATGCATGGTGGGTGTTGGAAGTCAGCAGTTTTCAGATTGACGGATTCAGATCACTGAAACCAAAAATCGCAGTACTTACCAATATCACGCCGGATCATTTGGACAGGTATGCTTATAGTTTGGACAATTATATAGCATCCAAGATCTCTCTTTTCAATAATATGACTGAAGAGGATGCAGCGATCTACTTTGCCGATGATATGAATATCCAAGTAGGATTGGGCAATATCAACCTTCAGGCAACAACTTTTCCGGTTAACCTGACCAAGCCCATCGATAGGGGCGGCTATTACAATGGTAATGAAATCTCATTGGGCATATTGGATAAAAAGATAAAAATCAATCCTTCTGATATAGCCTTGAAAGGTAAGCACAACATGCTAAATACCATGTTTGCAACCTTGGCGGCAATACTGGCAGGAGCGAAGGAAAATGTAGTAAGAGAGGGACTATTGGATTTCAAAAATGTGGCCCATAGAATGGAAAATGTGGCAAATATCAACGGGGTTTCTTTTGTGAATGACAGCAAAGGCACCAATGTAGATGCTACAGCTTATGCCCTGGACAGTTATTCAGGTCCTTTGATTTGGATAGCCGGAGGGGTGGACAAGGGCAATGATTACAAAATACTTTTTCCCATTGTGAGGGACAGGGTAAAAACCCTGATCTGTTTGGGAAAGGACAATGAAAAATTGAGAAAGGCATTTGAAGGGGTAATCCCTGTAATCAAGGAAACACAGCGTATTGAGGAAGCTGTCGGTTGGGGTTTGGATATGGGAGATAAAGGGGATGTGGTCCTTCTGTCTCCGGCCTGTGCAAGCTTTGATCTTTTCAAAAATTATGAAGACAGAGGGAATCAGTTCAAATCAGCAGTAGAGGCACTTAAAAGTACGGT
>NZ_JBGTCA010000009.1:0-17472 GCF_041749095.1 Aquiflexum sp. | reverse complement strand
AGAGGGTTAAGGCTTTTGGGGTTTACAGGAGAAGTATTGGTTTTGTGGCAAGGTTCAGGAAGACTTTTGTAACTGCTATTGTCCTGCTTTTTGGTCTTCCAGTGTTTTTTCTTCCTGCAAAATGGGAAGGACAGGAATGGTACAATAAATCAATCGGAAGTACCCTTTATCAGGAAGACATCAGGCCCCATGTGGACAAATACTTGGGAGGGTCCTTAAGGATGTTTGTCAGGGGTGTATTTGAAAAATCTTCTTATAGGGAAGCTGAAAAGACCAGGCTGTATGTTACCGCAAGACTTCCTTTCGGGAATACGCTGGATCAGATGGATTTTATCATGAAGGAATTTGAGGGATTCCTCAAAGGGGTGGAAGGCATTGACCAATTCGTAACCTATGTTCAGTCCGGTCAATATGCCAATATCACCATTACCTTCAAGGAAGCCTATGAAAAATCAGCTTTGCCTTACCAACTGAAAGGCCGGCTATCCGTCAAATCCACTGACTGGTCAGGCGCAAGATGGACTATTTATGGTGTGGGTCAGGGATTTTATACAGGTGCCGGTGGAGAAGGAATCCCATCTTTCAGGGTGACCATGAAAGGGTATAATTTTGATGAACTGGAGAGACAGTCAGAGGTTTTGGCAGAGAAACTTTTGCGGCACAAGCGGATTCAGGAGGTAAATACCAATGAAAGGTTGGGCTGGAATGAGCAAAAGACTGAGGAATATGTGCTGCGTCTGGATCAGGGTAAAATGGCCCTGGCAAGATCCAATCAATATCAGGTAATCAATGCACTGAACGATGTATCCAAGCCTTCCAATCCAAGTACTTACTTGACCTTGGATGAAAAAAACTATGGTGTTGTGGTTCGGGAACTTGAATCTCATAAATATTCCAAGTTTGATCTGGAAGAAAACAGTCTGATCAGTGGTGAGAACAAGATTTTTAAGGTCAGTAATTTTGGGACCTTGAACAAGGAAACCACTACCAATGCCCTGCACAAGGAAGATAGGCAGTATATCCGTTTGGTGGCATTTGAATATATGGGTTCAGCCAAATTCGGAAATGAATACCTGGATGAGGTATTGGAAGAAATGAAAGCCAATATGCCCATAGGCTATACCGCTTCCAAGCAGACCTGGTCCTGGAATTGGGAAAAGGCAAAGCGTCAGTATAGTTTGATTTTGGTGCTGATAGTGGGGATATTCTTTATCACATCTGTGTTGTTCGAAAACCTCAAGCAACCTTTCTACATCATTGTCATCATCCCGATATCCTTTATCGGGTTGTTTCTGGTTTTCTCCCTGTTTGATTTTTACTTTGATCAGGGGGGTTATGCTGCATTTGTCATGTTGGGCGGATTGGCGGTCAATGCAGCCATTTTTATCGTCAATGACCTGAATAACCGAAAAGTTGGTCTTTACAACCGGAACGTGCTGAAAGCTGTGGCAGGAAAGGCAGTCCCTATCATGCTGACCATTTTGTCCACCTGCTTTGGATTGATACCATTTATCATGGAAGGGCAGAACGAGATCTTTTGGTTCAGCTTAGCGATCGGAACCATCGGGGGATTGATATTCAGTATTGTTGGGGTGTTTCTGGGATTGCCGGTGTTTTTGTGGAGGAAGTAAGGGGGGTAAGGGGGGCGCAAAGAGTGATTGGGATTTCCCGCAAAGACACAAAGGCGCAAAGATTAGGGAATTTGATGGAACGCTGATAACACTGATATAGCAGATTTTCACTGATTTTTTTACCTGCGTGAATCAGCCAAATCAGTTTCAACAGTGTTCCAATAAAAACTCCACTATATGGTAAGTAGCTTTTATTCCATGTGTTTTTTTGAATAAGCCAATTGTAAATTGGTTTGGATGTAATTTAACCTTTGCTTTGATTTTGAAAGGAATGGCTAAAAGGTTAATTTGTATTCGTAACTTTATCAAAAAGAAATGGAATTGACAATGGATATTAAATTTGAACAATTGGTTGAGATCGTAAGCCAACTGCCTGAAGATATGAAAACGAAACTTTTTGAATCGGTAGATCAGAAAGTAAAAATCAAGAGATCAGCTTCGAAAGAAGATTTTCAAAAGCTAATCCTAAAGGCTCCCACTTGGACAGATGAGCAAATAGAGGCTTACCAAAATGCCAGAAAGCATATTAACCTTTCAAGAATAGCATGATACTTTTGGATTCTTCAGTATTGATTGATCTTTTCAGAAAAAAACATTTGATGGAACGCTGATAACGCTGATATAGCAGATTTTCACTGATTTTTTTTATCTGCGGAATCAGCCAAATCAGCGTTATCAGCGTTCCCCAAAAAAACCTTCCCTTAATCCAAATTCCCAAAAACCTCCTCCAAATCCAGTTTGAATCCGGGGATGCATTTGCTATGGACCACATCTCCATGGGTGAAAAGCCGGGAAGGTTTATACTTTCCTTCCTCGAGGCTGTAAATCAATAGTGAGTCTAATTTAACCAAGTTTTTTTAGATATGCTCAATCCAATTGCCGGATGGGTATCGTAACTCCTAGCAAGTATTATTAAAAACCAACTAAAATAAATCACAGAATGAAAAAGTTTAGATTAAATCAAAGTTTGTACCTATTTGCAATGCTATTATTTGCAGGAGCATTCTCGGCTTGTAATGATGACAATGACGGAGAGCCCGCCAGAATGTTGGAGATGGAATCATTTGAGTATGCTTTCAATGAAGGACAATTGTTAAATAGTCCGGCCACAGCTTACGATGGCGATGGAGAAGGAGACCATCCCAGAAATCTTTCGGCCAAATTGGATATAGAAGAAATGGCAAATGGCATGGCCAAAATCACCGTGACGATTGAAAATGGAATAGATGGTTTGCAATACCATGTCCACGCTCATGATGCTGCCGACCCGGCTACCACTCCAAATGGAACCCCTTATAATGAAACTCCAAATAGTGGTGTTTTTGCAGGTATGATTACCATAGCAGGTGCAACAGGAACTAGAACCGTTGAAACTGAAATGCCTTATAGCATGCTTATCAATGATTATGAAGGATTTCTTGTCATTCATGATCCTACACAGGATATCAGCACGACTGATTTAAGCACTTATTTGGTGTTAGGAGTTTTTGCCCAGAGCTTGGCTGCCGGAGAAGCAAATCTAAGAACTACCGAATTTAATTACAGCTTCAACGAAGGACAAGTGTTGGATAATCCTGCTATTGCATACGATGGAGAACATCCAAGAAATTTGATGGCAAAAATCATGGTAGAGGAAAAAATTGACGGGACTTCCAAGGTTACTGTTTCTTTGATGAATACACTTAATGGAAGAATGTACCCTGTACATGCCCATGATGCTGCCGATCCTGCTACCACTCCAAACGGGACTCCCTATAATGAGACTCCAAACGGAGCAATATTTGCCGGAATGATTTCGGGTAACGGCGGAACAGCCATGGCTTCCAATGACCTGGATATTTCATTCAATGAATTGACCAGAAACTATGAAGGGTTTTTCGTGGTTCATGATCCAACACAGGATCTTAGTACTACAGATTTGACTACTTATCTGGTATTGGGTCTATTTGCGAGATAATCCAATTTTAAAACCTCAATAAAAAAAAACCGGCAATCATTGCCGGTTTTTTTTTATTGATAGTTGGTTTAGTTTCAAATGGTATTTTACAATTATTATGCCAATGCTGTTTTTTTGTGATTTTCACCACATCCAAATTTTTTGTTTTTTGGAAAATATTTAAGACCTGTTTTTTATGCCCAGAATCCCAAAAGCATACGTGATGGCTACAAACACCAAAACATAAACTAGCAGAAGTATTAACACAGTAAACTGTAAAGATGCCGATGAGGAACTTTGAATTACTTTATAAACGTCATCCCTTCCCCAATTTTGAATGAGTTCATAACTGCTGCCATGCTGAATAAGTCCTGAATACAACTCCCCCTGAGGCCAAAAGGGAAACAAAAGAGGGTCGGAGTGGGGGACCTTGACTACATATTGTCCATATAGAAACAGATATAGAAAAAGACAAAGCAGAAACAGGACTGCTGAGATAATTGCCCTTTTCGATATTTTTGTTGCCCGGATTTTTTTTATACTTGCTTTATTAGTCCAGAGCAAAAGCAATGTGAGAATTCCCATAGCCTCAACAATTCCTGCAAACAAATATCTTGAAGTATCAGGAGGAACTCCCAGGTTGGTGATCAAAATGGCTATCCCCGGCAAAAGCCCGAATGCAGCAGAGGCAGATTTGTATATTTCTCCCAGGTTGTTCATTGTTTAAACTGAGCACTGACGGTTTGCTCCTGTTCGATGGACGGAGGTTTCGTAAAATGTGTCAGAATCTGGAATTGTTCCCCAAGCTTGAAAATAACCTTAAAGACTGTTTGATCAATAAAAACAAAGGTTTCTGTAAGGGAGGAGTTGACCCTAAAGTCCGTGAGCAAGTCAGGGTCTTCTTTCCAGTTTTGTTTTTCAATCCTGCTTTGCCATACCCTATTCGGGACAAGAAAAACCTCAGCGCCTGATGGGTCTGAGCTAATGTTAAGTCTGATGCTACTCAAATTGACCCCTCCATAAGTAAATTCCAAGAATTCCGGACCTAAATTTTTTTGAGGGTTTCTGGCTATTGCCCGGCATCTTAGCATTTTTACTTCAGGAATTAACTCATTGGGAAGTTCTACTTTAACCAAATACCCTAGGGAATCTTTCAATAGAGGCTCAAGTCGTGGGGAATTCCATTCCTGTTTATTCCTTCTGCCCCTGTTATATAATTCAAACCCGATAATTTCCTTGTTTTGGTAGCCCCTGGGTTTGATATGCATATAAAAAGTAGTAAATCCCTCCGCTGTATTTTCCTGCCCAACTGTTTCTTCTATTATGAAAAAAAAGCTGATTGAAAATAAAATGCATATGGTTTTGATTTGCATCAGGCTTTCATTTAGGGTTTAAAATAAGGCCGGGGATAACTCTAATAAATTTAGGATCTTTCAATTAATTCTTTTCAATTTGACTATATAAACTTTGTAAAATTCAGATTTGGTTTATATTTTCAGGAAACTCTCAAACCTTTATCAATATCATGATTTTATTAAAAAAAACAAATAATCAAGCATTACCATTTTTGACTGCTTTATTAGAAAGAGCGCTCACTATTCGGAGTTAAGATTCTAATTTATATTACTACTGAAAACTTTGCTTGTATTAGCAGGGATTTACCTTTCTTCAATACGTAAGTTTTTTAATATCTCCCATAATCTGAGAAAAGTATCAATCCGATACCAGGTTGTATCATATTAATGGTGGATCTTTGGGGGTTATAGACAAATTCTCCGTCTCCTTTATCCGGTTGATATTCCGTATCCTGTCTTCTTAAGTAGTCCACAGGTCCGCTATCATGGTAAAGCACTTTGAGTTCAAAAAAGCCCAGATCTTTATTTTTGAATGGGATCTTGATCCCTCCTCCAAAACGGAATGCCATGACCCAAGCGTCGAAATCCATCCCTTCTTCAATAGGGTCATAATAACGGCTTTCCCGGATTTTGAATCTTGTATAAAAATAATTGGCCCCCATTTGGGCTTCAAGAAAGGGTTGAACCCTCCAAGAAACCTCGGGATTATATCTGAATACCCCCATCAGTGCGAGCAAGTTGTTGTTCCTTCTCAACCGGTATTCATCTGAAAAGCCCGGATAAAGATCGGTCCTCTTTTCCAGCTTGGTTCCATATATCCCATATCCTATGCTTAATCCAACTTCAATAGGCCGGTAAGGAAAACTGTAAAAAGCGACAAGGGTATATTCGGGAAATACAATGTTGCCTACTTTTTCCCGAAGTTCCTTGACAGGTATTCCGGCATTGGCCTGGAAGCCATATAAAATATCCTGGGCGTGTAAGGCTGAGGTGCAAAGGAGGAAAATACCTGTAAAAATTAACCGTCTCATAAATTGGTTTTTGAAATAAATACGTAAAGAATAATATGCAGTTTAGAAACTTATTTGTCAATCCAAATCACTGAAGACATACTCCAAATCCAAGATAAACCCATCTATACATTCAGAAGAAACAATATCACCTGAAGTAAAAAGTTTGGAGGGGAAGTATTTTCCCATACTCAAAGTATAGATCAATAAAGTCTGTTCACTGGGATGGATAACCCAATACTCTTGTACTCCGCTTTCCTCATACACTTCGTATTTTTGTTTGAGTTCTTTGCGGTTGTTGCCTGGAGAAAGGATTTCAATAATCAGGTCAGGTGCTCCTATGCAGCCTGCTTCATCCAATTTGTTGCGGTCGCAGACCACACAGATATCGGGTTGAACGACTGTGAAAATATCCTCATTTTTCTTTGACTTAACAGGAAGCCTTACATCAAAGGGTGCATGGAATATTTTACAGGTTTTTTTATCCAAATAATCTCCGAGTTTCCTCGCAATTTTCAACGCTATCTCTTGATGAATCCTTCTAGGTGCAGCGGCAGCGGACTTAAAGACTTTTCCTTTAATGATTTCGACCATTTCATCCATTTGCCAGGTCAGATAATCAGCATAGGAATACCTTCCATACCCTGTAAAAGGTTCGCTGACTTTGTTTTCGATTTCTTCAGGTTTCATAGTCATTAGAGTCAATCAAGGTCATTGAATAAATAATTCAAATCGAGGCCGAATCCTTCAATACATTCAGAATTGACAATATCCCCCGGAGTAAAAAGTTTGGAAGCAATGAATGATCCATTTTTTAATGTAAAGACCAATACAGTCTGTTCATTGGGATGGATTACCCAATATTCCTGTACCCCGCTTTCCTCATATACTTCGTATTTATGTTTAAGTTCTTTGCGGTTGTTGCCGGGAGAGAGGATTTCAATAATCAGGTCAGGTGGGCCTAAGCAACCCAAATCATCTAGTTTGCTCTTGTCACAAACAACACAGATATCAGGCTGCACCACTGTAAATATATCCTCATTTTTCTTTGACTTAACAGGAAGCCTTACATCAAATGGAGCAGCATATACTTCACAAGGCCTTTTCTCTAGAAAGTTGAATAGTTTATTGGATATTTTTAGGGAAACTTTTTGATGGATTCTTCTTGGAGCAGCGGCAGCGGACTTAAAAACTTTTCCTTTGATGATTTCGACCATTTCATCCATTTGCCAAGTCAGGTAATCAGCATAGGAATATTTTCCGTATTCGGTAAAAGGTTCGTTGACTATATTTTCAGTCTCCTCGGATTTCATAGATCTAATTTAGTGAAAATGTGGTTTTTAGCAAATGGCTGGAAGTTGGAAGTCCGAAGTCGGAAAACAAAATCCTAAAATAGACCATAGTCCCTTTAGGGACATTATATAGGTAAAATCACAAATTGAAAACCAAGTTTTTGGTGCCTTTAGGTACAACATATATTCCGTACCTAAAGGCACGGTAACCTGCCCTAAACGAACTATTCTACCTATATCTTGTCCCTAAAGGGACAGAACAGCCAACGTTAACGTTCCATCCGCCACGGCGGACAAGTATCACTTCTAATACTCCAGCAACTTCCTTAATTTCTCCTTAAACCTCTCCACAGGCAGAAAATTCTTTTCAAGGTTAGGGGCAAAGGGCACGGGGGTATCGAGGCTTCCTTCCCGCATGACGGGAGCATCCAAATATTCAAAACAGTTTTCCGAAATCCAGGCACAGATTTCTGCACCGATTCCACCTGTCAGGCAATCTTCCTGCAGGAAAATCACTTTGCTTGTTTTTCTGACCGTTTTTTCCACAGCCTCTTTATCCCAAGGAAGCAGAGTCCTTAAATCCAAAATATCGGCAGAAATACCAAGTTCCTGAATTGCAGCTTTCGCCCAATGAACTCCCATGCCATAAGTGATGACGCTTATTGCCTCACCTTCTTCGACCATATTGGCCTTGCCTATTTCCACGGTGTAATAATCATCGGGAATGCGCTCTGAAATGGAACGGTACAATGCTTTGTGCTCGAAATACAGGTACGGATTAGGGTCTTCAAAAGCTGCATTGAGCAACCCTTTGGCATCATAGGGATTGGAGGGATATACGATTTTCAATCCCGGAGTATGAAAAAACCAAGCCTCATTGGATTGGGAATGGAAAGGTCCTGCGGCAACTCCTGCACCCGTGGGCATCCTTACTACCACATCTGCCTTCTGTCCCCATCGGTAATGGATTTTTGCCAGGTTGTTCACGATCTGATTGAAGCCGACGGAGACAAAATCCGCAAACTGCATCTCCACCATCGATTTATAACCTTTGATGGAAAGCCCCAAGGCTGCCCCTAGTATGGCGCTTTCGCAAAGCGGGGTATTCCTCACCCGCTCCCCACCAAATTCATCTTTGAACCCATCGGTAATTTTAAATGCCCCGCCATAGGTACCAATATCCTGCCCCATCAAAATAAGGTTGGGATATTTTTCCATGGATTGCCTCAATCCATCCGAAATGGCATCAATGAATCTTTTTTCTGTGACTTTGTCGGATGAAGGTGAAATGACTTTTTGTTCGAAAGGAGAGAATAAATCGGAAAGCTCCTCTGCAGTGTCAGGTTGAACGCTTTCTTCAGCAAATGCCTTTTCCAAACCTTTATTGATGGCATCTTTGATTTTCTTGTTGATTTTTTCTTTTGTTTCGGAATCCAAAACCCCTGACTCCTCCAAAAACCTTTCATAATTATCCACAGGATCTTTCAAAGCCCAAGTCGACATCAGATCTTTTGGGACATATTTGGTTCCTGAAGCTTCCTCATGACCCCGCATTCTGAAGGTGATGGCTTCTACCAGTACTGGTCTTGGATTCTTCCGTATATCTTCCGCAAGACCTTTGATGGTATTATAGACTTCCAATACATTATTACCATCCACCCTGACAGTTTCCATACCGTATCCGGGTCCCTTTTCTGTAAAATATTTGAAAGCAAACTGCTCCTCACTTGGAGTAGAAAGACCGTAGCCATTGTGCTCCACCACAAAAATCACAGGAAGTTTCCAGACTGCTGCGACATTAAGCCCTTCATGGAAATCACCTTCTGAACTGGCCCCATCTCCGGTAAAAACCAAGGTCACTTTATTTTCCTTGGATAACTTGTGGGCCAAACCAATGCCATCTGCAATGGCCATTTGGGGACCCAAGTGGGAGATCATACCTACAATGTGGTGCTCGTTGGTTCCAAAATGAAATGACCTGTCCCGGCCTTTGGTATAACCTGATTTTTTTCCCTGAAATTGGGCGAAGAGTTTTTCCAGTGGTAGATTTCTGCCAGTAAAAATTCCCAGGTTTCTATGCATGGGAAGGATATACTCGTCCTCAGCCAAGGCATTTAACGCACCGATAGAAATGGCCTCCTGTCCCCAACCGCTAAACCATTTTGAGATTTTGCCTTGCCTAAGTAGGATTAGCATTTTCTCCTCAATCCTTCTTGGCATCAGAAGAGATTCATAAAGTTTGATCAAAGTGTGATCGACATAATCTTTCCTTTCAAAAATCATTTCGGGTGTTTGGGTAGATGGGTTGGTCATAGTAGGCTAAATTTGGATACCAAATTAGGGCAAAGAACTTATTCTCCCAAAAGATAGTCAAGAACGAGTCTAGTTAATCTTCCAATTTTCCAATTTTTCAATCCACCACGGCGGACAAGTTATTCCAATTCCCTAAAAACAGCAAAGGCGTCGATTCACATCGACGCCTAAAAGTATGCAAGGTTTATGAAAAAATGTTCGTTTGCTGTACGTGCTCAAAAGTAGAAAGAAAGCCCTGCCCAAAAGCAAATAAATCATTAAGGCTTCTTTAAATTAAAACCAAAAAAATCTCCTAAAATTAATATTTGAGTAATATTGGAATTCGGGTTTCAACTGCTTAGGAATTGACGATTGAATTATCTTTTATTTTTTGACCGAAAAATGTTTTAACTTAAAGGATTAATATACAATATCTTATTCCATAAAAACCTTTAATATGACTCTTATAAAATCAATCCTATTCTTATTCCTCTTTAATTTCACCTATTTCTCAGACCTTTTTCCACATGAAAGGAAAACAACCGTGGAAATCAAAGGGGATAAATTTTATGTCAATAGTAAACCGACTTATGAGGGAAGGACTTGGAATGGTAAACCGATAGAGGGGCTGTTAATGAATTCTAGGATGGTGCAGGGAATTTTTGATGACCTCAATCCTGAGACGGTTTCCAATTGGGAATATCCTGATACCGGGAAATGGGATCCGGAGAGAAACACGGATGAGTTTATTGCCAACATGGCAGAATGGAAAAGACACGGTTTACTTTCCTTTACCATCAATTTGCAGGGAGGCAGTCCTTTCGGATATTCCCAAAGTCAGCCTTGGCACAATTCTGCCTTTACCGAAAAAGGAAAATTGAGAGATTCTTTTATGAAGCGTTTGAAAAAAATCCTTGATAAAGCAGATGAATTGGGAATGGTTCCGATAGTCGGATATTTTTATTTCGGACAGGACCAAAGGTTAGAAGATGAAAAGGCAGTTGTTGCCGCTGTTCAAAATGCCACTGATTGGTTACATAAAAATGGCTACAGAAATGTCCTGATCGAAATCAATAATGAGTGTGATGTAAATGCCTATGACCACGATATCTTGAAACCTGAAAGGGTTCATGAGTTGATCACATTGGCAAAAAACATCAAAAGAAATGGTTTTAGATTCTATGTGAGTACAAGTTATAAAGGTGCGTCCATCCCCAAATCATCTGTGGTCAAGGTTTCAGATTTTATATTACTTCACGGGAATGGAGTCAGCAACCCAGATAAAATAGTGGAGATGGTAAATAAGACCAAAGAAGTGGAAGGATACCGCCCAATGCCTATTCTCTTTAATGAAGATGATCATTTTAACTTTGACAAAGACTGGAACAATTTCGTTGCTGCCGTTTCCGCTTATGCCTCATGGGGGCTTTTTGATTATCGGATGAAAGATGAAGGTTTTGAGCAGGGCTATCAAAGTGTCCCGGTAGATTGGGGAACCAACTCTGATCGGAAAAAGGGATTTTTTAGGTTGCTGAAGGAGATTACGGGGTATTAGGAGGAAGAAGGAGAGACGAGATGCGAGAGCCGAGATGCGAGAGCCAAGAAACCAGAGCCAAGACCAAGATTCAAGAAGCCGTGTCCTTGTCACTTCGATCCCGATAATTATCGTGGAGAGAAGTTTATAACCCGAAAATCGAAGCGAGGTTTTCTCATTCATTCAAAATAAGGACAGATACTCTTTCAAAACTCCTCTAATAAGCATTTTTTAAACAAGAGGCTTTTGTGGTCGAACTTAATTTTACAATTTTACAATTTTCCAATCTTCCAATTATCATCCTTCCAATCTAAAAACCCCAATTTTCCCTACCTTTGCACCCAAATACAGGAATACAGTGAAAGCGAGAACATTAAAAAAAGACAAAGTCAATATCATCACCATGGGTTGCTCCAAGAATCTAGTCGATTCCGAGGTGCTTTTGACACAGTTGAAAGGGAACGGAATAGATGCCTCCCATGAATCCAATAAGCAGGACAACAATATCATCATCATTAATACCTGTGGCTTTATCGACAATGCAAAGCAGGAATCCATTGATACCATATTACAATATGTAGATGCCAAGGAACAGGGATTGGTTGACAAAGTTTACGTCACAGGATGCCTTTCACAGCGATACAAAGATGATCTGGAAAAGGAAATCCCCCAAGTGGATGCCTATTTTGGAACAAGGGATTTGCCTGCATTGCTAAAAAAATTCAAAGCAGATTATAAACATGAATTGGTAGGCGAAAGACTTTTGACCCACAATGCCCACTATGCATACATGAAAATCTCCGAAGGTTGTGACAGGCCTTGTTCATTTTGCGCTATCCCTTTGATGCGTGGAGGTCATATCTCACGTCCAATTGAAGAATTGGTCAAAGAGGCACAACATAAAGCTGCCAATGGAACCAAAGAGCTTTTACTGATCGCCCAGGATTCCACATATTACGGACTCGATCTTTACAAGAAAAGAAACTTGGCGGATCTACTTAGAAACCTTTCTGATGTGGAAGGAATTGAATGGATAAGGCTGCATTATGCCTATCCGACAGGATTTCCGATGGATGTGATTGAGGTGATGAAAGAAAGGTCGAACATCTGCAATTACCTGGATATCCCACTTCAGCATGGTTCTACCTCTGTATTGAAAACCATGAGAAGAGGAACTACACGGGAAAAACAAGAGGAATTGATCCATTCCATTAGAGACCTGATTCCTGAGATTGCCATCAGAACGACTTTGATCGCAGGCCATCCCGGTGAAGGAGAATCTGAATTTCAGGAGATGGTGGATTTTGTGGAAAGAATGAAATTTGAACGATTAGGTGTATTCACTTATTCCCATGAAGAAAATACCCATGCCCACTCTATGGAGGACATTATCCCTGCGGAAGTAAAACAGGAAAGGGCCAATCACCTCATGGAGATTCAGGAACAGATCTCCTATGACCTCAATCAACAAAAAGTGGGTATGGAATTCAAAGTTTTGATTGACAAAAAGGAAAATGGCTTTTTTGTTGGGAGGACAGAGTTTGACTCAGTGGAAGTGGACAACGAGGTTTTGATCGATGCCTCAAAGCACTATTGCAGGGTAGGGGATTTTGTCAATGTAAAAATCAACGAAGCCACTGAATTTGATTTATATGGTGAGGTGGTTTGAATTTAGTAATTACCTGGATTGATTGCAGTTGCCTAATTTCCGTTGTTGTTAGAAACCAATGTCGGATGACCGATGACCGATGTTGGCATGAACTGAAATCAAAGATGGGCAAGATTAGTTTGCTCTCTTTTCAGTTAAAGGTTGGGATGTTCATAGTTAAAAAATTATTGATATAGTAACCTCCAAATTTTGGCTTTGACCTTGTATTGCCATAAATTTCCAAGAAAAATAAAATGAAAAAATCAGTTTTAATCATTTTTACAATCCTCATTAATTTGTCTACTGTCAGCGCCCAATTTTCTTATGATCTCCAAGGCCATCGTGGTTCCAGGGGATTGATGCCGGAAAATACCATTCCTGCGATGATCAAGGCTTTGGATTTAGGGGTGACTGCCTTGGAGTTGGATCTTGCGGTGACCAAGGACGGTCAGATCATAGTCTCCCACGAACCTTATATGAATCCGGTGATATGTTTGAAACCTGATGGGAGTGAAATTCCTTCCGGTGACAAATCGCATAATATTTATCAAATGACATTTGATGATGTATTACAGTATGACTGTGGTACTAAATTTCATTCTGGATTCACCCAACAAGTCAAATTTCATGTAACCAAGCCAAGGCTGTCGGATATGATTGATGTGGTGGAAAAGTATGTTTCCGATTTGGGATTGCCAAAGCCCAATTATAATATTGAGATCAAAAGCAGTCCCGATGGAGATGGTATTTACCATCCTGCGCCAAAGGAATTTTCTGACCTCGTTTATCAATTAATTGATGAAAAACTCGACTGGAGCCGTGTGAACATCCAATCCTTTGATTTCAGGGTTTTGCAGTACATGCACCAAGCATATTCTAAAGTAACATTGGCGATGTTGGTAGAACATGCAGCCAAATCAAATGAACAATTGGAGAAATTGGGTTTTCAACCTCAGATTTATTCACCTTTTTTCCCTGCCCTTACAAAAGAGATAGTGGCCCAACTTCACCAAAAAGGAATGAAAGTAATCCCTTGGACAGTCAATACCACCGAGCTAATGGAAAAATTACTCGATATGGGTGTAGATGGAATCATCACGGATTACCCAAATTTGGCACCGAAGAGGTAAATTGCTTACTGAAAAGAGTTTTGTTTTTGTTTCAAATTTTTGCTCTTGGAAATTTGTAGATGGAGTTTTGTACTTTGCCCATTAAATTAAACTCGCTATTTTTAGCCCTTGGTAACCAAATCATCAAGTATGAGATTACTGGAAGTTAACAGTAGTGTTGAGGAAAAAGAATTTTTGGAAATGGCCGTCAGGCTATATAAATATGAAAAAAATTGGATAAGACCACTTGACAAGGATATTGAAGGACTTTTTCATCCTGAGACCAACAAACTGTTCAGACAGGGGGCCAAATCGAGGAGATGGTTACTCAAAGATGATAATGGAAATATTATCGGCAGGATAGCCGCATTCATTAACCCCAAATGGAAAGAAAAGCAGCCAACCGGTGGTTTGGGTTTTTTTGAATGTATCAATGATCAAAAGACAGCCTTTCTTCTTTTTGATACGGGTAAAAATTGGTTGAAGGAACATGGTATGGAAGCTATGGATGGCCCTGTGAATTTTGGGGAAAGGGACAAGTGGTGGGGTTTATTAGTCGATGGATATACGGAACCCAATTACAACATGCCATGGAATTTTGATTATTATCAAAGCTTTTTTGAGGCGTATGGGTTTGAGATTTATTTCAAACAATATACTTACATGAGGAGGGTGAAGGATCCTGTTTTTGATCCGAAAATGGAGGAAAGGTCAAAGGCCATCAGAAAGGATCCGGATTTTTCTTTTAGGTATATGAAGGGAAAAGAGTTGAAAGAAAAGGCACCTGAGTACTTTATGACTGTGTACAATAAAGCCTGGGCCAAACACATGGGCAAGTCTTTGTCACTAAAAGAAACTAAATTGATGTTCGGAAAGATGCAGCCCATAATTGATCCGAGGCTGATTTATTTTGGTTTTCACAAAGATGAACCCATTTCCTTTTTCATCAATATCCCTGAAATCAATCAGATTTTTAAATATGTAAATGGTAAAATGGATCTTTTCGGAAAATTGAAATTTCTATGGCACAAGACCTTCAATCCCCCGAACAAAATGCTCGGTTTGGTTTTTGGTGTGATTCCCGAATTTCAGGCCAAGGGTGTTGAAAGTGCCATGATTATGGAATATAGGGATACCCTTGCCTTCACAAAGGAATTCAAATACGAAACATTGGAAATGAACTGGATCGGTGATTTCAATCCAAAAATGATGCGGGTTTGTGAACAGCTAAATGCCGTCATCTATAAAACTCATCACACCTACCGGTATCTATTTGACAGAACCAAACCCTTTGAACGACACCGGATTTTCGATTAATTAATTTTAAAAAAAAATATAGGGTTAGAGAAAACAATCGACTTGGGTGTAAAATATAAAATCTACAATCTAAGATCTAAAATAAAAAATGAAAAAATACGACGTAACAGGAATAGGAAATGCATTGGTTGATATTGAATTCAAAGTGACCGACCAATTTTTTTTGGACAATGAAGTTGAAAAGGGACTGATGACATTGGTCGATGAAGAGAGGCAAAATGCCCTGATGTCTGTAATCGATACTGCAGAAGCAAAAAAACAATGTGGTGGTTCAGCCGCCAATACGGTAATTGCAGTCAGTCAATTTGGGGGAAATTCTTACTATTGTTGTAAAGTGGCCGATGATGAATTGGGACATTTTTTTGTTCAGGACATGAAGGATTCGGGTGTGGACAACAACCTCAATCCGGAAAAGCTCGAAGAAGGAATCACAGGAAAATGTCTCGTCATGGTGACAGATGACTCGGAAAGGACCATGAATACCTTCTTGGGTATTACCCAAAACTTTTCTGTTAAGGATGTCAACGAGGCAGCCATCAAGGATTCCAAGTATTTGTTTATTGAAGGATATTTGGTGACTTCACCGAATGGAAAGGAGGCCATGATGCATGCTAAAAAGACAGCAGAAGCAGCGGGAACTAAAGTTGCCCTGACGTTTTCGGATCCTGCAATGGTGAAATATTTCAAGGCGAATTTTGAAGATGTAATAGGGCCAAGTGTTGACCTGCTTTTTGCCAATGAAGAAGAGGCAATGCTTTTCACAGGAAAAGATAACATCTTAGAAGCAAGGGAAGAACTCAAAAAAGCAGCCAAGCATTTTATCATTACCCAGGGTAAAAACGGGGCAATGATATTTGATGGAGATACATTCATTGATATCGAACCCTACAAAACCACAGCTATTGACAGCAATGGGGCAGGGGATATGTTTGCAGGAGCATTTATGTATGGGATCACTAATGGTCACAATTACGCTTCAAGTGGAAAATTGGCCTCTATGGCAAGTTCCAGGATAGTGAGCCAATTTGGGCCAAGGTTGAAATGGCATGAAGCGAAAGAGGTGTTGGCAAGGTTGAATCCTTGAGGTAATTTGTGGTTTTCCACTTTTATCAGTTAAGAAGCTAAATTTATTGCGGACTTATTTGAGTAATAATTCATCTTTTTTTCAGTTATCGGACATCCGTCGTCAGCCACAAAAAAGAAGAAAATTAGGTGAGTAGATTAGTTGCCGATAATTAAAATTTGTTAATTCTCGGATTTTTAGCTAGATTATATGGCCAAACAACAATAACCCATATGATCATATCAGGTAAAAAACTCGTCATCAAAGCTTTACTTTTATTTCTTGCGATCAACCTGGTAGATTTCATGTTGGAGATTTTCATTTTCAAAATGACCATTGATCAATGGTTATTGAAACTCGGAGGTGCAACATTATATGTCAGAGCGATCATTGCCTTGACAGTAGGGTTGTACTTTCAGCGCAAAGAGGACAGCAAAAAAGCAGAGCAAGAAGAGAGTTCATATTGATTTCTATTTGCCACTTAATTTGATATTTTCCGTCTTCTATGCCAAAATGGTTGCTTAAGGTATCCTTTATTAAAAAGGAAGAATGAAACTGCAAAATAATCTTTTAAAAGTATAAAGCTATGTCCACCTTGACATTATGGGAATTTGGATTAGATCAGGTTATCTCTAAAATGAAAAATTAGTTACAATATTTGTTTGTCAAACCATATAATTATATTTTTCCACCGTTTTTTAAAATAAACAGCATTCATCATTTAAAATACGCTATTAAACAATCTGTCTGAACAAAATTATTGCTCAACAGTACAATATCTATGATTAAACGAAAACCAATGATTATGAAAAAACCAATCTTGTCGCTTTTGTTGGGAGTTTTTATTATACTCTCCTCCACTGCCCAGAATAAAATTGAATTCCGGGAGTTTACCGTGGATAATGGCCTGCATGTCATCATGCATCAGGACAACAGTACGCCTATAGTTGCCAATAATGTTTTTTACCATGTTGGATCCAAAAACGAAAATCCTCAAAAGACTGGTTATGCACATTTCTTTGAGCATTTGATGTTTGAAGGTTCAGAAAATATTGAGAGGGGTCAGTTTGCCCAGATTGTTCAATCTTCAGGGGGAACGCTGAATGCTGGGACCAGCTTAGATTTCACCTTCTATTACGAGATTTTACCATCCAATCAATTGGAATTGGCTTTGTATCTTGAGTCTGAAAGAATGCTTCATGCAAAAATCGACCAAATTGGTGTAGATACTCAAAGAGAAGTGATCAAACAAGAAATGAAAGAGGTCATGGAGGAACAGCCTTAC
>NZ_JBGTCA010000008.1:0-4766 GCF_041749095.1 Aquiflexum sp. | reverse complement strand
CCATAAACCCGGTAGCAGATATTTCACGCTCTCTTCCAGACCGGTTTTTTAACTCCAGAACAATAAATTTTATGGGAGAATCCTTGTCCACGAAAGTAACCAGATGTGATTCAATACCAGTGATGATGTTTGGAATTCACTTATTCAGGTTCAGAAATATTGGAAAGAAGTTTTGGGTGCGGTTCAGGTGGAAACTCCTGATAAGGCACTAAATATTTTAGCGAATGGTTGGCTGATGTATCAGACAATAGCTTGTCGGATATTCGCCAGGAGTGGATTCTATCAGTCTGGAGGTGCCTTTGGATTTAGAGACCAGCTACAGGATGTGTTGGCAGTATTAAATACGCAACCCAGTCTGGCAAGAAAGCAAATATTGTTAAGTGCATCAAGGCAGTTTGTGGAGGGTGATGTGCAGCATTGGTGGCATCCTCCTGAAGGAAGAGGTGTCCGGACACGTTGCTCTGATGACATGCTGTGGTTGCCTTTTGTGGTTTCTCGATATATTGCTGCCACAGGGGATAAAGATCTATTGAATGAAACCGTAGGTTTTCTGGAAAGCCGGCCACTTTATCAGGAGGAGGAATCCTTCTATGATCTGCCTGCTAGTGGAAACTTTTCTGCTTCTTTATATGAGCATTGTGTCAGGGCTATCAGGCACAGCCTTCATTTTGGGGAACATGGATTGCCCTTTATTGGGTCCGGTGATTGGAACGATGGCATGGACCGTGTAGGCATCAAAGGCAAAGGAGAAAGTGTCTGGCTGGGATTTTTTCTTTATGATGTATTGGAGCGGTTTAATCCAGTGGCGATGGAATATGGAGATACCCAATTTGCTGAATATTGCAAAAATGCAGCTCATAGGCTGCAATCCAATTTAGAAACTGGGGGCTGGGATGGAGAGTGGTACCGACGTGCCTATTTTGATGATGGGAGTCCCCTTGGTTCAAAAGAAAACGAGGAATGCAGGATTGATGCCATTGCGCAAAGCTGGTCAGTCCTTTCCAGTGCAGTAAGTGAGCAGCGGCAGCAGACGGCCATGGCCTCACTTGATCAACATCTGGTCAGGAGAGATATGAATCTGATCCAATTGTTGGATCCTCCATTTGATAAAAAAGGTCCAAATCCCGGTTATATCAGAGGTTATGTTCCCGGTGTCAGAGAAAACGGCGGTCAGTATTCGCATGCAGCGATCTGGACCCTGATGGCATTCGCACAACTGAAGGACAGGGAAAAGGTATGGGAGTTGTTCAGCATGATACAACCAATAAACCATGGATCAGATTCGGGGAAAAGTCAGGTTTATAAAGTTGAGCCATATGTAATGGCAGCAGATGTATATGCAAATATTTCCCATAAAGGGAGGGGAGGTTGGACTTGGTATACTGGTTCATCAGGATGGATGTACCAGTTTATAACAAGCTCATTAGTAGGACTGGACCTACAAAATGATCATTTACAGTTCAATCCGTGTTTTCCTCTATTTTGGCCTTCTGTTACTGTACATTACCAATTTGGCCAATCAACTTATAAATTCACCGTTTTCCAAGAAGAAGGTGAAGAGGGTTCTAGGTGGAAAATGGGAGATAAACAAGGAATTGGAAACGTTTTTCCTTTGACTGATGATGGAAATCATCATGCGGTGACTGTTCATGTCCAGATTACAAAAAATAGCATGACTTAAAAATAAAGTAATTCCTGTATTATGCAGCAGGAAGTTCCGGTGATTTGGATGATTGAATCAACGCTCTTGAATGACTATTGCCCCAAAGGGGCAATAAAATTTCGGAAAATCAGTCAAGCTGCCTTACAAAAAATTCAAAGGTTAACAAAGTTGAAAAATGGCTAAAGTCCAATCCATCTTCCAGCTTTATGGAAACATTATAATTTAGTCCAATTATAGAAGTTTCATAAACTTTAGATACAAATTCCCTGCCTGCTGGCAGGGATTCTTGTCGAGGCTATTAATAAAAAAACCGACTATCATACGTCGGTTTTTTTTATGTCAAGACAATCTCACCTCAATTACCCTCTCTCTCTTCCAAGCTTTCTTCAAATTCCTCTTTCAATCTTTTTTCTACTTTAAGATCAGTGAAGACTGCCTGGACAAATTGTTCATCTTTGACAAAAAGGTTTATCCTTCTTTTTCCGTCTATTTTATAGTATACCTTTCCCTGAGTGGGATGATTGATCAATTTGAAATCTTCTCCATACCATTCTTTGTATTTTACAAGTAACTTTTCCAAAAGGCTGTCTGCCCAATATTTTTTGTTCCATGGTGCCCATGCTATATACGAGTAGGTTACTGGCATTTCATAAACCTTGTTGTCAATAAAAGTTGGAAAAAAGCGCATGCTGACCTCATTGTCAAAATCGTTCTTTATTCTATATTCCACATTGGTACTACCACCTGATCCTTGGGTAATGATCTGCTTTCTATTGAGTTCGGCACACAGGTCAAAGAAATTCTTTTGGTCCATACCTAAATGAATGCCAAAGAACAAGCTGTCTGTTTGGCTGATTTTGTCCTCCCCAAACTTAAAGGAAGGCGAGTCACACGCCTGCATACTGATCATCCATCCAATGATAATTACTGTTGGGATATTGTTTTTCAGCACGCTATATATAGAATGGAACATTCTTTTTAAACTAAAATTCATTATGATTTGATCGTTTTGGAATGAAGTTCAAGTATATGATTTTTCATAAATACTTCAATCGTTCCGGTTAATTTTCTCTTTTTATTGAGGATAGAAAATAAAAAAGCAAGCTGAAATAAACATCTCAGCTTGCTCTATAAATTGTTGAATTAGTTTTTAATTATAACCTGGGTTTTGAGTCAATCTAGGATTGGCTAATAACTGTGGATCGGGAATAGGGAACAATTCCCAATGGCTACCTGGAGCATGGACTCTCTTTGGACGGTTCATTCCTTGGAACGGCCACCAAGCTTCCCCATACTTTTTGAATCTGATCAGATCCTGTCTTCTGGTCATTTCTGCAAACTTTTCTCTTCCCATTTCATCAAATAGATTTTGTTCGGTGAGTGTAGTATATGGATTAAGATTTCCTGCTCTCTCCCTGATTTGATTTACCAACGCAAGGGCTTCGGCAGTTTGTCCAAGTCTGAATTTGGCCTCTGCCAAGGTAAGGATTGCATCTGACAATCTGAAGATCACAAAATCATTGCTCATGTTATCAGTACCACCTCTTTCAAATTCATATTTACCAATTCTGGCTCCAGCTTGCCTCAAACCTCCCGGCGAAACTTCATTTAGGAAAGGCATGAATGTAATTGGAGGACCATCCGGGTCATTAGCTTCTACACCCGGATCTTCCAATCTCGACCCATCAGCTCTAAATTGGGGACCAACCAAGAAATTGGTCAACCTTCCATCAATTGTACCTGGTGTTCGTTCCTGTGCTAAACCCTTCCAAACCAGCCCTTGTACCCCCGGATTTCTCACAGGATCAACATAGGAGTTATAAAATTCCTCCACGGTCTGAAAACCGTTCCATGGTTGTTGGGTTAAGTTGTAGGTTGACTGACTGGCAATATGCAAGGTCATCATCACCCAATTAAATCCTCTTGCGAAAACTTTGTCATAAGGATAGACAAAAATATTTTCTGTTGAATTTATATTGTTGATTATAAAGTTATCCCGATAAACTGGCATCAAGCTGTATTTTCCAGAGTTAATGATCTCTTCTGCATCAGCAGCAGCCAAAGCCCATTGTGCTGTTCCGGTGTAAACCTCCGCATTGAGGTACATCTTCATCCGGATCATCAAACAAGACCATCTGGTCATTCTTCCAGAAGTAGAAGCATCCTTTGCAACTGGCAATAAAGGAATGATCTCATTTAATTCGGTGAGGATATAATTATAAATTTCCTGCCTAGGTCTAGTCGCAGGAGATTCTAAATCATTAAAGTCAGTCACTAAAGGTACATTCCCAAAAGCATCCATTGCCCAATAATAGTACAATGCCCGCAAAGCCCGCAATTCTGCTATAAATGTCGTAGCAATGGGATTGGTTGATCCTTCAAAAGTGAATATCAACCTGTTACAGGTATTGATACCTCCGAATAGAAAATTCCACGAATTTTGGAAAAAGGGATTATCAATTTGAAAGTCATGTTGGTGCAATTGAAGCCACTGACCCCCATCAAACCAATCACCGCCTTTATGGGAGACCACTATTGCATCTGAGGATATTTCATTGATGGACCAAAGACTCCCACTATTCCCTATACCACCCAAAGAACTGTAGGCAGCACCCAATGCCGAAATAAATTCCTCCTCGTTCTGAAAGAAATCTTCCGCTAAGACTTGACTAAATAATTGTTCCTCCAAATCAACACAAGAAGTTGAGAAGAAACTCATTCCCAGGCCAATCAGGAAGTATCGTATGTTTATTAAATTTTTCATAGATCTTTATTTTTTAGCTTAGAAACTGATGTTTAAACCAAGAGTGGTGATAGTAGTAGTGAAATACGTTGCTCTACGCTCGATACCTGGTGCCAATGGATCATTATTCGACTCTGTATCCACATATCGAACTTCTGGATCAACTCCTGTATATCCAGTAAACATAAATGGATTCTGCACAGCTAAGAATGCCCTCAATCTGGAAACATTTCTGCCTTGTCCTAGATTAAAATTATATCCTAGGGTAGCATTATCCAAAACCACGAAATCTGCTTTCTCAACATGGCTGCTGTTATATTGGGCAACTTTAATAGATGGGTCATAATATTTGGTATTCAC
>NZ_JBGTCA010000007.1:0-22469 GCF_041749095.1 Aquiflexum sp. | reverse complement strand
AATGAAAAAAAGCTGGTGGAAAATCCTCACTATCGTCTTATTGGCATACACCATCACAGCAGGACTTCTCCTTGATGTACCTCGATTACCCATTCTCAACGAAACCATCCGGGCTTTATATTTCCATGTCACCATGTGGTTTGGAATGATCCTGATGTTGGGGGTATCGGTCGTTTTCAGCATCAGATTCCTAAAGACCAATGATCTTAAAAATGATGACGTCGCCATTGAATTTACAAATGCAGCAATATTGTTCGGAGTATTAGGAATTTTGACGGGGATGCTTTGGGCAAAATTTACCTGGGGAGACTATTGGAGCGGTGACCCAAAACAGAATGCTTCTGCGATCGGGCTGTTGATGTACTTTGCCTACCTGATTCTGCGAAATTCCCTCACGGATGTACACCAAAGGGCTAGAATCGGCGCAGTGTATAACATTTTTGCATTTGCAGCTTTTATACCTTTGATCTTTGTATTGCCAAGATTGACGGACAGTCTTCATCCCGGCAATGGGGGCAATCCCGGATTCAATGCTTATGACCTTGACAGTAAATTGAGGATGGTTTTCTATCCGGCGATTATCGGATGGACACTGATGGGTACTTGGATGGCTACGGTAAGGATCCGATTGAGAAGAATAGAAAGAAAAGTTGAAGATAGATTGATAAATCAAGTATCATGAAAAAATGGTTTATAATATTGTTTCTGTTGATGAGTCTTCAGGGTATGGCCCAGGAGAAAATTGCCATCACAGAAGATGATTACCAAAACTCCAGGGTTGAAATGGCCGATACCATGCGCTCTGAAGGAAAAATATACGTCCTGGTTGGAATCATCGGGATTGTTTTTGGTGGAATATTGGTTTATGTAATTGCTACTGACAAGAAGGTGGGTAAACTGGAAAAACTATTAAGAGATTAACCACAATAGCTTATATCATTCACTTTCTTAATGTGGAAAGGAAAATTTAAATTATGAAAAAAGGACATATAATCGGTTTGGGAATCATTGGGGTGGCCATCATTATCATCATGTCAATGATTGGGGATGCGAGTACTTATGAAAGTTTCGCAACCGCCAGGGATCTGAAAATGAAAGGAAACGACAAATCCATTCATGTGGTAGGACAATTGAAAAAAAGCATCTCAGGAACAGTGGAAGGTATAGAAGTCAATCAGGACAAAACATCTTTTTATTTTTTGATGGTTGACAATGCCGGAACTGAACAGAAAGTTTTTTACAATGAGCCTGTACCTGCGGATTTTTCCCGGGCCGAACAGGTAGTAGTGATCGGTTCCTATAAAAACCCTGACCTGTTTGTAGCGGACAAAATCCTGATGAAATGCCCTTCCAAATATCAGGAAACAGAAGTCAGCAATGCGAGCATGTAATGAATACACCCATTTATCAGCGTAACCATGATCAATACCTTTGCCGGTAATTTAGGCCACTTTGCAGTAATATTGGCTTTTGTCAGTGCGGTTGTTGCAGCCTACTCTTATTATCAATACACCATTGCGCCTGAAATGGAAAAAGCGAATTGGAAACGCTTTAGCCGGGCAGTCTTTTATATCCACTCCCTGGCGAGTGTCACAATTGCCATTTCCCTTTTTGAAATCATCTATAACCATAGATTTGAATATTTCTATGCTTATTCGCATTCTTCCAAAGCACTGCCTGTTCATTATATGATTTCCAGTTTTTGGGAAGGCCAGGAAGGCGCATTTATACTTTGGATTTTTTGGAATGTGGTATTGGGATTGATCCTAATACATACCAATAAATTCTGGGAAGGTCCGGTAATGGTTGTATTTGCATTGGTCCAGGCTTTCCTGGTTTCGATGATTTTGGGTGTTGTGATTGGGGATTTGAAAATCGGAAGTTCTCCTTTTATCCTTTTGAGGGATGCCATGAGTGCACCGATATTCCAGATCAATCCTGATTTCGTACCAGAAGACGGTACAGGCCTTAATCCATTGCTCCAAAATATCTGGATGGTAATACATCCCCCAACGCTCTTTCTGGGTTATGCATCCACCTTGGTGCCATTTGCTTTCTTAATAGGAGGACTGGCCACCAAAAAATATTCCGAGTGGGTGCGCCCTGCCTTGCCTTGGGCAATTTTCTCCGCCATGATTTTGGGAATGGGGATCATTATGGGAGCCTATTGGGCTTATGTCACTTTGAACTTTGGTGGCTATTGGAACTGGGATCCTGTGGAAAATGCCGTTTATGTACCCTGGCTAATTATGATTGCTGCCATTCATACGATGATAACATTTAAGAAAAGCAGTACTGCTTTGAAGTCATCCATAGTTTTGGTCATTGCTTCTTTTATATTGGTACTTTACGCCACATTCCTGGTTAGAAGTGGGGTGTTGGGAGATTCTTCAGTCCATTCATTTACCGACTTAGGTCTGTCAGGCCAATTGTTGATATATATGTTGTTTTTTCTTTTTGTTGCTGTTTTCCTTGCTGCAAAAAACTGGAAGAATATTCCGACTTCTGAGAAAGAAGCTTCAGTATATTCCAGGGAATTCTGGATTTTTATCGGCGCCATTACCTTATCCCTAATGGCTTTTCAGGTTATTCTTCCGACTTCCATTCCTGTTTGGAATGCCATCGTGGAAAGTTTAGGTGGGATTTCCAATATGGCACCACCTGCAGATCAGGTAGGGTTTTATACAAAATTCCAACTTTGGTTTGCTGTCGTCCTGGCTTTGCTTACCGCGGTTGGGCAGTTTTTTTGGTGGAATAAAATAGATGGAAAAATGCTTAGGGAGGCTTTGGTCATGCCTTATATCATATCTGTAATATTGTCAGCAGTGATCATTGTCTTTGGCAAAGTATATGACCTTGCCTATATCATCGTGGTATTGGCCGCCACATTTACCATAGTGGCCAATGCGACAATCCTGACCAAGTTGATCAAAAAGACAACCTTTAAATTGGCAGGTGGTTCCTTGGCACATATCGGCTTGGGCCTGATATTGATCGGGGTGATGTTTTCATCCGGCTATTCCGAAATCATTTCCTTTAATATGTCAGGACTGACCTACAGCAACAGTTGGGAGGATGAACTGAATAAAGAACACGTATTGCTGTGGATCAACAAACCCACACAGATCAAAGAATTTACAGCAATCTACAGGGGAAGGCAGAAAAAGGTTGAGGGGGTTCCCGGCTATGTCAATGTCAATCTTCTGAAGTCAACTGACAATACCAATGAAGCGATTGCTTTAGAGGATATCACAGCAAGAGGAAGGACCTATTTCAAAAAGGGAGAAAAGGTTACGCTGATATTGGAGGAGAACGATTACTTTCAAATTGACTATTTCAAAGATGATGTGTACAAGTTTTCCCTGAATCCTATGTCCCAGTTCAACAGCTCGATGGGTCTTATTTCCTCTCCTGATTCAAGAAGATTTGTAAACAGGGATCTTTACACTTTTGTCTCGGCCATCAATGACTATGAGGATCCCGAGTGGAGAGAAGATGAATTCTTCGAGGTATCACCCGGAGAGACGTTTTACATTTCGGATTTTGTAACCACATTTGAAAGCGGGGAAGTGCTTACCGAACTGGATGGAATTGAACTGAAAGAAGGTGATGTGGCAGTCAAAGCCAAACTTGTGGTGATGGATTATGACAAGGAAAAAAGACTTGAGCCCATATTCATCATAAGAGGAAATCAAGTTGGCAGAATTCCTTCCGTGGACAACGAGTTGGGTGTGAAAGTGGAACTTGAAAACATTCTTCCGGAATCCAATAAATTTTCATTTAAAGTCAATAGGTATCAAAAAGATTACGTGGTATTGAAAGCAATTGTAAAACCTCAGATCAATATCCTTTGGATCGGTACCATTATTATGTTGATCGGCTTTAGTGTAGCCATTTACAGAAGGTATGATGAATTCAGTAAAATGCGGGATAAAGGATTGGAATAAGGATTAACCTTATTTTTTTGATTATCCCTTTTTCATACGCTAGATGTTATTTAATCCCGTATTTACCATATATGGATATTGATAGATGACTTGTCCCGATTTTTTCGGGATTAGATATTGATGGATACTGTTGCACAATGGCAGGTTGGATCTAAATCTTTTTGAAGATTTGAATCAGTATGGCACTTACGAAATTCCATATATTCCTATCTTTCAATCATGAAATATAAAATAGCGATACTGGGAACCGGGAATGTCGCATGGCATTTGGGGCCGGCATTGGAGGATGCAGGGCATACCATCACCGAGGTATTTGGAAGGGATATTGAAAAAGCAAATAGCCTGACAAAGAGACTGTATGTGGCTGAAGCCAAAGACGATCTGGATTTCTCAGATTCTGAGGCAAGTATTTTTATTTTGTCAGTAAGTGATCAGGCGATCTTTGAAATAGCAGATGAAATTATCTTACCCGAAGACAGCATTTTGGTGCATACATCAGGGTCAGTCGGCATGGATATTTTGGGATATAGTTCGGCAGCTTATACAGGGATCTTCTACCCTTTGCAGACTTTCAGTAAAGACAGGAGGTTGGATTTTGCAGATGTGCCATTTTTATTGGAATCAGACGATCAGACAACTTTGCAGACACTGAAGAAACTCGCAAAGAGTCTTTCCCCTCATCAATATGTAATCAGATCAAAGGACAGAAAAGCCCTACATGTAGCAGCCGTATTTGCCAGCAACTTTTCAAACCATATGCTGAGATTGTCGGAAGAGATCATGGCAAGGCAAGGACTGGATTTCGAAATGTTAAAACCTTTGATCATTGAAACCATCAGCAAAAGCCTTGAGCTCGGCGCAAAAAAAGCCCAAACCGGCCCGGCAATCCGCAGTGATTTCAATATTTTAGATGACCATTATCAATTTTTAAATTATAATGAACAGATTGCTGAGATCTATAAGCTTATCTCTCAGGACATTATAGACAGCTATTGAACAATACCTAAAAATAGGTATTTTCTTTTCTCGAATTATTAACTACATTTATGACGGGTGATTAAGCAACTTTTTCAGGTTTAAATGACCTGCATTAAAATGTTATTAACTTTTAAACATATAAGTGGCCGCTCTTAACAGACGGCCACTTTCATTTTTACTCCTTCCAAGTCCCGAATTTGCCCATCTGATAATCCTGATATGCCTGTCTGATTTCCTCTTGGGTATTCATTACAAATGTCCCTTGTGCCACCAACGGTTCATTGAATGGCTTGGCATGCCCAAGAATGATTACAGCATCTTCTGAGGCTTCTACAGCAATTGAATCTCCATCATTATTGAATTCTATCAGATTTCTAAAAAGAATTTCCTCTCCCATAACCTTGACTTTACCCCGCACAATGTAGAAGAACACATTTTCTTCAGTGGGAATAGTTTTTGAAAACTTTCCTCCTTTGTTGATAAATATGGTACTCAAAAAAATGGGCCACAAGGTATCGAAAGATCCTTTTTTGTTTTCCCATTCCCCTGCAATCAATTGGACTTTTACTTTATCATTGTCCAGACTGAAATTGGTTATCTCATCTTTTTGCAAACCAAAATACCTGGGCTTTGTCATTTTAAGGCGGGCAGGAAGGTTTAGCCATAATTGAAGAATCTCGAGTTCGCCTCCTTCTTTTTTGAATTTATCGGATGAAACCTCCGCATGAATCAAACCGCTTCCAGCAGTCATCCACTGGATTCCCCCGGCATCAATGACAGATTCATGTCCACCCGAATCCTTGTGCATGATATCACCCTCCAATATGAACGTGACGGTTTCCATTCCCCTGTGTGGATGTGGCCCAAATGGCAATCCGTTGTTGTTTTTGGGATAAACCTGATGTCCATGGTGATTGAGAAAAATGAAAGGATCAATCTGTCTTAGTTTTGGCGATGGCAAAGGATTGTAAGTAAACAGATCCGCAATGGAATGATAACCGGCTTTATGGATTTCTTTGATTGATTTCATAATATTTGATGTATATACATTAAATAAGAATAAGCCAAAATTTGTTCCAAATAGAGTCAAAAAAAAACCTGAATTTCTTCAGGCTTCATATTTCTATTTTATCCAAGCTAGTGAGAGTTCATCAGGTGCTTTCATCCTATCAGCTAATCGCATATATCGGTCTGCCAAATTAGAAAGGTAATCCTGTGCCTTTGAAGCCACATCATTGAGTCCGGTAAGGTTTTCGATATCCCAGAGTTTTACCAAATGATCGATAATCCTGGCATAATCCCAACCTGTATATATGCCTACTTTCTGGGTAATGGCTGAAAACTGGTCGAATAAAGTAGGATTGCTACTTCCTTTGCCCATTAGGACAGCAGGCATCACTATTTGCTTTCTCATCATTTTATCGAAAGCCATAATTGCCCCATTAGGGTCAATTTCAAAGATTTCACTCATAAAACTTTTGTAAGCTTTCTCATGTCTGGCCTCATCACCTGCAATCGTCTTGCATATTCTGGACAATACATCGTCGCCTGCCTTATGGGCAAGCTTTCCTGTATTGACATGTGAAATTTTTGTCGCTCTTTCCTGAAAGGAGGTATAGATCATGGCCTGATATGGATCTTTTTCAGATTTTGGATCAAAACCATTGTAGATCAATCTGTGAATTGTCTGTTCGACTTTTCGCATATCTGCCCTTCCTGACAGATAAAGGTATTTATTCAGCAGGTCACCATGTCGGTTTTCCTCAGCTGTCCAAGCCTTGGACCATCTTACCCAACCTGAATTACTCAAAAGGCTACCCTCTACATTGATCCCCTCCAACATGTTGAAGTAAGTCTGATAACTTGGAAGTGCTTCCTCTGTAATCATATTGCCAATCAATGAGGTAATGATAGTATCAGGGATACCTGCTGCTCTTTCCTGAAGTTTCTTTACCTCATCGAAAGCATCCGGTTCACCCATATCAGGAAGAAAATCCGATGGTTGCCAGCAATCATCCGGGTCAACCAATACAGTATCCACTGCATTATTGACGAAGCCATCCAACTGGGAAATGACTTCCATGTTTTTTTCCAATTCGTAATCTATGTGTTCTGATTTATTCATGATATTAAACTTTTCGACTCAAATAACTAAAATCAATACCCATATACTGAGGTATTTAAAGCAGCTTGAATTCCAATATCAAAGCCAATTGAGTATAAAGGTAATGACAAATTATGGGATTAAACGATAATAAACCCGATTTCTATATTGGATTTCTGCCAATTTGGAGGCCTTATTTCTGTAAAACCCAAGTTTTCTTATTAAAGTTTGGTGGCGCGGTGGCATTTAATCGTTTCCCTATTTTGTCAAGGTACATAGTATTATAACGCAATCTGGTAATATAGTTCGGAAGATCGGGATCTCCGTTCCAGCAATGTTCGGCCCTGTCACCATAAAGGACTTCCCCACCATAATAAGGATCAGTAGTATTTTCAAGAAAATCCTCAGTCATGTAAACTGCATTATTGAGATAATAATTATCCATATCTCCACAATAGATATGGATTTTTCCTTCCAGATTCTTCCCCAGTTTGGACCAATCCCTTTCCATGATATAGCGTAAATCAAAGTTCTCCTGCCAGTGTTTGGCTACTTCCTTGTCGATTTCACCGGAATATCTGTCCCAAATTGGTTTCGGATATCCGTCATCACCAACTGGTGAATATACTGCCTGCCATATATCCCATTGGTCTCCGGACCTGCTTTTTGTTCCACCAAGAGCGAGTTCCTTATGGTTCATGTCTTTGAGCATTGCGGATACATGACCAAGGTAATTTCTCTTACCTACCCGTTCTGTAGTCCTGAACGGACCATTGAGAAAATAGGCATTTTCTTCCTCATAAATATTAACAGTAGTGTATGCCCTGAAATCAATGGGGTCTGGGCAGGCAGCAAAACAGCCATTATATTCATTTGGATACATGACCTGAACTGCCAATGCTTCCCAACCTCCGGTAGAACCTCCATATACAAATCTAGACCAACCCTCTCCTATGCCCCTGAACTGTTCCTCTATGTGTGGGATCAATTCGTAGGTAATCGCATCCCCATAAGGTCCGATGTTCTGGGAATTCACCGCGTAACTGTCATCGTAAAATGGGTTGGCATGTTGTATTTCGATCACAATGAACTTTTGAAAATCGGGAGAAATCCATTTCCTGTAAAAATCATAAGCTTCCTGCTGCTGGATCTTATTGTAACCATAAATATCAAACCTTGCACTATAATCTTCTTCCATTTCTTCATCGGGCGGAATGGTCCTAAACCCATCAAAATCTGTTGGAAAATGCCCATGATAGATCATCAAAGGATAATATTCATTTGGATTTTGATCAAAATCCCTTGGGATCAGCACATGTGCACCAAGGTAAATATCCCGTCCCCAAAACTCTGACAACATTTCACTTTTGAATTTGATATGTTTGATATATTCCGTGTCCTCCGGTTCAGTTACGGGTGGATTGATCTGATCAATGGTCAGGTCAAGACCTGCTTTTCCATCCCACTTTATTTTTTGAGGTATGCTGTAAATATTGCCGGGGGTTCTGTTCCATTGCCTTCCCTCCCATTGGTCCATAGGCATTTTGATGGTATGTCCATCTGACCTATTGAAAGTTTCATATTTGGCTATATAAGCCTGGATCCAATATTCACCTTCCGGGATATTCTGCCAGTTTTCAATCGGGTAACCAAATTCATTTAGGTCAAGACTTAATGCTTCACCTGATTGATAATCCTCAAAATCCATCCCGATGACCTGGGCAGAATTGATATCATCACTGACAGCAAATCTTGGTTCTGTCTTATCGCTATGATGAAAAAGCAAAAGTAAACGACCATCTTTCAGATCTTTGGACAACTCCTCAGATACTGTTATCCTGACCTCAGAAATTTGATTGGACTGACAGGAAATCAATATCAGAAAAATGAATATCGGAAAATATCTCATGATAATATGTTTAGGTAGAATTGAAGATACTATAAAATTCAAAATGATATTTTGCAAGGATTACCAAATTACATAAACGGACAAATCCTGCTTTTTTACCCAAAGATTCTACCGTCTATATATCCGGAAAGATTATATAACAGAAGAAAGTTTAAATTCATGTCTCAACCATCAACAATATGAAAAGAACATTATTAGCTTTTATAGCAACTGCCATCCTCCTTTCCTGTGGAGAAAAATCAGAAATCATAGATTATACCAAACTGACAGATGATGAAAGATTGACCATCGCAAATGAAATTGCCCAAAACACCATAATGGTGGACGGACATGTGGATTTGCCTTACAGAATGAAGGTGGGCGGGTTTACCCTACAAAGAGAGATATTGGATGTATCCGTCAGGACAGACGGAGGAAACTTCGACTTCCCAAGGTCAAAGGAAGGTGGCTTGGACGCACCTTTCATGTCCATTTACATTCCTGCCATTTACCAGGAAAGGGGTGGTGCCAAAGCATTGGCTGATTCGCTGATTCTAATGACCGAGAGGCTGGTCAATACATGGCCTGATAAATTTGCCATTGCTTATTCTCCTGATGAAATCAAGCAAAATACTAAAGAAGGTAAAATCTCTTTTCCCATGGGTATGGAAAATGGTGCCGCATTGGAGGATGATATCAATAATGTCAAATATTTTTATGATAGAGGAATCCGATACATCACACTCACCCACGGCAAGGACAATCTGATCGGTGATTCATCTTATGATACTACAAGGACCCACGGCGGTTTAAGTGAATTTGGTGTTCAAGTGGTCAAAGAAATGAATAAGACCGGTATCATGGTGGATATTTCCCATGTTTCGGATGACACCTTCTATGATGTGATGAAGATAACTGACGTACCTGTCATCGCTTCACATTCTTCTGCCAGGGCTTTTACTCCAGGTTTTGAAAGAAATATGGATGACGATATGATCAAGGAGCTGGGAAAAAACGGAGGCGTGATCATGATCAATTTTGGGGGGAGTTTTATCGATGGGGATTATAATGAGCGTTCGAGTGAGGTGAGAGAACACCTGGTAAACTGGCTTGCAGAGAGTGGTTTGAGCAGATCGGATTCTGCTGCCCAAGCATATATCCAAAAATACACCGCTGAAAACAACCCTTTCCCCAATGTCTCAAAGGTTGCTGACCATATTGACCACGTCAGAGATCTTGTAGGTATTGACCATATTGGCTTAGGTTCTGATTTTGATGGTGTGGGAGACAGCCTTCCTACAGGATTAAAGGATGTTTCCATGTACCCTAACCTGATTGCAGAATTGCTTAAAAGAGGCTACTCCAAAGAGGATATTGAGAAAATCTGTTATAAAAATATTTTCCGGGTTTGGAATCAGGTTATTGCTGCTGCTGATTGATGCATATAGAAATCAAATATTCAACCTTTCAGCTATAGCAGCAGTAAACCGTTTATAAAATGAAAAAAACAATTCATTAAGAAATTGCTTATTTTTATATCTTAAAACGATTCAAATTAAATGAAAATATTTAAAAATTTGTCTTTTATTCTGGCAAGTGGATTTTTGCTTTTTGCCTCCTGTGCTGAAAAAGAAGTTTCAGAACCTGAACCAGAACCTTCTCCATTTGCTGTTGAAACAGAAAAAATGACAATTAACGTCGATACCTTATATACCGATTTTGAAAGTCCTTGGGGCATGACCTGGCTTCCGGATGGCAGAATGCTCGTCACAGAGAGAAAAGGTGAAATCCTGATTTTTAAAGATGATGAATACACTGGAGAGAAACTTATAGGTGTACCGACTGTTTCCGAAGTAAACCAAGCCGGTTTGTTGGATATCACCTTGCATCCTGATTATGGGAATAATGGCTGGCTTTATCTTTCTTATTCCAGATCGCAGGGAGAAGGGGAAGTCCTGGTTATCACCAGAGCCAAGTTAACCGGTAACGCTCTCGAAAATGTTGAGGAAATATTTGTTTGCGGTCCTGAGTGGAAAGGTGGAAGGCACTTTGGTTCCAGGATAGTTTTTGACAAAGACAACTACCTCTTTTTCTCAAATGGCGATAAGGGTTCAAGGCCGCAGAATGCACAGGAATTGGACAATGACCATGGGAAAATCCATAGAATTCATGATGATGGACGTATTCCCTCCGACAACCCATTTGTAAATACAGAGGGAGCATCTCCTTCTATCTGGACCTATGGCAACAGAAATCCACAGGGAATGATCTATGACAAAAAAAACGACAGAATATGGTCAGTTGAACATGGACCAAAAGGCGGTGATGAACTTAACCTGATCGAAAAGGGGAATAATTACGGTTGGCCGGTCATTTCATACGGAATCAACTATGATGGTACCATCCTCACTGAGTTGACCGAAAAAGAAGGAATGGAACAACCTGTCACCTACTGGGTACCCTCTATTGCCACCTGTGGAATGACATTGGTATCCTCTGACAGATATCCCGAATGGAAGGGCAATGTACTTGTAGCCGGGCTGGCAGGGCAGCAGATCGCAAGGGTAGAACTTGATGGCACAACTGCCGTTGGAGAAGAAACTCTTTTTAAAGACATTGGAAGAGTCAGACAGGTGTCTGAAAGCCCTGATGGATACCTGTATGCTATAACAGAAGCCACTGGTCTTTTGGTGAAATTGGTTCGTGCAAAACCTAATGCCAACATTCCGGTTCCTCCCCGTGATTGATTTGATAAAAATATTAGGAAAGGTTATTTCCAAATTTCATTAACCAAATTAAACCTAGATAAAATATCCGGCTGGATGGGCCGGGTATTTTTTTGCTCAATTTCGATTCCATAAAAGCTCCTAAGAATACCAAAAATCAAGTGGGTCTGGAATTTGAAACTTATATCCTGCAGATTGTATTTTTTGGGAAGAAATCTGCTTCCATTCAGAATCCCCTTCCGGTGCATAACCGCTAGGTGGGGGAAATCCCAAATCCAAAGCGTTCTTTTCATAAACCAGTTTGCGTTTGGGATGAATGGGTGCAACTCCGTTGAAAACCTGATTCCAAAGGTTGTTTTCAATTATCCAAGATGATATGCCCACTGCATCATCCCTGTGGATATAATTTACAGGACTGTCTCCGGTTACATTTGACTTGCCTGAAAAATATTTGCCCGGAATTCTATCCACCCCAAGCAGTCCCCCAAACCTGATGATGGTCAGGTCATAATCCGGGTCTTGGTGCAAAATATTTTCAGCTTGGAAAAGGGCCGTATTGCCTGTATTTTCTTTGGTCAATGGAAAGTTTTCATCAAGGTCCCTGTTTAGATCAGGATAAACTGAAGTAGAACTGATATAAATAATTTTTTTTACTCCCGCCTGCACAGCCATGGATTTGATGAATTTAACTTGCTCAGGATGACATGTTTCAGGCATCGTTCTGCTTCTCGGAGGAATATTTACAAACAATATTTCCGACTCAAATAACTCCTGAAAACCAATTCCTTCCGGGTGGGGATTGAATTTGAGTATTGAAACCCGGATTCCCTTTTTGGTCAAATCAACTGATTTCTCTAGGTTTGTAGTACTGCCTTTCACATCAAACCCCTTCTTTTTGAGTGTTAATGCGAGTGGAAGCCCAAGCCAGCCCAAACCAATAATTGAAACAGTAACCATAAAAAGGATGAAATATTTTTAATTTTCGGTAAATTCAGTGTTCACAAATATAGATCTAAAAATAAATGTATTTTGTCTGTAAAATATATATGGAAATAAACGACAAACCTTTTTTCAAATTGTTTGGGCTAATCCTATTGGGATTGGTTGTTTTTTCCTGTGGGGGAAAAGAAAAAGAAAGCCCCCTTTTTGGAAACTGGTACGGATTTGAACAAGACTCGACCTACTATGAATTATACATTAATGACACGCTGATCGTACTGAATCATGAAAATATAGGTCCAATTGGTTATGATTATCAGATCCATGAAAATATACTTATCGTCAGTAATGCTGCCGGAATGGAACGGATTTGGCTGTTGGAGGATTTAGAAAAGGAATTTTTCACCATCAAAGACAGCCTGGAAACAATTACCTATTTCAAACTCGAAGTACCATTGGATTTTTTTAAAAGTATTCAGGATTCCAGTAGTTATGCCGAATTTAAAGATGGCTTTACTTCCCGATATGTAGAAAAAAAGGATATTGATGCACAATAGCTTCAGGATACGACAATAACTTCAGTCAAATTTTCCCAAAAGAAAGGTCGTTTACCGGCAAAATAGCAGACACCATATTATATTACTCAAATTCCTAAATTGTCATTTTTCTTTTTTTGGCATAGTTCCCAAAATATAATCCCAAAGGGGGGAACTCACTCCAAATGCCGCATCAGGGTCTTTATAATGATGGATGGCATGATTGACCCATAGAATCTTCAGGAAATTTTTGGGTGGCTGGTAAGCGTGTACAATAAAATGAACTCCTAAATAGGCCGCATAACCCACCATAAAGCCCGGAAGAAAATAAAGTGCATAATCTCCCATGATCCATGTAAAAACACCATAAAAAATCACAGCATAGGCAAGGCTGGCAAGTGGAGGCATGGTCAATCTCTCCTTATCTTTTGGATAATCATGATGTACACCATGAACAGTGTACTGGATCTTATCTTTCACAGGAGTGTCCGGCTCCATATGAAAAAAATACCTGTGCATCATATACTCCAACAAAGTGAAACCAAATACCCCTAAAAGAAATACTGTAAATCCATAAAAAGCCTTGATTTCAGTGGCATTATAAGCATAATAAAGTGAAACAGATGCTACAACCAAATACATGATAATAGGAATACTTATATGGGTCTTTGTCAGTTTCTCCAATAAAGGATTTTGAAACATCCTTGCCGTCCCATTGTTATCCGGCTTGTCCAATCTTCCGATTTTCTTTAAGGTGGTCATTGGTATTTTCTTTTAGCTTTATAATAACCTTTTTACAAAGTGTCTATAATTTAAAAAAACAAACATAAAATTAAAACTAATTGTAAGTTCAATATATGACAAAAGAAGGAAATAATTGATGTTAATCGTATTCTAAACTTTATGATTTTGATCATCAATGAGATATAATTTGCTTAGACTCCTCTATCGTCTGAAGGTACAAAGCCTCATACATCGGTAATATCACGGAAACATCAAACTCTTTCGCCCTTGCCAATGCCCGGGTTTTAAATCCGGGAAGATTTTTTTCATCCAGGATTTCCAGGGCCCTTTCGGTCATCTCCTTGACGTTCCCTATTTTGCATGTAAAGCCTGTTACTCCATTGATATTTAATTCGGGAATACCTCCTGCATCCGAACTCAATATCGGCACTTCGCATGCCATCGCCTCCAAAGCAGCAAGCCCAAAACTCTCTTTTTCTGAAGGCATCATAAAGAGATCTGCAACAGAAAGCACCTCTTCTACTGCTTCAAGTTTTCCCAGAAAACGGACATCAGCACAGGTGCCCAATTCCCGGCACAATCTTTCCATTTTATCTCTTTCCGGCCCATCTCCCACAAGCAACAATTTGGCTGGTATTTTCTTTCTCAATTCGTAAAATACCTGGATCACATCCTCCACTCTTTTGACCTTCCTGAAATTGGAAGTATGTACAAGAAGTTTCTCACCATTGGGGCAAATTGCCAATTTGAAATGCTCCTTTTTTTGTTTTTTGAATCTTTCCAGATCTATGAAATTAGGAATGACATCAATATGTTTCTTGATTTCAAAATGTTCAAAAGTGGATTTCCTGAGATCCTCAGACACCGCAGTGACGGCATCTGATTGGTTTATACTGAAGGTGACCACTGGTTCATAACTGGGATCCTTTCCTACCAAAGTAATGTCTGTGCCGTGCAATGTGGTCATCACAGGAATGTAAATTCCCCGCTCCTTAAGGATCTGTTTTGCCATATAAGCGGCAGAGGCATGTGGAATGGCATAATGAACATGAAGCAGATCAAGCTTTTCATATTTTACGACATTCACCATTTTGCTTGCCAGTGCCAGTTCATAAGGGGCATGTTCAAACAAGGGATAACTTTTGATGTCCACCTCATGATAAAAGAGATTTTGACTGAAAAAATCCAACCGTGTTGGTTGGCTGTAAGTGATAAAATGGATTTGGTGCCCTTCTTTCGCCAAAGCCTTGCCCAACTCAGTTGCTACAACTCCACTTCCACCAAATGTTGGATAACAAACAATCCCGATTTTCATGAATACAATGTTTAAAATACATCAACAAAATACTAAACACGTCAATGATATGATTTTGTTCACTAACTATTCCAATAAATTCCAAAATCCTTTTTGCTGTGCGGGGTTTCTCATAGCTTGGTAAATGATATCATGGATTTCCGGCCTTACCCCATCTTTAAGTAGTGTGTTGTTATTGGCATCAGGGTGAACCCTATTGGAAAGAAAAACATAAACAAGATCATTATCAGGATCTGCCCACACACAGGTTCCTGTAAAACCTGTATGACCAAAAGTACTTTTTGGCGCTAATACACCAGCACTTCCTCCTTTTCCTCTTTCAGGTTCAGGTTTATCCCAGCCCCAACCTCTTCTGCTTTGGTTGGATTGTCTTTTGGTAAAATCCTTAATGGTCATTTCATCCAAAAAATAAACATCTCCATATTTCCCTCCATTGAGCATCATCTGCATCATCACTGCCAGGTCATTGGCCTTACCGAATAAACCCGCGTGGCCGGCCACACCACCATACATGGCTGCTCCCTGATCATGGACATAGCCATGTACAAGTCTTTTTCTCCAGGTAATATCATCTTCCGTAGGGGCAATCCAATCTTTGGAATACTTTTTAATAGGATTAAAAGACATGGTGTATAAACCCAAAGGGCCATAGATATTCTGATCCAAAAATTCATCCATGGGCTGATTGGTCATGGTCTCTACCAAAGCCTGCATCAGGTACATGGTCAGGTCGGAATAGACATAGCTGTATTTTCTTCTTCCAGGTTCAGGTTTTCTTAGGCTTGAATTCACGGTCCAAACCCATAGACTGTCTTTCAAAGAATTAACACCATACATATCATTGGAGACGGGCAATGAAAAGCCCGGTTCGGCTTTTGGTCGATAATAGTCAGTTTTCCATTTACCTGCTTCCACAGTTTTGGCATAATGGGGAATAAAGGCCACCAAACCCGCTTCATGGGCAAGTATGTCCTTCAAAATCAAATCTTCTTTGTTGGTATTCCTTAACTCCGGAATATATCTGCCAATGGGCTTGTCCATATCTATTACGCCTCTACTTGCCAAAAACATGACTGCCTGCGTTGTGGCCAATACTTTTGTGATCGAAGCCAAGTCATAAACTGTTTCGGTGGTTACTTCTTTGGTTTTATTGTAATCATAGTGCCCATAAGCTTTTTCAAATACAACCTGTCCGTTTTTGGCTACCAAAACTACACCTCCGGGGAATGCCCTCCTTTTGATACTGATTTCCATCACAGTATCTATCCTTGCCAGCACTTTACTGTCCATCTCCTGACTTTCAGGAATGCTATATGCCAGCCTGCCCAAACCGGGCAAATATCCCCCAGCTCCTGACCTCAGATTAAGATTAATGGACACAGGCAAAATCCCATGTGCATCCCTTGCTCCAAAAATAATTTCAGGCACCAGCCTCTGAGTAAAGATATTATTTTCAAAGGCCAAAATATTATGAGGCAATTCAGGTACATATTTGGAAGCATAAGCATTCCCAAAAGTGACCAAAACAACATTTTTATCCTGCCCCAATTTTTTGATAAAATTAAAATCTGTCATGGTCACCCCAAAACTCCTTGTTGGGCTGTTGGATATTCCCATAACACCTATGATCACCGTATCAAAATCTTTCAGCTTTTTCTCAATATTGTCAAGACTACCGGCATCCAGACCCTTTCCTATCTGGAAATGTTCGATCCGGGCATATTTATCAAGCCGCTTCTGAAACTCCAACCCATTTCCGCCAATTGTCAAAGAAGCTATTTTCTTAAAATCCAATTGTTTGATCGGAAGAAAATCATCCTTGTTGGATGTCACAGTGATGGCGCTTCCATATAATTTTTCAGCAAGGAGTTCCGCTGTCGGAGAATTGAGTCTGTTGATCAGATTTTTGGTTTCTATTTTTTCGGTCCTGCCCAATCCTGCCCAGTATTTGGCTTTCAAAATTTTCCTTATTCTTTCATCTACCTCTTCTTGCGAAATTTTCCCATCAGCTATGGCCTGCAAAATCAGGGCTTTTGCTTTGGCCACGTCCTGTGAAAAAACCAAAACATCATTGCCTGCCAACAAAGCTGCCAGCTCAACTTCTCCTGGCCTGATATAGCTGCTGACTCCCTTCATGTTCAGGGCATCCGTAAACACAAGGCCGTTGAAGTTCATCTGCCTTTTAAGGAGATCGCTGACCACATATTTGGAAAGTGAAGTTGCTTTGTTTCTTTCACTGTCCATACTCGGTATATGCAAATGTGCCACCATGACACTCATCAGGTCATTGTCGATCATTTCTCTATAAGGATACAGATCAATATCCTTGATCCTGGTTTCGGAGTGTCTGATTAAAGGTAAGGTATGATGAGAATCAGACTCTGTATCCCCATGTCCTGGAAAATGCTTGGCGTTGGCCATTATTCCATGGTCCTGAAGCCCTTTCATATAAGCGATTGATTTTCTTGCCACCAGTCTTTTTTCTTCTCCAAATGCCCTGTATCCGATCACGGGATTGTTGGGATTGGAATTGACATCAACTACCGGTGCGAAATTGATATGCATTCCCAATTCCTTGAACTGATATGCAATTTCTCTTCCCATTTCATAGATAAGGTCATCATTAGGCAAAGCTCCCAATGTCATGGCTTTTGGGAATGTAATCACAGAATCCAATCTCATACTGACCCCCCATTCGGCATCCATTGCGATAAACAGAGGTACCCTGCTGATTGACTGGAAATAATTTGTAAGATTGGCCTGTCTCACGGGGCCTCCCTGGAAAAATATCAGACCACCGATATTATGGTCTGTAATCAACCTGGCCAAATCCTGCTTGTGCCTTTCATCTTTATTGGAATAGGCTGCCACCATAAAAAGCTGCCCGAGGCGATCTTCAAAATTCTGATTTTCAAAAACACTGTCAACCCAAGCCAATTGCCTTCTTTCATCCAATGAATTGAATGGATCCTTGTTCTCTTTAGGGACATTTGCATCAGACCTTTCCAAACCCAAAACGGCATCTGATTGAAAAATCACCAATAATGCAATCAGAACACCCCAAACTTTTACCCGCATGCTACTGTTTAATTTTTATTGCTTGAATTTTAAAATAACTTTGCATCAATATACACTCAATTGTACAAACTTACACGGAATATTCAAGGCCAAAGATCAATTTTTGATTTTTGCGAAAAAGATTTTGAAATAAATTGTACATATCCATTTGAATAACATCCCAAAATGAAATTTCCTTCTATTTTCAGAACAGCTAGCCACGCGCGGTTTGATATCAAGCCTAGATATTATGATCCGGTAAAAGAAGAAATTGAGCAGCGGACTGCAAAAATCAAAAGAGAGCTTCAGGCAGACGGGAAACTTCCTTTGGAAAATGAGAACCAAGAAACCTTAAATCGGGATTACGGATCTTCTATCCGGGGAGCATTTACGCAGGGTAGTCCCATCAAAGGGAGATCATCTTCCATGATAAACAGTGCCGGGATGATCCGTTTGATTATTTTCCTGGTTCTTTTAGGAGCTTTCTTTGGATATGTTTATTTGGGACCGGATGCTCTTTACACCATATTGTATATTTTTGTGGGCGCTGGTTTGGTTTATTTATTTTTCAGATTAAAAGGGAAAATCCGCCAATGAATGACATTATCCAACTTCTTCCGGATGCCATTGCCAATCAGATCGCTGCGGGGGAGGTAGTACAAAGGCCTGCTTCAGCATTGAAAGAACTGATGGAAAATGCCGTGGATGCCGGGGCCAGCATGGTCAATGTGTTGGTGAAAGAAGGTGGAAAGAATCTTATTCAGGTCATTGACAACGGTAAAGGTATGTCAATAACAGATGCCAGGATGAGCTTTGAAAGACATGCCACCTCCAAAATCAGAACTTCAGAAGATCTATTTGCCATACGGACTTTTGGGTTCCGGGGTGAAGCGCTTGCCTCTATCGCCGCAGTTGCACAAGTGGAAATGAAGACTAGACTCCGGGGCGAGGAACTTGGCACTATGCTCCAGATTGAAGGTTCGGAAGTCAAAAAACAGGAACCTATCGCGACACAGGATGGCACTTCCATTGCGGTGAAAAACCTGTTTTTCAATGTACCTGCCAGGCGGAATTTTCTGAAATCCAATGCAGTGGAAATGAAACACCTCGTGGAAGAATTTCAGCGGGTTGCCCTATCCTATCCGGAGATTGGGTTCACATTTATGCAAAATGACATGGACCTCTTTAACCTGCCTCCAGGAAAACTCAGCCAAAGGATTGTAGGTATTTTTGGGAAATCATTTCAAAATCATTTGGTCGCCTGCATTGAGGATACGCCACACCTCAACATCAAAGGATATATCGGAAAACCGGAGTCCGGCAAAAAATCCCGTGGTGACCAATTTTTCTTTGTCAATAACCGATACATCAAAAACAACTATCTCCACCATGCGGTAGTCAATTCCTACGAAGGATTGATGGCTTCTGATATGCATCCTTTCTATGTGCTGTTTCTGGACATTGACCCCATCCATATTGATATCAATGTCCATCCTACCAAAACCGAGATCAAGTTTGATGACGAAAGGACAGTCTATGCGGTGGTCAGGTCTGCCGTAAAACAAGCATTAGGCGCACACAATGTTGTCCCTTCATTGAATTTCGGACTCGATGTGAACTTCAACGAAACCTGGGACAACAACAAAACCCAGTCTGAAATAGTCGGTATTGAAAATGCCTATAAACCTGATACCATCGGTCCGGAGAATCAATACAAGACATTTCAAAGTCCGGCATTCAAAAAACAGTCTGTCTCGGGATGGGAAAAACTTTTCGAAAGCGGTGAAAGCCTGAACATGACCAAAGAAATTAAATCTCCTGTCAAAGAAGATCAGGATGATATCCTGACTTTTTCCTCAAAAGCGAATGAGGATATGGGCAAATTGAACGAAGGAAGAAAATCAGGAACAACATTTCAGGTAGAAAACAATTATATTGTCGCCCAGATGTCCTCAGGCCTGCTCATTATCGACCAACAGGCGGCACATGAAAGGATACTCTACGAGAAATACACCAAGCAACTGACCAAAGCGGCGGGAGCTTCGCAGCAATGTCTCTTCCCGCAACATATCCAATTGGGACAGGCAGATTTTGCATTGGTCATGGATATAATTGACGAACTCCACAGTTTGGGTTTTGTCATTGAGGAATTTGGGAAAAGCACCATATTGATCCAGGGTGTCCCGGCTGATATCTATGTGACCAATGAAAAAAGGTTATTTGAAGGTCTGATAGATCAATTCAAGCATTTCAAGTCTGAGCTTTCATTGGATAACAGGGAGAACCTGGCACGGTCTCTGGCAAGACGGTCTTCCATAAAAAAAGGAAATGTACTGGCTGCTTCGGAAATGGAAACCATCGTTGGCCAGTTATTTGCCTGTCAAAATCCAAATTATGGACTTGCGGGGAACAAAACCTTCGTCAAATTGGATTTACCACAAATACAAAGCTTTTTTACAAGATAAGATATGTTCAGAAATCTAACACCTGTAGTTAAAAACCTTTTGCTCATCACAGTTGGCATTTATGTGGTTACAGCATTCCTGATGCCTCAGTTGAAGTCAATCTTTGCATTGTATTATGTGAACAGCAGCAGGTTTTTGCCATTTCAGTTCCTTACCTACATGTTTATGCATGCGGATTTCTGGCATTTGTTCAGCAATATGTTTGGGCTGTTTATATTCGGACCATTATTGGAACAGTTTCTGGGGCCTAAAAAAATCCTGATACTTTGGATGGTCTGCGGAGTGGGATCAGGTTTGCTGTATTCAGGATATACCTCCTTCAAAATGCACCAACTTGATAACAGAATAAGTACATTTTATGAAAATCCAAGCCCTGAACTCTTCAGTGATTTTGTGAAGGACAACAAACACTTTTTCAAATCAGGGGTTTATGATTTTATTGATGCTTACAGTAGAAATCCTAATGACAGCGGATTGATTCAGCGGGCAAAAGAAAACCTGATGGGTATCAGGGATATTCAGGTCAACATACCGATGGTAGGTGCCTCAGGTGCCCTCTTTGGAGTATTGATTGCATTCGGAATGCTATTTCCCAATACCGAACTGTTTTTATTATTTCCTCCTATGCCTGTGAAAGCCAAATATTTGGTCTTATTTTACGGACTTTATACATTGTATGCCGTTATCAACAATAATCCAATGGACAACGTAGCGCATTTTGCCCATTTGAGCGGCTTGGTAATCGGAGCAGGTCTTGTGTATTATTGGAAAAAAAGCAGAAAAAACTTTTATTGATTGACAGATTGATTATGTACGGAGGATTCTTGTTAAACCTTAGAAACGCTTTCAAGCAAAACAACAACAGCTTGTATAAGATCCTTGCGATCAACATCCTGGTGTTTTTTGCCATGCTTTTGGTTAGGGTGTTTTTTACTTTTTCGGGGGCAGGGACACTATATCAGAGTTTCAGGTCCCTCCTGATGATGCCTGCAGATATCTCTCAGATTCTGACCCAACCTTGGTCTATTTTGACCTATATGTTTTTTCATGAAGGATTATTCCATATCCTGTTCAACATGCTTTTTCTGTATTGGTTTGGACTGTTGCTACATGAATATCTGGGAAGCCGGAAATTGGCAAATATCTATATCCTTGGGGGATTGGCCGGAGCCTTACTCTATGTGGTGATGTATAATATTTCCCCCTATTTCAGTGAAGTGGTGAGTTCTTCCAGGATGTTGGGGGCAAGTGCAGGTGTCTATGCCATAGTAGTGGCAGCAGCCACGCTTTCACCAAATACCACCTTTTTTCTTTTACTTCTAGGCCCTGTCAAGATCAAATACATTGCTATTTTCTATGTGCTCATTGCATTTGTAAACTCAGCTGGTGAGAATGCCGGTGGTGAACTGGCGCATTTGGGTGGCGCGGCTTTGGGTTTTATTTATGTCTATCAGCTTCAGAAAGGTAGAGATTTGGGTGCGTGGATACAGGCAATCGGAAACTTTTTTGTCAATATCTTTGAGAAAAAGCCTTCTGTGAAAGTCACATACAGAAAAAAGAAATCATATACCACCACGCCTGACCCTACTCCGTCAAAGTCGGTAAAAAGTACATCAGGAAAAGTTGAGGATGCCACCCAAGAGGAAATAGATTTTATTTTGGACAAAATCGCGGATAAAGGATACGATGCCCTCAGCAAAGAAGAAAAAAGAAAGCTTTTTGAATTCAGTAAAAAGTGATATTTTACAATCTAAAAACCAATGCTACCCT
>NZ_JBGTCA010000006.1:0-4138 GCF_041749095.1 Aquiflexum sp. | reverse complement strand
CAGGCTTTTATCACATTCCCCATGATGATAGGCCATTGTTCCCTCCAGATTTTGATCCGGTAGGTAATGCCTGCGACCAAATACACCGTACCCGAACCGGCAATGGCTTTATCCACAGCTTCTTCATTGAGAAAATCAGCTATTACCAATTCTTCATTGCCCATGATGGTTTTGGGATTTCGACTGACCAATCGGATATTGGCAGTGAAAGCGGTCAGGTCTTTGGCCAATGAAGTTCCGATATTACCGGTTGACCCAAGAATGGTGTGAAGAGAAGAATCTCCCATTGTTTTTTGTTGACAAGATAGAGAAATATTTTTCTTGTTTTGGGCTTACGCTACGATGGAATTTTCCCTAAATTAAACTTCTAACTTCAAGAATAAATTACCAATGAAGCAATGAAATAATGGGTTTTCAATAGGGATGTAACCACATTTATGCATGAAACCAATCTAATTCCGATTTGTTTGTATATTCAATTGAAAAAACAAATAAGCCCAAGCACCAACAACATGAAACTTTCAATTTCGATATTTCTTCTATTTGTCCTTCTCTTATTCCAATGCTCTCCCAAAACCGAAAAACCCCCAACTTTTACCCTCGATTTTATGGATTCCGATGAAGCAACGGTATTCGGAGAAGGGATAATTTCTACACGTAACTTCGAAAGGGATTTTGCTCTTTCTCCAAACGGAGATGAACTGTTTTATACCATACAGCATCCAAGAACCGGGTTTTCCATTATCATTCAAAGTAGCAAAAGTGGTGATGAATGGACAGGACCCGAAGTTGCAAGCTTCTCCGATAGTTATAGTGATTTGGAGCCGGCGTTTTCCCCTGACGGCAAAAAATTGTTTTTTTCTTCCAACAGACCAAAGACCGATGGTGCAGAAATCACAGACATGGATATTTGGTATGTGGAAAAAGAAACCGGTACTTGGGGAAATCCAATAAATGTCGGCAGTCCGGTCAATTCAGATAAAAATGAATTTTTCCCCTCAATAGCGAAAAATGGCAATCTCTATTTTACTGCATCAAGGGAAGGTGGTGTGGGCAGAGAGGATATTTTTCTTTGTCGTTTTGAAAACGGTCGATATTTGGAGCCTGTGGCATTGGATACGGCCATCAATTCTCCAATGGATGAATTCAACGCCTTTGTAGATCCTGATGAGGAATTTCTGATTTTTTCGGCTTGGGGTAGAAAGGTTGATCGGGGAAGGGGAGACCTGTATATCAGTTTCAAAGACAGTACAGACAATTGGCTTCCTGCCAAAAATCTGGGGGATAAGATCAATTCCAAATCTTTGGATTACTGTCCATTCGTCAGCTTTGATGGAAAATATTTGTTTTTTACGAGTGACAGGATGGATACGGAATTATTCAAAAATAAATTTTTGGATTTAAAAAATTACCGGGAATTGCTTGATGCACCTTTGAACGGTGGCGGGAATATCTATATGATCAATATTACGGAAGTGTTGAAATTGAAGTGAAAAATTGTGGTTATATGCTTCTTTCCCAATAACTCAATATTCTATTACAAACAGGAAGGAAGTCCGAAGACCGATGTACCGGGTCTTTAAACCTCCCACCTAGAATTGTATTGAATTACCAAATCACTGGCAGAGTTGCGGATATGCATTTAAATAATAATTTAAAAAGATGTCCAATCCAATGGATTCCGATTGTCTTCTCTGTAAATCGTTTATTTAAAAATCTTAAAAACACATTACTATGAAAGAGTTTATTTTGATTTTCAGACATGAAAATGCAACCGGGAAAGTTTCACCTGAACAAATGGAGATTTGGATGAAACATCAAATGGATTGGGTTGGGGGAATAGCAGCCCAAAACAAATTTGTCAGTGGTACAGGCTTGTTATTTGATGATGCTAAAGTAGTGGATCATCAGAAGTTAGTGACCAACGGCCCGTTTGGGGACATCAAAGAAACCATCGGGGGCTATGTCATTGTCAGGGCTGAATCCGCAAATGAAGCTGCAGAATTTGCCAAAGGAACTCCTATCCTTCAAGGAGAAGGGAATACAGTTGAGGTGAGGGAGATTTTGAAACAATGATCAAATCCTTGAACTTGGCCAAAGCTAATTCTTTGCTTCTGTCCTTTGTTTAGGTTTGAACAAAGTACCCAAACATGAAGGAATCAGATCCCATCCCTCATTTGTTCAGGTCAGAGTACAGCAAAATAGTTGCTGTACTCTCCCGCTTGTTCGGAATTGAGCATGTGGAAATAGCAGAGGACATTGTCAGCGACACTTTTATGTCCGCAATGGAGATTTGGCCTTATCAGGGAATTCCCGAAAATCCCAAAGCCTGGCTTTATAGTGTGGCCAAAAACAAAACCTACAATTATTTAAAAAAGGATCAGCTTTTCAGCAGAAAAATTTCTTTCCAAATCCAAAAGGAGTATGTTGGAGGGGAAGAAATAGATATTGACCTTACCGAACCAAACATTAAAGACAGTCAGCTACAAATGTTGTTTGCTGTTTGCCATCCGTCTCTACCTGCCGAATCCCAGATTAGCCTTGCACTCCGGATTCTTTGTGGATTTGGGATAGATGAGATTGCTGATGCATTTCTGACCAATAAGGAGACCATTAACAAGCGGTTGTATAGGGCAAAGGAAAAGCTTCGAATGGGGGATGTTCAGTTGAGTATGTCTGGTAATGGGGAAATTGATAATCGGTTGGAGGCAGTTTTAAAAACCATTTACCTGCTTTTCAGCGAAGGTTATTATTCTGAAAGATCAGAGTCAGTGATCCGAAAAGACCTTTGCCTGGAGGCAATGAGGTTGAATTACCTATTGCTGGAATTTCGTCCAACAAACCAACATCTTACCAATGCCCTGATGGCTTTGATGTGTTTTCAGGCTTCAAGACTGGATGCCAGGATGGGGGAAGGAGGCGAAATGGTTATGTACCATAATCAAGATACCTCCCTTTGGAACAGCGAATTGATAGAAAGGGGGAATTACTACCTGCAAAAGAGCGCAGAATGGCCTGTTATATCAATTTATTTTTTGGAAGCTAGTATTGCTTATTGGTATACCATTAAAGATGATACCTCGGAAAAATGGGAGAATATCCTGCAGTTGTATAACAGGTTGTTATCGATTGCCTATTCCCCGATTACTGCCCTCAACCGTACCTATGCACTTTCCAGATCAAGAGGAAAAGAAATTGCCATTCAGGAAGCCGATAAACTTAACCTTGGCAAAAACCATTTTTATCATTTGCTTTTGGCAGAATTACACTTTGGTCTAGACAACAAAAATGCAAAATCCCATCTCCAAAGAGCGCTTGATCTTTGCAAAACAGAAACTGAGAAAATGTTGATCCGGAAAAAGATAATGGAAATTTGAAAATCCAACAATCAAAACCTTACCATTTTTTCCATTCCTACCGTTCCCAGCCAAATTCTTCCATTTCCCTGTATCAGGTCACTTCTTTGGGTGATGCTGCGTTCAGGGCTGGGAAAGTTGTAAAAGAATCTCAGGTCCCTTCCTGTTGGGACATTCTCAAATGGGAGGGTGAAATTGAAAGTTTTGGATTCTTTCCCTTTGATAACTGACATCCAGTCCAAACTCCAGTGATTAAAAGATTCCGGTTGCTCAGTCGGGATTTTGTTGGATTGGTATCCAGGTACCTGAGCATCAAAAAAAACAAGTCCATTGGTAAAGTAATGGAAAAGATTTACTCCCATTTTATTGGGATCCAGATGGTAATAGCTTTGATTGTCGAGATTTCGAAGTTTGATTCTTAATCTAACCTCATTGCCCTGACGTGTGATGGATTCGGTTTCTAGAGAAAGTCCAGCCCTGTATTTGTTATGTCTTTTTAATACTGCAATAATCCTTGGATCGATCCTTGGGTCATGAAAACCACTGCTGGATCCACTTGGACTATTGTTATTGCTGATTCTAAATGCAAAATCCCCAAAATTATCGATCAGTCGGTTGATATGTGGACCTGATGGAAATGATGACAAATAAAGTTCATGGATTTTGAGGGGATAAATTTCGGTACCATCTACCATGATTCTTGCACCCTGAAGTTTGTCATAATCCCCTTCAAGTCTATTATTTTCTTTGAGGTAAACGATATGGGTGGAAAAATCATAATA
>NZ_JBGTCA010000005.1:0-4799 GCF_041749095.1 Aquiflexum sp. | reverse complement strand
TTCATCAATTAATTGCTTTTTTTGAAAATTTATTGATTGGATTTTCTTCCATACCGATCAGGGTGAAGCTTGGAATAAGCTTCATCTTCCAACAACCCCATAAAGAGAGGATCTTTCAACATGCTTTTCCAAGTATTGATTTTATCTGCTAAACCGTCAAGCTGAGCAATATTTTCACTGGCAAGATTTCGCTTTTCAGAAATATCGTTTTTGATATCAAATAGGAATTGCTCATTTGGACCAGAAATCATTTTGTCATGAAGTGTTCGGATTGCAAACCTTTCAGCATTGAAATTCCTCCAATAAAGAGCTTCATGTGGTGCATTTTGATTTTCACCTGTCAGGTATGGAATCAAATTGACTCCATCCAATTCGTGCTTGGTTTTTGTACCAATCAATCCTGCTATGGTTCCGAAAATATCAAGTGAAATGATCGGGTATTCGTAGGTGGTTCCTTTTGGAATCACTCCTTTCCATTGCACTGCAAATGGCACCCTTACCCCACCCTCAAAGAAGTCTCCCTTTTTTCCTCTTAATGGTTTGTTGTCCGAAGCATTATCGGGCGTTGGACCACCATTGTCAGAAAGGAAAAACACAATTGTATTTTCTTCAATCTCTAATTCCTTTAATAAATCTAGAATATTTCCGACGCCATCATCCACCGCGGAGGCCATTGCCGCATACGTTTTCCTTTTTTCATTTGAAATTTCGGGAAACCTACTGAGGTATTTTTCTGTCGCCTGCATGGGTGCATGGGGAGCATTGTAGGATAGGAATAAGAAGAATGGGTCTTCATGATTCCTTTCAATAAAAGACACTGCTTCTCTGGAAAACGCATCAGTTAGATACTCCTTTTCCTCCACTCTTTCTTTATTTCTTAAAAGTTTTGTCCTGTATGCACCAAATTGGGAATCAACTTCAAACTCATCTTGTAAGGTTAAATTTTCAGGAAAATACTGATGTCCTCCAGATAGAAAACCGTAGAATTCATCAAACCCCCGTTGATTGGGATGAAGCGTTTGGTGTGCCCCCAAATGCCATTTTCCAATGATTGAAGTTTTGTAGGAGGCTTTTTGAAGATAATCACCAAGCGTCTGCTCTGATAGTGGCAGTCCCATAGTGGAATCATTTGGTGCAAAAAGCGGGTTTTTGGCAAAGCCAAACTTATCCTGATACCTTCCTGTAATCAGTCCAGCCCTACTTGGCCCACATACAGCATAAGAAACATATCCTGAAGTGAACATTGTCCCATTGGCTGCAATACGATCAATATTTGGAGTAGGAATTTCTTTACTGCCATTGAACCCGACATCAGCATAGCCCTGATCATCAGTCAAAATAATGACAATATTAGGAGACCTTTTTGCCAATTGGGCATAGCTTTCCCAAGGAACACTAAAGATAATGGCGAACAAAATCAGTTTGAACATACCAGGTAGGAAACTAGATATTGGAGACTTTACTGAAAAGAACATTATAGCACCAGACCCTCGTAGGGATCTGGCACTATAAGTTTTTTATCAAATGATCTGGTCAGATCAATTCCAAATAGGATTTTGGACCAAATTCCTATTGGCGTCCAATTCATTTTGAGGGATTGGAAACGTTTCAGACCTTCTTCCCCTGTATTGAGGGTTATAAGGACCTACAGGGTCGGCAGCCGCTCTTAGATAAGCAGACTCCATTGTTCCCCATCTTTTAAGATCAAAAAACCTTAAGGATTCAAAAGCCAGTTCCACTCTTCTTTCATGCCTGATGATATCAATCAATTGACCTTGCCCAAGACCGGAACCTTCGACATCTTCGATGGCAGGCATATTCACTCTAGCCCTTACTTGATTCACCAGTTCATACACTTCGCCCAACTGTCCAAGTTCGGCCAAAGCTTCTGCGCGCATCAAAAGCACCTCCGCATATCGGATCAAATAGTAATCTTGGCCACCGGGAGGAAACACACCAATTCCTTCCGGTGAGAGATTGTTTCGTGTGTATTTCTTTCTACCAAAACGAGTTGCTGTATTTCCACGGAAAGGTCTGTCCAAGTGAATCAAGAATATATCACCCTGAAAATAGATCGATGCTCCTAAGCGTGGATCTCTATTTTCTTTCCTGTTTTGAGGATTGTAAAGTGGTGATTCTGAAATAGGAAGGCCATCTATACAATAATAATCATCAACCAAGTTAGGCATGGGTTGATCATTTACTCTTGGAATACCTTCAAATGTGGAAGAGAATGTCTCGCCATTGTTGGATTGATCTTGAATGAACCTTACTGAAAAAACAATCTCGTTTGACAGTTCACCAGCCAATGAAAATAAGGTTTCGTAATTATTGAATAGCCCGTAGTTCATTGTCATTACCTGAGCAGTCAAATCTGCTACTTGTTGATATTCTTTATTATACAAATGCCACCTCGCCGCAAGCGAAAGTGCTGCACCTCTTGTGGCATATCCAAAATCAGATTGTGGCCTTGAAACTGGAAGCGCTGCAATTGCTTTAGCAAAATCATCATCAATTGCTGCTTTAAGTTCATCATAAGTGTTTTTGGGAACATAGGCATTTTCTAAAGTCTGGACTTCCAAAATCAAAGGTGCTTCTTCAAAATAGATGGCCAAATTCATATAAAACAATGCCCTTAAGAAATAAGCTTGACCCATTAAATCGTTTCTAGCATCAGAAGAGATATTAGCATCAGATATTAATGCGATATTTTCGATAGCTGTATTTGCACCTCCAATTCCCCTATAAATAGATGTCCAAAAATTATTGAAAAATGGAGTCGCAGGTTCTACATTGCCTTCCATATATCTGCCGGGGCCCTCAAATTTATAGTTATTGAAAAGATTGTCAGATAAACCGTCATGTTGAGGTATACCTGCTTGCCCATTTAAATTACCACTATACAATGATCTATTTTGAAGTGCTTCATAAACTCCATTGATACCTAATTGTGCATCTTGTTCTGTCAGCCAAAAGTTACCTGAAGCCAACTGTGTTAGTGATCCTCTATCGAGATAATCATCTGAACATGCTGCAAAGATCAGCAGCGCTATTATATATATTCCTAATTTTTTCATGACGATTAAAATTTAAGGTTGATACCTGCAGTATAAACTTTGTAAAGAGGTGCCTGTCTGTCTGTATTGCCTCCTCTTTGACGTTCAGGATCGAAATTTTTGACCTTTGTTAAAGTCAGGAGATTTTGACCACCTATGAATACCCTAGCCCTTTGCATCAACAATCTTTGGGCAATGGCTTTCGGTAAATTATATCCGATTTCCAGGTTTTTCATTCTAAAGAAAGACATGTCTTCTACGTAGAAAGTAGAAGTCGATTGATTATTTACACCCCCAAGTCTAGGGAGGACTTCAGATGGATTTTCCGGCGTCCACCTGTCAATCCAATAAGAGAGTGCATTATTTCTTTCATCCGCCATTGGCAACTGCCCATTTCCATTCATGATTCTATCCACTCTGCCTATTCCTTGGAATATGGCTGTTATATCAAAGTTTTTATAACTAAAACTGGCATTGGCGCCATATATCCATCTTGGAAAAGGATTTCCTATGATTACTCTATCATCAGCGTTAATCACACCGTCATCATTAATATCTGCATATCTAATATCACCAGGAGCGGTAATATTACTTCCAAATTGTACAGGAGCACCATCTACCTCTTCTTGAGACTGGAAAATACCCTCCGTCTGATATCCAAAGTATGATTGGAAAGGTACACCTATTCTAATGATGGTATTGCCTGAAATGGTTTCTTCCCCTCCATCACCTAGACTGGTAACTTTATTGTCAGCCATACGGGTTACGTTACCGCCAATTTCCATTCTGAATTGTCCAAATGTTTTGCGGTAATTCAAATTCAATTCCACACCTCTGTTTTCCATGCCTGCGGCATTCTGCGCAGCCAAATTGGTTACACCGATGGAGTTTGGAATCGGGAAATTTGTGTAAAGAATATCCGAGCTGATTCGGGTAAAATAATCCATCGTTACATTCAACTTATTTTGGAACAAAGCCATGTCCACTCCAAAATTATATTGCTCGATTTTCTCCCACCTGATACTTGGATTTGCCAGGGATGTAAGGGCTACAGCAGGAACAATGGTACTTTGCCCAATATGATAATCAAGACCGGTATTGTAAGTCTGTTCGAAAATATAATTCCCGATTCTATCATTGCCACTGATTCCCCAGCTACCCCTGACTTTGATATCAGAAAAAACTTCGGAACCTGCTAGAAAGCTTTCACGCCCTATATTCCAACCCGCTGATACAGATGGGAAAGTACCATATCTGTTCTCAGGACCGAATTTGGATGAACCATCCCTTCTTAAATTAAATTCAAAAAGGTATTTTTCCTGATAGTTATAATTGACCCTACCAAAGAAGGATTGCCATGCCTCTTCTGCAGCACCACCGCTTACGGATGGATTAAGTACTCCCCCGCCATTGAATTCTTGAATATTATCAGTAGGGAATCCCTGAAGTGAACCACTAAAGCCATCTACCTTATCATAAATGACAGAGTGGCCCAACATAAAGTTGAAATTATGCGAATCATCAAATGACTTGGCGTATCTAAGAATATTCTCATTCATCAACCTGTAACTAAAATTGAAATCGTTACTCAAACTGTTAAGCACACTTTGATTTACAATATTACCATCCCAGTCTCTAGTCGTTCGGGTTGGACTGAAATTTGAAATATTTCCAAAGTTTAAATTCAAATTACCACTTGTTTCAAAAAACAGCCCTTCTGCAAGTTTGGCACTAAGCCCGATT
>NZ_JBGTCA010000004.1:0-23362 GCF_041749095.1 Aquiflexum sp. | reverse complement strand
TGGGATTCCTCATTTTTGACCTATCTGTCAATGTAAACTCTGCTTCGAATTCGACACCAAACATAATGACTTTTGTACTCACTTTATACCTGACCTCCGCCTGACCAAATGAATTCTTTACTTTTTTTTGGGAATAGTTTTTAGACCTGAGCAGTTTCCTGTTATACTTTTTGTCAAATTGCGCCAATACTTTGTAGAAAAGTACTTTTTGTCCGTCTTCTTCCCTTTCTTCGACAAATTCGCAATGGATGGATGAGGTGTAGGCTCCGGTATCAACTTTACCCGTCACATTTGTCAAACCCCATTCAGGCAAAGTAATTCTCTCCCTTCTTCCTATTATTTTTTTCATGATGTAATGGTTTCTGGAGCTTTCATGATTCTGTAAATCCTGAATGATAGGTCTGCAAATAAAATTTTGGCACTGGCATTTCTTTCCAAATGGTAAAAAGACTCATTTAAGGCTTCATAAATTCCACTCAATTTTTCTTCATTCAGCACATTCACTCCTAACTTATGGATAAAGTCCCTGTCTGACTCTACACTTCTCATCAGTTCAGTTGCTTTGGATTTATCGAGCATCACCTCCCTGATTACATTGATTCCGCTGAGCAAAAGGGATTTTTGGGATTCCTTGTCCTTACCACTGAATTTCTCCACAAATTCAAATAACAAATTAATATCCAAAAGAAAGCATGACCTGAACCAGTCCCTGATCAGCACGGTGTTTTCATCCTCAACCTGATCAACCATCCTGTAGGCTTCCCGCATATTGCCATCAGCCAAAGGGGCGATCTGTACAGCCGCTTCCCGAGAGCAAAGGCCATCAGACAATAGGTGCGACATCACCTCCTCATCATTAAAAGCCCTGACCAAAATCTTTTGCGTCCGGGAGAGAATAGTGGTCAATAACCGCTCAGGAGAGGATGTGACCAACATAAAAACTGTCTTTTCCGGTGGTTCCTCCAAAATTTTTAACATAGAATTAGCCGAATTCTGATGCATGTACTCAGGCGCCCATATCAACATGATCTTATATCCACCCTCAAATGACTTCAAAGAAAGGGTTTTGATGATCTGTTTGCCGGCATTTCTGGAAATATTGAGTTGTTTTTTTTCAAAACCATTGTGGTAAATCCAATCAGAAACATTTCCATAAGGGATCTTAATGGCAAAATTCCTGAAAGAGGCAGTGAAGTCAACCTTCTTTTCTTTATTCGGATCCTCATCATCTTTGGAATCCCCTCCTATCACCGGGAAGGCAAAATTCATATCAGGATGCACTAATTTGGCCATTTTTTGGCAAGAAGGGCATTGTCCGCAGGAATCCTCCTCTCCTGGATTCTGACAATGCAAATAGGTGGACAAGGCCAATGCCATCTTGAGATTGGGCGAGCCCTCCGGTCCATGAAACAATAAAGCATGGGCAAGATGGTTGGTTTTGACCGCTTGAAGGATTTTTTCCTTGACTTCTCCCAGTCCCGGTATGGATGAAAACAACATAAATATTCTAAACTTCTTTGTCCCAAATACGGTAATGTCTCGTCAATTCGAAAACCTTTTGGATAATTTCTTTTTCGATTTGGTCATAGACCTTTCCCCTGCGATTCATAACGGCCATGGCCACTTCCTCAAACTTCTTTACCTGAAAAGTACTGAAACCCGATGCCCCTCCCCATGAAAAAGAAGGGATAAAATTCCTGGGAAATCCATCTCCGAAAACATTGGCACCAACCCCAACCACAGTTCCTGTATTGAACATGGTATTGATGCCACATTTGGAATGGTCTCCCATCATCAGCCCACAAAACTGCAATCCTGTATTGGAAAAACCACCACGGGTATAATCCCATACTTTGACAGGTGCATAGTTATTTTTGAGATTGGAGGTGTTGGTGTCTGCACCGAGATTACACCATTCACCGATGACCGCATTGCCCAAAAATCCATCATGGCCTTTGTTGCTAAAGCCAAAAATCACCGAATTGGAAATCTCTCCTCCCACTTTTGAAAAAGGTCCTACCGTTGTGTCGCCCCTTAGCTTGGCTCCCATGTTCACTGTAGATCCTTCGCACAAAGCAAATGGCCCTCTGATCAATGCCCCTTCCTGAACCTCCGAATTCTTACCAAGATAAATCGGCCCACCTTCGGCATTGAGCACCGCAGCTTTGATTTTTGCCCCTTCTTCGACAAATACCTGGGAAGGATTGTACACTATTGTATGGGGATCCGAAATCCCAATGGGTGACCTTCCTGAAGTGATCAGTTCAAAGTCCTTTAGAAGTTCAGCAGCATTGTGCTGAAAAATGTTCCAGGTTTTTTGGATGGAAATGAAGTCTGATTCATATTGGATTGCCTCATTCTTCTTTGCTTGCTCAGGTTGAAAAAGAGATGGTTGCTCAGAATAGCAGGCAATCAACATATTCTGTGACCAAAGGGACTGATTGGTTTTTAATTGGGTTATTTGATTCCAAAGTTCAATATCGGGACAAATAGCCCCGTTGACCATCAAGGCAGGAAAATCGATTTTGGGAAACTTCCCGGAAAGGTAATCCTGGGTATGATAGCCAGCCTTTAAGTCTGAATATTTTTCCCATTTTTCCGAAATGTTCAAAATCCCTACCCTGATATCTGCAATGGGACGGGTAAAAGTAAAAGGCAACAGTGAACCCCTGATAGCAGGGTCATCGAATAAAATCAAATTGTCCATGACACAAAAATAAAAAAGTCTCCCGGAAAACAACTTCCAGGAGACCTATACCTGTTCATCTTAGAGATGAAATTATTTCTTGGCGTATCTCTTATTGAATTTCTCAACCCTACCAGCAGTATCCAACAACATTTTCTTGCCAGTGTAGAATGGATGTGAATTGGAGCTAACTTCTATTTTGTAAACCGGATATTGCTTTCCGTCTTCCCACTCAATAGTCTCACTGGTTTCGATAGTAGACTTTGTGATGAATTTATAATCACTTGAAGTATCGAAAAATACGACGTCTCTGTAGTTTGGATGAATTTCTTTTTTCATTGTATTGCTATTTATCTTGGATCGCTTTTTTGAAATGAGGCACAAAGTTATTTCTTTTTTGAAATGTATCCAAACTGAATGAATTAATTCTTTGGAGGGTTTCAAAAACTTCTACTAAATAAGGTGACCGAAGGGCCGCTAAACTCCATAGAGGGTTGTCTGACTATGGGTACCAGTCGATCTCCGAAATTATACATGTCCAAAGCTTGTCTTGTCAGGTTCCTAGCGCTTCTTCTGAATTGGTTGGATGCAATTCCCAAGCCAAGACCGGTAAAAACCAAAGGAATCAACAGGTTGGTCTGAGTGGAGGGTTGAGACTGGGGAGTAACTATATATGTAAGGGTCAACAAGTTCACAACCAGCCCGGTCAGGTCCAAGCCTAAAACGACTTTCTGTTTGTTCAATGCCTTTTGATAGTCTGCATACATGTCTGGCTTTTCATCTATCAATGTCCTTATCCTCGCTTTGTCCAATAGATTTGGACCATCATAGATATCTATTTTTTCCCCTATAAAATTAAACCTCACATCCATCCTGAGGTAGGGTCCGGAGATGCTTTCTCTTCCAATCAAATAGTTATAATTTTCGATCAATCTGGAATTTCTCCTTTTGGAATTGCTAATCATGGGTGACCCCACCATGCCCAAAACCATTCCTGACATGGAGGTAAAAAACCATGGTCTGAAATTCTGTGGGGTCAGTTCACTGGTAAGAAGAAAACCCAAGCTACCTATACCTATTGCAAGTGAAGAATAATGGAGTGCGTATCCAGTCGTCAGTTTTGTATTGTTATTGCCAAACTCATAGGCATCCCCGGGCATAATCTCCATAAATGCTCTTACTTCCTTAGGTTTTGATTTGACCCCATCAATGAAATAAACGGGTTGGTTGAAGAAGTTTTCTTTAAAAGTGATAAGGGGATATCCAGCGTATCTTTGATCTGAGAAATAATCAAAGCTGGTATTCTGAGCGTTCAACTCTGCGGAAAAGAGTCCCAAAATAATTATTCCAAAGATTGCTCCTATTTTTGTATTGAAAGAAATGAGAGAATTAACCCTGGTAATAATGGGGATCTTCCACATGTTTTTCCCATAAAAAGATATAAGATTTTGATAAATTAACATACCAATTGCAAATGATTTAAATAACTTTAATAAAGTCTCAACTATAAATATAAAGATATTAAAACCATAATAAGAAACCCAACAATTCTATCTTTTCCCTAAATTAGACCTATGGAAAATGAGGAAGAAAATAACATGGTCAAAGAACCCTATTCCCATTATGGAATGTATACCTATGCAGATTACCTCACTTGGGACATAGACCATATGGTCGAACTGATAAAAGGAAAAGTTTTTAAACAGGCAGCGGCGGCACCAAGAAGAATTCATCAGGAAATCTCTATAAAAATCTCATCACAATTGTTTGGCTTACTGAATAGGAAATCCTGTAAAGTGTTTTCTGCGCCCTTCGATGTCCGCCTTCCTGTTAAATCTAAAAAGCATAAGGACATCCGAACCGTGGTGCAACCCGATATCTGTGTAGTCTGCGATCCTAAAAAATTGGATGAATTGGGCTGTGTCGGTGCCCCTGACCTGATTATGGAAATACTTTCTCCAAGCAATAATAAAAAAGAACTCCATAACAAATATGAGGTATATGAGGAAAGTGGCGTTAAGGAATATTGGATTATCCATCCTTATGAAAAGACACTGTTGGTCTATACCCTTTCTGGTGGAAAGTATATCTCTTCCAAGCTTTTTACTTTAGGAGACAATGTGGCATCAGGATGTATAGAAGGGTTTGTGTTGGATTTGGATGAATTGTTTGAAGGACTGGATGAGATTTAATTTTTGTTAAATTTTTTATTGACCAGCTTCATTATTCCAAAATTTGATTTACTTTGTATTTCAAAGTACTTTTAAAATGAAAAACGCTGAAAAAGAATTAGCCGAAATCAAATCTATGATGGAGCGGAGTACCCGCTTTCTGTCATTGAGCGGGCTGTCCGGAGTATTGGCCGGAATCTATGCCCTTCTAGGTGCCACACTTGCCTACTATTGGATTTATTTCCCAAACCCTCCATATGGATTTGACCATACTCCGGATATAAATGAAAATACATTTATAAACCTGACCATTGCTTCTTTTGTGGTTTTGGGTCTTTCCATTGGTACAGCTTGGTTGCTTAGCCAAAAGAAAAGCAGACGCATTTCCCAAAAAATATGGACCCCATCAGGGAAAAGGTTTATCCTATCCCTATTCACTCCTGTTTTGGTTGGTGGACTTTTTTGTTTTGCACTGATATATCATGGATATTATTTACTTATTGTTCCTGCTACGCTGATATTTTATGGCATAGCCCTGGTCAATTCCTCCCAATTCACCCTATCTGATATAAAATATTTGGGATTCTGTCAAATCTTATTGGGTATCATCTCTGCCTTTATTCCTGGTTATGGCTTGATTATATGGGCTTTGGGTTTTGGCGTTATGCATATCTTCTATGGCACTTTGATGCACCTAAAATACGACAGGTAACATGAAGGGTACCTACGACAAAGCCTTTGAAAATGTCATCAGACTACGGATCATGTCCATTCTGATGGTCAATGAGCAGTTTGATTTCAATTCATTCAAGGAGCTGTTGGAAGTAACGGACGGCAACCTTGCCTCCCATTTAAAAAATCTTGAAAATTCGGAATACATCATGGTTGAAAAATCATTCATAGGACGAAAACCCCTGACCAATTATTCAGCGACTAATGCCGGCAAAGAAGCTTTCAAATTACACTTGGAATTTCTTGAAAATCTAATCAACGAAAACAAGCCATAAAAAAATTTAATTATTCACTTTGAATGACAAAGTACTTTCAATAAAACTATCAATTTCTAAACAATGATAACTATGATTCCTTCTTCTTCTACCAATCTACTGTCTATTAAAGACCTAATTCTCCCTGCTTCACTCGGCGCTTTTCTTCCTTTGGCTTGGTTGCTGTTTATCATCCTTACCAAAGAAGATCACTTCGAATTTTGGATGTATTACCCGCTCACCATTATTCCCATAGGTGGAGCCATAGGAGGGGCGTTATTCTACCTGATGGGTTTCCAATGGTTTCCTACTGGAAACAGAAAGCTAATAGCTATCATTTCCAGCACAATACTATACTTCGTAGCACTTTGGATCAGTGCAGTGATGGCTTTCGCAATCACCGGTCATTGGGACTGATCACCAACACTAAAACAACAATCCTGTCCTCTTTCTAAAAAAATCAAATTCCAAAATAAATGGCACTATTTAGTATATTCTCAAGTTTGGAGGATTATTATATCAAAATCAAGCAAAATAGATGGCATTGGATATTTTCCATCCTTTGCAGATTTCTATTGGCCTATGCATTTATTGTGGCCGGAATGGTAAAAATCTTAGGAGAAAGATTTGCAAGTGGATTGTCGGAATTACATCCCATGGGAGCCTATCTGGAAGCTTTGCATCACACTGGATATTATTACACGTTTATCGGAGTCGCCCAAGTTATAGCGGGGGTGTTTTTGCTGATACCCGGCACTGTACTCTTGGGAGCTTTAATATACCTTCCCATCATTGTGAACATTTGTATTCTATCCTTAGCCGTTCGTTTCGAAGGTTCTTTTGTCAGCTCACCTCTGATGGTTTTAGCAAATCTCTACATCCTTGCCTGGCACTATGATAAGCTTAAATACATCCTTCCATTTAACCGCTATTCAAGAGAAGCTAGCATACCAAAACCAAAAAAATATGAGAGCAAATTCCCTTTTTTGTTTTTTATCGGAGTGCTTTCCATAATGGGTATAATAGTTTGGTTTGCGCAATTCGGTAATCAAGTGATGCCCCGAAATTCCTTGAGTAATTGTAAATCACAATTTATTAATACTGATAATGAACATGTAGGATTTGAGTTTTGCGAATGCATCCATACCGCAGGAAATCCCCTGAACCAATGCTTGGAAAAGCTTGAAAAAAGTAAGCTGTAATACAACTATGAAGAATAATATTTAAATAATAAAACCTAAATCCAATTGACTGAAACCTACAAGAGCATGCATGAAGAAATCATAACCCACATCGAAGATCCAGCATATCTGGAAATTCTATACAGAAAAAATAAAACTGAATTCAAAAAATCTTTTGACCGGATTTATCCGGAGCTCCATGGCAATAAGCTAGCTGAGTTTTGGCAAGAAAGACTAAGCTACGACTCCGATTCCATCTCTTGGGGGACTATGAATGAATTAGGATTAGTAGCCCTTCTCTCCATTATTGCAGGCATATTAGTCAAATTCCCTTCGATCTTCTCGATTGATGAGGAATTTTTTTATCCAAGGAATACCAGCATCATTGTCCTCACAGCACTGACAGTCTACTTTGCCAAAAAGAACAATTTATCAGTTAACATAATAATATCGATTTCAGCATTTGTTTTGATCAGTTTAGTGTACATCAATGTACTTCCAAATAACCCTGAAAGCAATTCTTTGATTTTGGCATGCATTCATTTACCATTGTTACTATGGGGAATTTTTGGATTATCTTTTTTGGGCAATGAACCTCAAAGTTTTCTGAAAAGACTTGAATTCCTCAGGTTCAATGGGGATTTGGTGGTTATGTCAGGACTTTTGCTGATTGCAGGTGGGCTGATGACCGGCATTACGTTAGGCTTGTTTGAATTGATAGGGTTAAAGATTCAAGTCTTTTACTTTCAGTATATCGTGATTTTCGGGCTACCCATGGTTCCGATTGTTGCCACTTATCTTACCCAAAACAATCCACAACTGGTCAACAAGGTCTCACCTGTGATTGCCAAACTGTTCAGTCCGTTGGTGTTGGTGATGCTTGTCGTGTACCTATCCGCCATTGTCATCTCAGGTAAGGACCCATATAACGATCGGGAATTTCTTTTGATTTTCAACCTGCTTTTGATTGGTGTAATGGCATTGATTTTCTTTTCTGTTGCCGAAAGTACTAACAGGCAGAAATATCAATTTGGTCCTTGGATTCTTTTATTATTGGCTGTAGTCACTACAGTGGTTAATCTAATCGCACTCTCAGCAATTATCTACCGTATTTCGGAATGGGGGATTTCTCCCAACAGGATAGCAGTTCTTGGTGCCAATATTTTGATGTTTACACATCTTGTGATTGTCATAACAAAATTATATAAATCCATCACCCAAAAGGCCGGGTTATCGGAAGTAGGGGAATCAATAGTTCTTTATATACCCATTTATATTGCTTGGGCTTTTGTGGTAGTGTTTATTTTCCCTTTGGCTTTTGGATTTCAATAATTTAGCTTTACAGCGATTTAGCTTCTCCCCGTATGAAAAAACAATTGGTTTTTGCTTGTTCTCTTTTGCTACTTTTTGTCTCGCAATCATTTGGGCAAGGTGCTTATGTTCCTTTCAACAGGGATTATTATCATATGGTAGAAAGATATGAGATCAAAAATGGCAGGAACAATGAGAGTTTTAAGACAGGTTTCAAGCCATATAGGAGAGATCATTTAGCCGAATTCTTAGATTCGGTGGCTTATGTTCCCTCACAAGAAGCGTTGGCACATTTTTCCAATGCAGACCAATTTAATTTCGATTATCTGAGAAATGACAATTGGGAATTTGTCAGCGGGGAAACAGCAGATTCCAAAAAACCCATATTTAAAAAGCTTTATAGAAAACCCTCAGACTTTTTGCACTATCGGGATGAAGTTTTTGATATCCATCTCAACCCTGTCCTTTACCTATCGGCAGGATTGGAGCCGGGACAGGAAAATATGAGGTTCAGGAATTCTAGAGGCGTAGAACTTAGGGGAAGCATTGATAGAAAAGTGGCATTTTATTCCTACTTCACCACAACACAGACTTTTTTCCCTTCTTGGGTCAAAGAATATACTGAACATAACGGGGCAGTTCCGGGGGAAGGTTTTTGGAAAAGGTACAACGGTGAGGGCTATGGCTATTTTTCTGCCATGGGGCATATCAATTTTAATGTCACCAAACATATCGAGGCCCAATTGGGGCATGATAGAAATTTCATCGGGGAAGGTTACCGGTCTATGATACTTTCTGATTTCTCCAACCCCTATGCCTTTGTCAAGATCAACACAAAAATCTGGCGGTTCCAACTGACCAACCTTTGGGCACAGCAGACTGCTGACATCATCCTTGATGGTCAGGGTAGGCCAACAGATGGACGCTATCCCCAAAAATGGTTTTCGCTCTATAGATTGGGTACCAACATTGGCAAAAACTTCAACTTGGGTTTATTCCAGTCGGTAATGAAAAACCAGTTTGATTGGAACTACCTGAATCCCATTATTTTCTATAGATGGGTGGAACATCAATTGGGCACGCCGGATAAGGTGATGATGGGGACGGATTTTAAATGGAATTTCACACCCGGCATGCAGCTTTATGGTCAGTTCGCATTGGATGAGTTTGTCTTTGGGGAATTCTTTGGGATCGATGGAAAAAACTCCATCCGGAACAAACATGCCATTCAAGCCGGATACAAATACATAGAAGTCTTTGGAGCGAGGAACTTGGACCTTCAATTGGAATACAATCAGGTAAGGCCATACACCTATCAGGAAAAATTTGATTTCCAGGCTTACACCAATTACCGGACCCCACTAACACATCCTTTGGGTGCCAACTTCAGGGAAGTGATCGGGATAATCAGATATCAACCTGAATTCTTGCCAAGACTGTTTGGAACAATTACAGGGCTGTACCAGTTCTATGGCGACGATCCGTCAACGGATGTAAATTATGGCAAAGACCTTCTGAAAAACAGGACAAGCCCAAATACCGGGATCGGATTGTTCGGCAATGAAATTGGTCAGGGAATAGAAAACAGGGTGGTCATGGCCAATCTCAACCTCAGTTATATGATCAAACAGAACGTGTTTTTGGATTTCAGCCAAAGTTACAGAAGAAGGACCGCACAGGATTTATCGGCGCCGGAATCCACTTCATTTACCCAGTTTTCATTGAGGATGAATATGGTGAGGAATGATTTTAATTTTTAGGGATTGAACAAAGTATAAAGTACCAAGTACCAAGTACCAAGATAAGCCTTCTTTGGGATTTAAAACTTGAATTGAGTTATATTCCTTAACTTGCGCGGAAATCAGAAAATAGAGAATGAATACCTATCTCCGGATCTTATCTTACGCCAGGCCCTACCGTCGATATTTTCCAATTTATGTGTTTTATACACTTTTGGCAATCATTTTCGGATTACTGAATTTTACCCTTTTAAAGCCGCTTTTCGATGTTATATTTGAACAGGTTGGGCCTGGTGATTTGACCAAATTTCTGGAAAAACCTGAATTTTCATTTTCAATTGATTATTTCCTCCATTTATTCAACTATTATTTTTTACATATCTCAGAGACCTATGGCAAGTTTGGAACCCTGCTTTATGTCTGTCTCATCATAGTATTATCAGTTTTCCTCGCCAACCTTTTCACATACCTTTCCGGAGTAGTTTTGGCAAAAGTAAGGGCAGAAGTTATCAAAAAAATGCGGGTGAATATCTTTGAGCAGGTCACCAAGATGCACATTGGCTATTTCTCCAATGAAAGAAAAGGAGACCTGATGTCCAAAATGACCAATGACATTCAGGAAGTGGAAAACAGCATTGTGCAGTCCCTCCGCGTGGTTTTCAAAGAACCTGCTACCATCCTCCTGTATTTTGCAGTGCTTTTCTTTATGTCTGTCAAGCTGACCCTGTTCACCATCATTTTGATACCTGTCTCGGGTGCTATTATCGGAGGCATTACCAGAAGGTTAAAGAAAAATGCCATTGAAAGTCAGGAATCATTGGGCAGGATCGTCAATATTCTTGATGAGACCATTGGAGGGATGCGGGTCATCAAAGCTTTTGGAGCACAAAAATATATCCGGGATAAATTTGACTCAGAGACAGACTTTTATTCTGATGTGAATATTTCCATGGCCCGGAAAAATGAACTGGCCTCGCCTATTTCACAGTTTCTGGGTGTCACTGTGGTGGCAGGAATATTGGTATATGGAGGAAGCTTGGTATTGAGCAATAATTCTGATTTGGGTGCTTCCGACTTTATCACTTACATCATCATCTTCACCCAGGTCTTGAATCCCGCAAAGGAAATCTCAAGAGCCGCCAGCAGTATACAAAGGGGATTGGCATCTGCAGAAAGAATATTTGAGGTGGTGGACACGCCAAGCAGGATCCAAAACATCGATAATCCAACTGAAATCGATGGATTCCAAGATGCAATTGTTTTCGATCAAGTGTCATTCAGCTATGAGAAAGATCAAATACTAAAAGACATCAGCTTTAAGCTTAAGAAAGGTAAAACCATTGCATTGGTAGGCCCATCTGGGGGCGGTAAATCCACGCTTGCCGATTTGGTTCCCCGATTTTACGATCCTTCAGGAGGATCTATCACCATAGACGGCAGGGAATTGAGGACAACAGAAATCGGGAGCCTCAGAAAACAGATGGGTATTGTTACCCAAGAGTCCATTTTGTTCAATGACACCGCATTCAACAATATTGCCTTTGGACTTGAGGGAGTTTCAGAAGACAAAGTAATCGAAGCAGCCAGGATTGCCAATGCCCATGAATTTATTATACAATTGGAAAACGGGTACCAAACCTCAATCGGAGAAAGGGGATCCAAGCTTTCAGGTGGACAGCGTCAAAGGTTGAGCATTGCTAGAGCTGTATTGAAAAACCCTCCCATCCTGATTTTGGATGAGGCTACTTCAGCTTTGGACTCTGAATCTGAAAAATTGGTACAGGAAGCTTTGACCAATTTAATGAACAACAGGACTACCCTAGTTATAGCCCATAGACTAAGCACTATCCAACATGCAGACGAAATTCTCGTTATCAGGAAAGGACAGATTGTGCAAAGAGGCACCCACCAACAACTGATGGAAATAGAAGGTCTATACAGAAAACTTTCCACAATGCAGTCTGTTTAGTATATTAGACAAAAAATATTAAGACATAAACCTATGAGACAAATCAATAAAATCATGCACCTTACCGTAGCGCTTTTCTTTGCTGTAAGTTTGGTTTTTTTCCTGTCATTCAACAGCTTAAAGGGGATGTTCGGGATAGATGAACTGAATACAGGAACAGTGGTTTCTTTCTTATTGGTGGGCACCGTCCTTTTCCTGATTGCATGGGGAACAGGCAAAATGGTCAGGAATGGGCTGGAAGGGGAGATTTCTTTAAAGGAAAATGAAAAAAAAGAATTGAAAGCAAGACTGTATGATCTGGAACAGGGAGTCAAACTTAAAAATATTGAAAGAAAAATCGATCAAGTGGAAGATGACAAAGACCCTTCAGGTATTAAACCCAGACAAAATTTTAAATAAGCCCATAATATTTTGGCTAAATTCAGTATCTTAGGAAACCGCTTAGGTTTCCTTTTTTTATACCCAAAATTTTAAAATATGGTAGCAAAGACTTTTGGCAGTGCGGTTTCCGGTGTAGATGCCAAGCTTATTACGATTGAGGTCAATGTCGGTCAGGGCACAAGTTTTTATATGGTAGGTCTTCCCGATAGTGCTGTAAAAGAAAGCCAGCAAAGAGTGGAATCTGCACTTAAATATTATGGATACCGCATGCCCCGGCAAAAAGTCGTGGTCAATCTTGCACCTGCCGACATCAGAAAAGAGGGCTCCTCTTATGATTTGCCCATCGCTTTGGGAATTTTAAAGGGATCTGAACAAGTACTTTTCCCTGAATTAGAGAATTATATTATCATGGGCGAACTTTCCCTTGACGGCAATTTAAGACCCGTCAAAGGTGCTTTGCCCATAGCGATCGAGGCAAGAAAAAATGGCTTTAAAGGTTTCATCCTCCCCGAAGAAAATGCCTCAGAAGCTTCTATAGTAAACAATATTGATATCATTGGAGTCAGTACATTGGAAGATGCCATTCGTTTTCTTGAAGGGGAATTGGATATCCCACCTTTGATTACAGATACGAGGGATATTTTTTATAATTCTCTGGAGCAGTTTGAATTTGATTTTGCAGATGTACAGGGACAGGAAAATATTAAGCGGGCCATGGAAATTGCCGCAGCAGGGGGACACAATGTCATCATGATAGGTCCGCCCGGTGCAGGTAAAACCATGTTGGCCAAACGACTGCCTTCAATCCTTCCTCCATTATCATTGCAGGAGGCGTTGGAAACAACCAAAATCCATTCGGTAGCAGGTAAGTTGGGGAAAAATGCCTCCTTGGTTGCCCAAAGGCCATTTAGGTCACCTCATCATACTATCAGTGATGTGGCATTGGTCGGTGGGGGTGGGAATCCCCAACCAGGTGAGATTTCTCTTTCTCACAATGGTGTACTTTTTCTCGATGAACTCCCGGAATTCAAGCGAACTGTGTTGGAGGTAATGAGGCAACCTTTGGAAGAAAGAAAAGTGACCATTTCCCGGGCAAAAGTCTCTGTGGATTATCCGGCCAATTTCATGTTGATCGCGAGTATGAACCCTTGTCCCTGTGGTTATTACAACCACCCCGAAAAGGAATGTGTTTGCGGTCCTGGAATTGTACAGCGTTATTTGAACAAAATAAGTGGGCCCTTATTGGACAGGATTGACCTTCATGTAGAAGTGACACCGGTCAAATTTGAAGAAATGACCTCCACCAGAAAATCTGAAACCAGTAAATCTATTCGGGAACGTGTGATCATTGGTAGGGAAGTTCAGATAGAGAGATTCAAGGGTCAACCCGATATCTTTTGCAATGCTATGATGCCTTCCCACATGGTAAAGGAAATCTGTCAGATCAATGAAGCAGGAAAATCATTGTTAAAAACCGCAATGGAAAGGTTGGGACTGTCTGCTAGGGCTTATGACCGTATCCTAAAAGTTTCCAGAACAATCGCTGATCTCAGCCAAAGTGAAGGGATCAAAGTGGAGCATCTTGCAGAAGCAATACAGTACAGAAGTCTCGATCGAGAGGGATGGGCAGGTTAGTGATAACCTTTTTCTTTTATCAAAAAAGTACGCAATAATCAAATAGTTTTGTGAAAATTTTCATTATTAAAAATCTTTGACTACTTTACATCGCACACGAACGAGTTGCTTTTTTGGTCACCCTTTTTAAGCTTACCCTTATTAAAAGTTTAAAGGCTGTTCTTGAACAGCCTTTATTTATCTAAAGCCTGATCTAAGTCCTCCAATAAGTCGTCCAAATGCTCCAATCCCACTGAAACCCGAAGCAGGTTTTGAGGTGTTTTTGAATCAGGTCCTTCCACTGCGGCCCTTCTTTCAATCAGACTTTCTACCCCTCCCAAACTTGTTGCATGGGTAAAATATTTCAAAAGGGAAACAACCTTATCGGCATCCTCTGCTGTTCCCGATACTTCAAAAGACAACATGCCTCCAAACCCGGACATCTGTGTCGCCGCAATTAGGTGATTGGGATGGGAAAGGAGACCGGGATAATAGACTTTATCCACTTTGGGATGTTGTTGCAAAAAAGTGGCTAAGATTCCCGCATGTTCGGCATGTCCTTTCATGCGATAAGGCAATGTCTTAATACTTCTGGTAAGCATGTAGCAATCAAATGGAGAAGGCACTGCTCCCCCTACCTGCTGCACCATTTTTATCTTTTCCCAAACTCCTTCTTTCGATTTTGTAATCAGGGCACCTCCCAAGATATCACTGTGTCCCCCGAGATATTTGGTAGTGCTGTGCATCACAATATCGGCACCCAACAATAAAGGATTTTGAAAAACCGGCGTAGCAAAAGTATTGTCACAGGCCACTTTGATTCCATTGTCACCCGCAATCTCACAGATCCTTCTAATATCAGAAACCTGCAACAGTGGATTGGATGGCGTCTCTACCCAGATCAGATTTGTTTTTGAAGTAATGGCATCAGCGACATTTTGGACATTAGTCATGTCCACAAAGGTTACATCAAGAATTCCCTTGAAAACATTGATGAGCAAAGTCCTCAATCCATGGTACATATCATCCGGAGCGACGATATGGCTACCCGGTTCCAAAGATTGAAAAACCGCCATTCCGGCCGCATTTCCCGAAGAGAAAGCTGCAGCTGCCTCTCCATGCTCTAATTTTGCCAAGACTTGCTCCAATGCCAAACGGTTAGGATTATTAGCTCTTGAATAAATTGGGGATCCTTCTACATGTTCAAATGTGGTGGAAAGCGTGATGGGCTGGACTGCAGGTCTGTTTTTGTCCTCGATGATTGTTCCTGCATGGATGGCTATTGTCTCTAACTTCATAGATTGGTTTGTAATTAACGAATTCTGTCCACAGATCTTACCAACATCTCGTCTTTTCTAATAAACCTATTTGCCAATAAATTCATGATCATACCGGCAAAGATGGCCCAAAAACCAATCACAAACGCACCGTTGGCCTGGGGATTGATCACCTCATTGGCATTATGGGAAAACCAAATAATAATACCCACATTGATGACCATTGCCAAAGAATTCATCATATTTAAAAACATCTGCCTTGTCCTGTTTTTATATTGAAAAATACTTATCAGGGCCAATGCCAAAGAAATAAATGCCAGCAAGGCAATGGCGATCTTAGAGATGGACTCCACTACATCTCCTGTTTCTACATCAACAGTAGTCAAAGTCCATGCAGTGAGCGTGGCCATTTGAGTCTTACCGGGATTGACCTGATGCCAAATTGGAAATATAAGTACCAAAACCATGGCAACAGCCACCAAAAACATAAAAACAGTCTGAATTCGTTGTATCATCTTTGAGTTAAATTTTGACAAAGTAACAGGGTTATTTGTTGATTCGCAAGGAATGGATAAATGGTCATTTGAAATTAATAGGGAATGGTATCTTTGTAGCACCATAATGGAAAAATTCAGATACTTTCTAGAACTAGCTTATAAGGGCACCCGTTACCATGGATGGCAGATCCAGAAAAATGCCCATTCAGTTCAGGCAGAATTGGAAAAAGCAATCTCCATAATTTTGGGCCAGCCAACTTCTATCATGGGAAGCGGCAGGACTGATACCGGTGTTCATGCCAGTCAAATGTTTGCACATTTTGATGCTCCTAAGGAATTGATTGAAAAAGATTTTATCAAAAAACTCAATGCCATTGTCCCAAAGGATATCGCTGGATATTCCCTTAAAAGGGTGAATGAGGATGCCCATACAAGATTTGATGCCATTTGGAGAAGTTATGTGTATAAGATCAGCCTTCGAAAAAATCCATTTGAACAGGAATATTCTTGGGTGTTTCCCAAAAATCCGGACATTGATAAGATGAATGAAGCTGCTTCGGTTCTTCTGAACTATAAAGATTTCCAATGTTTCAGCAGAGTAAAAACTGATGTCAAACATTTTAACTGTAAAATAAAAGAGGCTTATTGGGAACAAATCGACCGGCAATTGTTATTTCATATAACTGCCAACAGGTTTTTACGTGGAATGGTACGTGCCATTGTCGGTACATTGATAGATGTGGGCACAGGTAAACTTAGCATTGAGCAGTTTGTGGATATTTTGGAAAGCAAAGACAGAGCGCAAGCCAAATCCTCAGCGCCCGCCCATGGACTTTATCTTTGCAAAATCATTTATCCCGAAAAATTATTTATCTAAATACACAAACTTTTGAGCCTGGAAAAAGAAAATATCAAAAGCGGTGACATCATAGACACCCAGGTATTGAAAAAACTTTACAAGTTTGTCAAACCGTATCAAGGGAAGTTTTACTTTTTGGTTTTTTTGACCATTGCCTTGGCACTATTGGCCCCTACCAGACCCTACTTTATCCAGGTGGCCATAGATGATTATGTTGCCGTTGGGGATGTAAGCGGGCTTGTCAGGATCATATATTTGCTCATTTTCCTGATGGTGCTTCAGGCTGTCGTACAGTTTGCCCATACCTACCTTTCAGGCTGGATTGGCCAGGTAATCATCAAGGATATCCGAATCAAATTATACAGGCATCTGTTGAAGATGCGTCTCAAATTTTTTGATAATACTCCCATAGGTAGATTGGTCACCAGAAACATATCGGACATTGAGACCCTTGCTGAAGTATTCAGTGAAGGTCTTGCTGCCATTATCGGCGACTTGCTACAGTTGGTGACGATCCTTGCGGTGATGTTTTATGTGGACTGGAAACTCACATTGGTGAGTTTGTGTACCCTGCCTTTATTGCTCATTTCTACTTATGTATTCAAAGAAAAAATTAAATTCGCTTTTAATGAAGTGAGAAATGCCGTCTCCAACCTCAATTCATTCCTACAGGAACATATTACAGGGATGAATATTGTCCAAATATTCAACCGGGAACAACGGGAATACGAAAAATTCAAGGATATCAATAGAGACCATAAAAAAGCCCATATCAAATCAGTACTGTATTATTCCATTTATTTTCCGGTAGCTGAAATAATTCAGGCCATCGGTATTGGCTTGGTGGTTTGGTATGGTGCCACAGGTGTATTTGATCTGGATATCCAAGTCGGTGTATTGATTTCTTTTATCATGTACCTGCAACTGTTTTTCAGGCCGATCCGGATGATTGCTGACAGGTACAACACCCTGCAAATGGGTGTGGTCAGCTCTTCACGGATTTTCAAATTACTTGAGAGTGATGACCAAATTCCAAATGAAGGCAACCTAAAGCCCGAAAAATTAAAAGGCAATATCAAGCTTGAAAATGTCTGTTTTGCTTATATAGATGAGGATTGGGTGTTGAAAAACATCAACTTTGAGGCCAAACATGGGGAATCTATCGCATTGGTAGGTGCGACAGGTGCAGGCAAATCCTCGATCATTAACCTGATCAACCGGTTTTATGAGATCAACCAAGGGAGTATCAAAATAGATGATACTGATATCAGGGATTTTGAATTAGGCTCATTGAGAAGACATATTGGGGTAGTATTGCAAGATGTGTTCCTGTTTTCAGAAACCATCTTCTACAATATCACTTTAGGCAACCCCGATATCAGCAGGGAGGAAGTTATGAAAGCGGCCAAATTGGTGGGTGCCAAAAAGTTTATAGAAAGACTTCCCGGTGGTTTGGATTATAATGTCATGGAAAGAGGAGCTACGCTTTCGGTGGGCCAACGGCAATTGATTTCATTTGTACGTGCCATGGTTTACAATCCCGAAATCATCATTCTTGATGAGGCAACATCTTCCGTGGATACAGAAACAGAAGAAATGATCCAAAAAGCAATTTCAAAAATGATGAAAGGAAGAACTTCCATCGTAATCGCACACAGATTGTCCACCATCCAAAAAGCAGATAAAATCATCGTATTGCATCATGGTGAAATCAAGGAAATGGGCACCCATGAAAGCCTTCTTGAATTGGGAGGATATTATTCCCAATTACATCAGATGCAACTGAAGTCAATGGCCATCGGGGAAGGGATGGGGTAATTAAAGGATGAAGGATAAGGGATGAAGGGTGAAGGGTAAAGGCAGAATTCAGATTTTAGATTTTAGATTTGAGTCAGATAACTTCCTATAAATTGATTTGGAAGTCATCATTTGTAATTAGCGGTAGGAGTCGTAACAAAAGTGGCCATTCTGTTAAAATAAATCCATAATAAATTCCGTAGGCATGACCGAAATAATAGCCCGGCAATTTATTGCCGGGAGGTTTAAAGATAACACGTCTCCAAAAGTACCGTAGGTACGGTCGATTTAATGAATCCGAGTAAGGGTTTAGAGATACTTATTCAGCATTGTTTCCATTTCCTGTTGCAGCTTTTTAGCTTCATTCCCGGCTACTTTTGCGAAGTCTTTATCCTTTCCGGCATAAATAATCCCTCTCGATGAATTGACCAAAAGACCGCATTGACTGTTCATTCCGAATTTGGCTACCTCTTCAAGGCTGCCTCCCTGGGCGCCAACTCCCGGAACCAGGAAGAAATGTTCAGGAACAATTTTTCTGACCTCACCGATTTTCTCCCCTCTTGTGGCTCCGACCACATACATCATATTATCTGGATTTCCCCATTTGCTGCTTTTCTCCAAAACTTCCTGAAAAAGTGGTTTACCCGATTGGGATGTTGTGAGTTGGAAATCTGCACTGCCTTCGTTGGAAGTCAAGGCCAAAAGAATCACCCATTTATCCTTGAATTCCAAAAATGGCCTGACACTGTCCACACCCATGTAAGGAGCCACAGTGATCGAATCAAAATCCATGGTTTCAAAAAAGGCTTTGGCATACAAGCTGGAAGTATTTCCAATATCCCCTCTTTTGGCATCAGCAATGGTAAAAATATCCTTAGGGATATACTCCAATGTCTTTTGAAGGCTTTCCCAACCTTTGGGGCCAATAGCCTCATAAAAAGCAATGTTTGGTTTGTAGGCTACAGCATAATCCACAGTCTCCTCTATGATCTGCTTATTGAATTCAAAAATAGGATCAGCTTCTTTAAGTAGGTGGGCGGGTATTTTGACAAGGTCCGTATCAAGGCCTACACACAAAAAAGATCCTTTATTCCTGATTTTCTGAAAGAGTTCTTTTCGGTTCATGAAGGGTAAATTTTCCCAAAAGTAGGGATAAAAAATATCCCGAACCCTTCCCTGACCATTAAATTCAGCGGAGATCAATGATTTCTACCTTTCCGTATTTCTGCGGATTAAAGGTGAAATAGGAATCCTGCAAATCAATTTCTGTATTTACCGATGTAAATTTATATTTAAATACTCCTCCCTGATCATCATATATTTCCCAACCCATCAGATCTTTTTTGTTTTTATCTACAAACAATTTGACTCGCTTGAAAGGGGCATTGGACTTTTCTGCTAAAAGCTCTATTTCTTGAATGATAGTTCCCTTTTCATTCTTTTCACCGACAAATCTGTAATTGTAACCTTTTTGATATAACGTATATACAGAGGAAGGAGTCAACTCATCCTCCATATCACCTGCATTATTAACAGTTACTTCTTTGTAATTTCCGGATTCTATATAGGTCCAAACTGTCTTACCATTATTGAAAATTTCCTGCTCCGGAAGATTGAGGTGATATTTATCTCCCTTTATTGCAATTTCACCTTTTTGAGATTTGCTGACAATGTCCATAGATTCGCCATAGGAAAATTCAAAACTTGCCTGAAGTCCTTTTAGGGATTTATATTTTTGGCTCACACCATCCAATATTGTTTTTGCCTTTGGATCCTTTTGTGCGTAAACAGTTTGGGATACAAGAGCCGTTGTAAGAAAAATGAGAAGGGTAATTAGGTTTTTCATCTTGATTGTAAATTTTATCCTTTGTATAAATCCAAAGGAATTACAGATTGTTCAATAACCGTTCCAAACTACCTTCGTCCTGGACTAATACCTCTCTGGCTTTACTACCTTCAAAAGGTCCTACTATCCCTGCAGCCTCCAATTGGTCAACAATCCTACCTGCGCGGTTATATCCAAGCTTCAACTTTCTTTGGATCAGGGAAGTACTGCCTTGCTGATGCATTACAATCAATCTGGCAGCATCATCAAAAAGTGGATCTCTGTCCGCTAAATCAATACTGGATAAGTTACCTTCGCCATCTTCACCCTCAAATTCAGGCAATAGGTAGGCATCTGAATATCCTTTTTGTTCCCCTATCCAATTGCAAATGGAATCCACCTCGGGAGTATCCAAAAAAGCACATTGCAATCGGGTCATTTCGGACCCATGGGAAAGTAACATATCTCCCATACCAATCAATTGGTCTGCACCTCCCGCATCTAAAATAGTACGGCTGTCAATCTTGGAAGTCACCCGGAATGAAAGTCTTGCCGGGAAGTTGGCTTTAATAATACCTGTGATTACATTGACGGATGGCCGCTGGGTAGCCACCACAAGGTGAATTCCGATAGCCCTTGCCAATTGCGCCAAGCGGGCAATTGGGGCCTCAATCTCTTTACCCGCCGTCATCATCAGATCAGCTAACTCATCAATTACCAATACAATGTAAGGCATAAATCTGTGCCCCTTTTCAGGGTTTAGCTTGCGGGCTACAAATTTGGCGTTGTATTCCTTCAGATTTCTACAGCCGGCATCCTTGAGCAGATCGTAGCGTTTATCCATTTCTATACAAAGAGAATTCAAAGTATAGATTACCTTTTTGGTGTCGGTGATAATAGCTTCCTCGGCACCTGGCAGCTTGGCCAAAAAGTGTCTTTCTATTTTATTGAAAAGGGTCAATTCCACTTTTTTGGGATCCACCAATACAAATTTCAATTGGGAAGGATGTTTTTTGTACACCAAAGAAGCCAAGATCATATTCAATCCAACAGATTTACCCTGACCGGTCGCACCGGCCATCAGCAAGTGTGGCATTTTAGCCAGATCCATTACAAACACCTCATTGGAAATGGTCTTGCCCAAGGCGACAGGAAGGTCTTTATCGCTTCGCATAAATTTCTCTGTACCGATGACAGACCTAGCAGGGACAAGTTCTCTGTTTTTGTTTGGGACCTCTATACCTATTGTCCCTTTACCGGGGATTGGTGCAATGATACGGATTCCCAAAGCAGCCAAACTCAGGGCAATGTCATCTTCAAGATTTTTGATCTTGGAGATTTTGACACCTGGATCAGGTACTATCTCGTAAAGTGTTACAGTAGGTCCAATCGTAGCTTTAATCTCTTGAATGCCGATTTTAAAATTGACCAACGTTTCAACAATCTTATTTTTATTCTCCTCCAATTCCTGTCTTGAAACAGTGACTTTTTGGAAGTCATAATCATTGAGCAGGTCGAGGGTAGGATATTTATAATGCGGCAAATCCAGCGTAGGATCATAAGGATCAAGATTTTCAACCTCGTCTGCTGTTTTCTCCTCACCTTCTGATTTGCTGACCGAAAACTTTTTCTCCTCAACCCGGGATGCTATTTCCAGTCCATTTTCTTTCTCCAATAAATCCTCTGCTTCTATATTGAACACAGGTGAAGTACCCGTTTTTTTATTATCCTCTTTTTCGGATTTGATGGTCCAGCTACTTACATCCTCTTCAATTTCTCCTTCATCTAATCCATCACCTTCTTCTTCTATTTCATCTTCCAAGTTTTCACCAAAAGGTGATTGGTCAGAAACTATATCCTCAGCAGACCCTGACTTTGCTTCGTTCAAAGACCAGTTGAACTGATGGATATTGAAAAAGAAAACCAGAAAAATTAAAAGAGAACCTACTATTAACAGGATACTGCCCCAACCCAGAAATTCATTGGACAGTAAACCCAATTCGTAACCGAATCCACCGCTCAAAAACCCAAGGGTATTAAATCCATCAGCCAACTGAACAAGGTAACCTGTTACCAAACCAATCCAAAAGACAAAGAACAAGGCAAAAGCGCTGTATCTGGAAAGCGAAATCAAAGATTTTTTAAAAGCGAGTTTGAATCCCAAAAGAAACAAATAAGGTGGCAAGAGAAAGGCTGCCAATCCAAACCATCTCCGTATAAAGAGGTCTGACATTTGGGCACCGAACAGGCCAAGCCAATTTCTGGTTTCAGCAGCAGTACTTCTGATTCCCTGTTCCAACTCAGAAGCTACAAGACTCTGGTCTGCTTTACCTGAAAAGAGATAGCTAAAAAAAGCAAATAACAGGAATATAGACACCAGGATAAAGACTATACCCAGGGTCAAAGGTATTCTTTTATCCTTTACAAAATCCATGGAAAAGCGACTTGGCCTTTTTTCCTTGGATTTGGCTTTGGGGTCATTTTTTTTTCTAAATGTATTTGTTCTGGGTGTTTCGGAAGCCATATTGATTATTCTATCGTTCCCAAATTAATGGAAGATTGCGGAAATATACAGATTTCCAAACAATCAGTTCCACTAATCGATGAAAAGACTGTTAGTTAAAATGTAACCGGAAGATTCAAAATCACTTATACTTTAACTCTGGATTTGCTCAAATATTTGGCCAAACCCATATTGATTTTTTTGACCAAACCCGGACCCTCATAGATCATTCCTGTGTAAATCTGCACCAAAGAAGCCCCTGCTTCCAATTTGTCAATGGCATCTTGTGCCGAAAATATGCCTCCGACACCAATAATCGGGAATGCATTATTCGATTGTTTTGCCAAAAACCGGATCACCTCCGTACTCCTTTTTGCCAATACTTTCCCACTGACCCCACCTGCACCTATCGCTTCGACTTGGATCGCATCAGTTGTCAACAGACTTCGATCGATTGTGGTATTGGTAGCAATCACTCCGTCAATTTTTGTTTCCAGAACAATCTCCACAATGTCATCCAATTGACCCACTGTAAGATCAGGGGCGATTTTTAGAAGAATGGGTTT
>NZ_JBGTCA010000003.1:0-2351 GCF_041749095.1 Aquiflexum sp. | reverse complement strand
TTCATTTTCTTCATCAGCTATAATGGACTGAATACTCATGGAGGGCAGTCCATCGTTGACCGTATAGGTTTTTATTTTCCCTGTTGCCACATCAAAGCGATTCAATCCTCCCTGCCAGGCACCTACCCAAGCTATTCCGTTTGTATCTTCATAAAAAGAATTGATGTCCTGAGTGCCTAAAATATCGCCCTTGGCTTTATCGTGACCTATGGACCTGAATTGTCTGGTGGTGTAATCGTATAAAAACAACCTGTCATCAGTGGGTAACCATAAACCGTACTTTTCGCTTTCATATACTCGCACAATTGAATGAAGGCGTTTTTCATCGTCAGCGCTTAAATCGAGTTTAAGCCTTGAAAAGGATCCGGTACCGCTTTTCCTGATGTAAATGCCACCATTAGTAAATGCCCACTGATTTCCTTGACTGTCATTAAAAAAACTATTTACCCAATTGGATTCGGGTATACCGGGTATGCTGATCTTCTTTATTGTCTTTTCAGGATAGCTAAATTGATACACACCAAAAGTGGAATTTAGGTAGTAGTCTCCTGGTGACACTTCTGAGATTGAAAAAACTCTTGGTAAAGATGGAAAATAGTTGTTGTAAGGTAAACTTTCGATCTCGTTGTTTTGAAGATCGATTATATTTAAGCCAGAGGAGGTAACCAGCAATTTTCCATCCGGCAATTCAACGATATTATCGGCCCAGCCAGAAAGAATGGAGTTGGGATCCTCATTTTTGAAGGTGTAGGATTTGAAGATAGAGCGTTCTTCATATCTTAATAAACCCATCACGCGGGTTCCTGCCCAAACCCCTCCGAATTGATCCACCGCAAGGGTATTGACTGCATCTCCTCTGAAGCCAAATTTATCGGATAAATCCTCTTTGAAATACACCACTGAATTTTGCGCTGGAGAATACAAAAAAGGACCATAGTTGGTAGCCATCCACAAATTACCATCAGCATCTTTGGTGAGGCTGTTCCAGAAATTTTCTTCTAAAATTCCTATAGGTGAAAAAATCTCATATTCAGCATTCTCCACATTTAGCTTAAACAAACGTCCGAAATTGCTTATGATCCAAAGGTAACCTTCCCTGTCGCTGATCATACCTGTTCCGATTTCGTTGTTTAAATCAGGCATATTAGAAACATTCTTCGGGATAACTTCTTCAATTTTATTTCCCTGATTTATTTTAAAAAATCCGGAGAAGCTGTTAATCCAAATCACTCCTTCTTGATCCGAAGTCATGCCCCAAATATTTTTTACTATTATGTCCTCAGCGGTTTCGAATCTTTTTATTTTTTCTTCCTCTTCATCAAGGTATAATAGTGCATCGGAAATCTCCTGTCCCCAGGTACCTACACCAAAATAGATCCTGCCATTTTTGTCTTCGGCAATCTGCCAAATTCCCTTTTCGACATTGACATCGTATTCAAACAAATCAACAAAAGGATATTCACGAAATAATTGGGTGGCAGGATCATAGGCATTCAGTTTACCGGGAGAGGTACCTACCCAGATTCTACCTTTGCTGTCTTCAAACAAGGACCAGACATTCAGTCCTTTGATCGAACCGGCGTTATTGGGGTCTTCATAAAAGCGTTTGAAGGAATAGCCATCAAAGCGTGCGAGACCGTTGATGGTGCCCACCCAGATGTAGCCGAATTGATCCACAATGATTTTATTGATCTGGGTACTTGGCAAACCATCCTTTTCTGTAAATAAGGTAAGGTTATTGGAGTTTAACTGAGCGAAGGATGGGGATCCAAAAAGCAACATGCCAACAAGGATTACCCAGAGGAATAATTTCAGTTGAAAAGCAGTCATATTGATTTTTTTGGATGGCCTCATGCTTCTTAATTTATAAAGGTAATATAATGATAAATGCGGTGCCTGGATCCTGTCCTACCAGGTTATCCGGGTGAACTTCGTCACCTGCTTCAACGGTAGGCAAGCTTTTTACCCTTATTTCTCCTCCGTGTGCTTTAATAATGTCATAGCTCAAACTCAATCCCAAACCGGTTTCCTGGCCGGTAGGTTTGGTAGTAAAGAACGGTTGAAAGATTTTTTCTTTGATGGTCTCCGGGATACCATTGCCGTTGTCTTCCACCGAAACATACAACTTATTGTTCAATTTTTTAGTGGATAGGGTTACGGCGGGTCGATAATTTTCGTTTATCCCTTTCTGCTTTTCGCTCATGGTATTTTGACTACGTTTAGCGCAGGCAGTTCGACTGCGTTCTGCTGGGTTCTTTCTGCAACCAACGCTTCCAAAATAAGGTTTTTCTTTCTCAGGTCCTCTAAGCTGCCAGGTATCCACTTCAATTTGAACATTTTCAGCTTTGGAT
>NZ_JBGTCA010000002.1:0-1875 GCF_041749095.1 Aquiflexum sp. | reverse complement strand
TTGATCAACTTGGGCCATCACCCATTCATAGGTTCTTCTTCCCATGATTACCGTATCTACAGTATCAGTAAATTCCCGGTAGCCGTAATCCTCTCCTTCTTTGGCTACTATATCCAAAAATGAAAGATCGTCTCCAGGTTTGGCAATGTACCCATCCAAGCTGCACGCGATGTATAATATTACTTTTCTCATATATTATCATTTAATAGTTTTCAGTACTCACTCAATTTAAACACTCAAAGACTATGAATATTGACAAATCAATTTCTCCAATTTTCCATTTACATTATCCTCCACAATACCTCCGTGATAGCAGATTATCTTTTGGGGTTTGAGTGCTTTTATTTTCTCAACTGTATGGATGGCATTTTGAAGATCTAATGTGTAAGAAGGATTGGCAATCCCAAATGTATCTCCTTCCACCACCAATGCATCATTGGCAATCAAAACATTCTGATTCGGAATGAAAAGTGAAATATGCCCTTTGGTGTGCCCCGGGGTATGGATGATCTGAATCTCATCTTCAAAAAATTCCCCACCATCAAATGTTTTATCTACCTCATACCTTTTGATTCTATTTAGTGAGTCAATAAAACCTAAAGCCCAATTTCTATGATCTCCGGTAAGGGTATTCAAGGAGTTTTCAGCCTGAACCAATCTTTCAGATTTTATTTTGCCACTTATCGACTTTTCTTCCAATGCCCCGCAAAATGTTTTTAAGGATCGATTATGCTCCTTGAATTTTTTTAGACCTCCTATATGATCGATATCATCATGGGAATTGATTATACCATGGATTTGATCAATACTTATGTCGATTTTTGCCAATTCCCTGACAAAAGTTTCCAAGGTTTCTTCATAACCACAATCTATTAAATAGACCTTTTCATTTATCCTTATCAAGGTGGGAAATAAGGTTATTTTCTCATTGTTCTGTATTTGCTCTATTTTTATTGTATAAATCATCATTACAGAATCAAGGGGTTTAAATTGGCCATATAAATATAAAATTATGAGGCTATCTTATCAGGATAGCCTCATTGATCAAAGTCTAAAATAGGAGAAGGTAGAATTGTCAGGGTTGGTAAATTTCAGCTGCCAAAATGGTTTCCCTGTCATAGGATGAAAAACCCTGATGATTTCATATTTCAAAGGAATATCACCCGGAGTTATTTCTTCATCACTATTTTGCTCCTCATCGCAACTATTTTCAAATTTACTTCTCCAATAATCCTGTTGGAAAGTCACCTGATTGTTTGTAGCTGTAATGACTCCTGTAATGTACTCTGCCGAAAAGGAAAAGCAATTTGGATCAAAAGCGTGTCTTTCTGCAATTGTCCAGATAAACTTGCCGTTTTGCGCGATCTTTAACCCAAATCCTTGTTGGGAAGCTATATTCCATGGATCTGCAGCTCCTTTAAACCATACATTATTGGTTCTGTCATATAACTTAGGATCAACAGTAAAATGCTCTTCGGTAAAACTCCACCAATCTATCCAATCACCGGATAAAGAAGGTGCTTCGGGATTACTCAAACTTTCAGGGAATGCATTTCCTTCTGTAAAGTTGGAAAAGATATTAGAGGAGGCCACATCTTGGTTAATTCTATCAAGTTGCTGGGCAACAACCCCATATCCCAATCCGAAGGTAAACCTTGAATCTCTGGCCACAAGCAGACCACTCACCACCACATTTCCTTTTTTCTCATAACCCTGAAACTTAGAAGAGCCTGAATAGGATACCTCAGACCTGATCAGTTTGTTATTCGGTGAAGGAGTAGTAAAATTGATACCTTTCCAATAGCCACTACTTGATTTGTTGTGGGCTGTAAATACTATTTTATTTACCTCTGATCCAGTCGCATCCAAATATCC
>NZ_JBGTCA010000001.1:0-22636 GCF_041749095.1 Aquiflexum sp. | reverse complement strand
GGACAAGAAGAAGCTGAAAATTCCTGCTGAAGTCCTAAAGGTTTTAAGGACTTATGGATACAAAGGAAATGTCAGGGAGTTGGAAAATCTTTTTGTTCAGTTTTATACCTTTTGTGAGGGTGAAATCTATTTAGAGGATCTCCCTGATCGGATTTTGGACAACAAAAGTGATCCCCGTTCCCTGACAGAAGTTGAGAAAAGTCATATACTTAAAGTTTATGGTGATGGAAAAAGACCCTTGGTTGAATTGGCCTCAATTATCGGCTGTACAAGAGATACATTAAGAAAAAAACTGAAAGAGTATGGAGTTTATGAGGATATTTAGATTGTATTCGAAATGACTTTCATTTATTATTTTGTTTTTCAAACACATCTAGATTTCGACAGTATTGTCTCAATCATTCGCAGTTTACATTTATAAATTTTGAATATTGTAATTTAAAAGATATTTTTAGTGGAAACTTTTAAAGTTACGGAGGTTACAGGAATGACAAATTATTTTGAGGATTTAAGGAAGATTGAAAATCTTGTAAAACAGAAGTATTATCCAAGCTCAATGATGCGTTCCGTCAAATTGATTGAGCTTGGCTTGAAAGAGCTTTACAAGAACTTAGAGGAATATTTAGAACAGAACGGCAAATCTGACGGCTGGGAAAAAATGCATGTTGACTTTTTCAGATTGAAAAAAGAACAATTTGAGTTTCAAAATGCGAGCTTAGGTAGTTTGGTCATTTTTGCCAGGTACACTTCATTTTGGGATCATGTTAAAGAGATGTGTGATTCCAATCTTCGCTTTGTGAAAATGGTCAATTGGGAGCATATTCGAAAACTTAGAAATATTATTGTTCATGATGATTTTGAGGCATCAAGGTTTGATGCATTGGAAATGTTATTTTGGACAAAGGTTTTCTTATATGAATCTGGATTGATATCAGGGAAAAAGAATCCCATTCCAGAAATCCTAGATACTGAATGCGCACATTGCGAGACTACCATGTCCCTTAGTTGGAATTATTGTCCGGAATGCGGAAAGTCAGCAAGGAGTGTTTGCCCTGCTTGTTCACAAATCACCCATCATAATCATCGAGTCTGTTTTCACTGCGATTCTGTAATTATTCCTTCTGATTATAAAGGAGGGTCTGCTGAACGTAAAATCTATAAATCTTATGCAGAGGCAGTTTGGGCCGATTGGGTAGTTACTCCAATAGAGCGGGAATGGTTACAGCAGAAAAGGTTAGAACTTGGCCTAACCTTGGATCAAGCTCAAGAAATTGAATTGGAGGTTATTCCCAAAAATTATTTCATGTTTATGGAAATTATTGATGCCACTAAAGTGGATGGAAGTATAGATCGCTATGAAAGAGAGTTTTTAGCAAAAAAGGCAGAGAAATATTCTATACCCAAAGAAGTAGCTCAACAATTAATCAAAGCAGCCTCAAGCAATAGGTCCCAAAAAACATCAATAAAGAGGATTATGGAATTAATATCATTAAATGGGCTCCTTTGAAAATAGTTACTTGAAATTCTAGGTGAACTTTTGAAAGAGCATTTAGTATAAGTGTATGATTTTGTCATCATTGAGTCAAAATGGAACTATCATTTTAATGAAATCAAAAATTTCCCCTAAATTCAAGGATATGCAGTTATAAAAAAATGCTTCCCGGACCTACCAACGTCTACCACTGCCCCGGCTGTTCAAAATCCATTCTCCAATGGACTTTGGCCAGTGCCAATTCTTTGGGTGCAAAGTATTATTCGGATGGAAGGATAAAGGCTCCAGATTTTCCAGCTACAGTTATCATTACTCAATGCGAGGATTGCGGGACCATTTTTTGGTTGGATAGGGAGATCAAAGTGGATGAATTTGAAGATGATGATTTCAGAGAGGATGATGCCCTGAAAAGGGATTATTACCGTGAACAAGGTGCCTGGGCGGAGGAGTTGGATAAGGAAGGCTGGGTTAAAGCCATTCAGAAAGGAGCTTTTCGAAACCCAAAGGAGGAAATATATCTCAGGAAAAAACTGCTTTGGTGTTTGAATGAGTTCTTTTTGGAAAACAAAGGATTCCTTGATGCAGAAGACTTTCTTCTTAGGCAGGAAAATGCCAACAATCTGATCAAATTATTGGACAATACCGCTCAAAGAGATCTCTTGCTGATCGCAGAACTCCACCGCAATGTGGGAAATTTTGAATCCTGTCTAGAAGTATTGGATCTGGTCACTGAGCCGGATTTACAGCGGATGGCCTATGGTATTTTTAAAAAGTGCAGGGTGAAGGATAGTAAAGTCTTTGAGCTGGGGTGAGGATTGGTGGTCAAGATCATCGGAATCTATTGCTCGAGAGAGCTTGCTCTCTCAAAGGTATTTTCGTAATTCTTGGCGACTGTTCCTTATCTTATTTCCAACATGTTTCAATATTTGCGGGGCCTAGGATCTGCTGCTTTACTCATTGTCTGTGGTGCGGTGATAAGTTGTTTGCGATTTCATTCATTTGTTCCCAATCGTGGCGGGAGAAAGAGTTTGAAGAGGTTACAACAGGGATCGCAAACTCTCCTATGTTTTCTTCTTTAATATTCCACAATTCTTTTTCATGATAAAGTTCTGTTCCTCGAAGTAACATAAGTGGGAATGCTTTGATTGTTTTACAACCTATACTTTCAACGAAGTCAATGCTACGTTTGAAACTATCTATTGTCTGTCCAGGTAAACCATAAATTAAGCTCACTTCATAGCTGATGTTTCTCTCTTTGAGTTGGGTAAACGCTTCGTCAATTTGTTGGAGATTGTTTCTGCGGTTTATATTATCAGCTTCGGTTGTAACTGCTGTTTGCAAACCAAATTCAAGATGATAATTATCACCGCTACATAAATCTAAAAACTCTTTCCCAGCTATCCCGCGGATATTTTCAAGCCTACTTTGTAGAGTGAAAGTTGTATTCAAGTTGGTGCGATTAATTTCTCTCATTACTTCTAAATAATCTTTGCCTGAATTAAAAATCGGATCTAGTATGTTTACTCGTTTTACTTGTCTGTCAGCGATGAATGATATTTCATTAAACACTTTGTCGAGTGAATGCTTGAATACTTTATTTTGGGTCAGGTCTCGGTGGGCACAAAATGAACAACGATATGGACAACCTCTTTTGGTTTCAAGTCGCAACATAGGAGTCCCAGAAGGAACAAAGATTTCATTTGTCAAATAGGCAGATGGAATTTCAGAAAAGTCAACAGGCGTATTTAAGAATTGAGGAACTGCTGTCTTAACCGGTGAAGAAAAAAAATCTTTTAATGATTGTTCGGCATAACCACTTACAAAAATTTGCACATCAGGATATTGAAGAGGAAGGTCTTTTTGGTTAGAGTACGTTATTTGATAACCGCCTAAAATTATATTGCCTCTAAAGCCAAGCTTCCGAAGTAGTTCAATGAAATCGTTAAGCAAATACTCGTTCCAGATGTAAGCGGAAATTGCAATGAAGTCAAACTTTTCAAGATTGAAGCCTGAGAGATTATTTTCAAAGTCTATCGCTTGAGCTTGTCCTCCATACTTCAAGCTATTGATCGAAAGGTGGTGAAAACTCATTTTGTCTTGAAGTTGTCTGTCGTTCTTTAGAAAACCCAAAATCGTAGCTATCGCTAAAGGTTTTTCAATTTCCCCATCTCGGATTAAGTCAAATGATATGAATAAAGTGCACTTCATTTTTTTCTTTCAATTATCGCCCTTCCAGTGTCGGTTTTGCTACACAATAACATACCCAAATAACTAATTTAAATAATAGTCTTTAGGTAATATAAACCTCAATTAACCCCAATATTGTCCAAGGAAGTCAATAACCTAGGTAATTCATCGAAGAATCCTGCTCCAAACTCATTATTGAATCGTCCATCATTTTCGATCTGAATAATGCTGAAATTTGAATGTATATATTCATCAGTCCCGGGCTGGAAGAAGTAAAATATCTTCGTATCATCAGTTTTTAATTCCTTTGTGGCCGTGAGAAACTGGAAATTCCTGATCAAATATTCACTATGCGTTTCAATAATAAATTGGACATTGAACTTGGTGGATGCTTCCATAAACATGATTGCCAATTTGGATTGGTAAGCAGGATGGAGATTGCCTTCCGGTTCTTCAATAAGGAATAGCGATCCTAAATAAAAACTTTCACCTGCTATATTTCGGAAATTGGCATTTGCTTTTAAAGCCAAGCTCATGATTATTGGAAGCAACTGCGTAAACCCAAATCCTAAATCTGACAGCAAAATCCTTTTGCCATCCTTCATGATAAAAATTTCTATTAAACGGTCTTTGTGGGACTCAATTTCAATTCTTTCCCCAATAGAAAACCTTGTCAGTTGATCAAAAACAAATTGTTTTACCTCAGGATTAAATCCCTCACTTTCATTTTTATATTTCAAAAAGAACTGGAGAAGTTCTTTTTCCCTTTCTGTATAAATTTTTTTGGCAATGGACCTGACAGAAGAAAAGTGAAATATTGAATTAAACTTTTCTGAAAAGGTTTTTAAACTGTGATTAAAAATCAATGATGAAAAATCCTCTAAAAAAAATTTTGCATAATCAGTCTTCTTAAATTCCAATCCAAATTTGTCCAGATAGTATTCAGCACTATGCACTATTGAACTTCCAAGCATATTGATACCACTCAGGATTGTCTCATCATTTTGTGGTAAATCAGCAAATGGATGTTCAAAAGGAATGATAATTCCGCCTTTAGAACAAACATCCATCCCCTCTAAGTATTTTTCATAGATTTTATCATTGCTGTCTATATTTTCATATAACAGCTTATTTTCAGTCGGAAAAGCATATTTTAGCCCCTGCCTTCCAAAATTACTTTTGACTTTGATTCTATGAAAATCGAGATTATTCAAAAAATAATTGACATCAATTTTATATTTGATATGAAGCCCATTATCAGCATCACGGCTTTTTAAGCCATAAAAAATCCGTTCTTCATCTGCATTAAAAAACACGATGGACACCAAATCCCCCTTATTGGGATTTAATTCATTCATCTTATATCCAAGTTCCAGTTTGGCATCTCCGATGTAGTTGATTTGAAAGTCAAATTTAAAATAGATAATATCAGATGTAGTATCATAGTTAAGCGTATTCTTGAAGTCATTGAGGTTATGACCACTTCCAGAAAAATCCAATTCTTCAAGTGATTTGGTTCTTTCCAAGCTGGTTTTAAACAAAACAAAAGCTTTTATCAAACTGCTTTTACCGGAACTGTTGATCCCTGTCAATAAGGTAATCGGGGCTAAATCGAAAGCAGTCCGATCTTTAAAAAGCCTGTAATTTTCTAATTCAATGGTTTTGATATAATTCATCTTATTTTTTTATAATCCTAAATTCCTTTCCATTTCCCCCACAGCGAAAGCGATAAAATCATTTTGTTCAACTGAGATTTGACAATAATTGAATTGAAAAGTGATTAATACTGCATGCAGCGATTCACCTATCAGCAAGGAAAGGACTTGGGAATTAAGATTTGGAAACGGGTGTATTGAAAGCTATGGGTAATGATAACTAAAAAAGAAAGGTTACAACCAAACATGAATCTTTTTCTTTCATGAATTGGATTAAACACCAGACAATCAGCTTAGAAATGTTTTTTCTAATGGATATTTATTTTTCTATTCCTCTTGGGTCAGGGCATTGATCAGAAACAGTAATGTAAAGAAAATTGAGATTTTATTAAATGAATTTCAGAAAACGGATATTCCTAAAGGTCCCAAAGATATTGCAAAGAATAAAAACCTTAGCGCAACCCTTGCGTCCCTTGCGGTTTATTTTCCAATAGAAGCTGGAGTCAAATTCTTAAAATAGTTTGCAAATTTATTGCTTAATCGAACCCTCCCAAATAAGCCAATAAATCCTTAAGATCCTGATCAGTAAGCCTTTCCTCAAGCCCATCGGGCATCAAAGATTCCTTGATCATCCCATAATCTGCTATATCTTCTTTTTGGACAGAAATAAAGCCTTTTGCTTGGGTATAAAGCTTGATATCATTGTTGCCCACATCAATCTGCCTTCCCTGTTCCAATGTTCCGTCTTTTAATTTGATATACCAGCCCTGCCATTCAGGACTCATTTCGGCAGATGGATACAATATGGATGCAATCAGATTATTCCGGTCTTTGGATTTTCCGACATTGCTGAGGTCAGGGCCCAAGTCTCCGCCCCTTCCGTCCATGACATGGCAGGTTGAACACAGGGAAGTATTGGAAAAAAACACCCTTCGCCCTCTCTCACTGTCCCCTTGTCCATCCAGCAAAGCATTCCATGATTTCTCATCGGCCACATCAGGTCTATGGGACAAACCTTGATTCAACCCTAATAGAATCTGCTGCTGAAACCCTTCTGTAGCAGCCGGTTTATTAAGGTTCTTTTCAAAGGCCGCCCGGATATCAGGGTGGGATATTTTAGACCTGAGAAATCTTGCAGCTTCAATTCTTATGTTTTCTTCTTCATTTTCCAAAAGCGGGATTAATTGTTCCCAATTATCCAATGGTTGTCTTGAAAGACTGGCCAATGCCTCAGACCTGATCAACTCTGAATTTTTACTTTCCAAACTGATCTCCAAAAATCTGGCAGCAATTTCTTTATCCGGAACGGTTTGTAATGTCCTGATAGTCTCCAATCTCAATGCATCAGGCATACCTTCTGCTAAAAATGAAATCAGCAATTTTTTCTGATCCCCAGGATTATCCAAAAATCTTAAAGCATAAACCCGCATTTCGATTGGGTTTTTACTGTTCTGAACAATATCAGAAACAAAATTTTCCGGAAGTTCTCTTTTCAGCGCCTGGGACCTGGATTGAAGCTGATTTTGAAATTCATTGATATATTCAGGTTGAAGCAGTTTTACAGTCTCCAAATATGTTTCAAACAGGTCATTGGAGGGTGCACCCACAATAAGCGCATTTCCAATTTCATCTTTCAAATTGACCATCTGGGAAGATCCTACCCATATCAAAGCCATTTTTCTAATTTGGGAATCAGGATCGGTCAAAAACCCTTTTGCAAACGTTTCCAGTTCTTTGTCCCCTGATTTTTTTGCTGCGAGTAAAGCGCCCAATCGGACTGCTGCATCTTGGTCTCTTACTAAATTCTTTATTTCCTCATTTCTATTGGATAAAGCCATTATACCTGCATGCCTTTGATAGGGGTCATCAGACTGCAAATAGGATTTCAGATCCACTACAGGTGTGGTATCCATTGATTTCAATGCTATCTCCCAATTGGTTTGTGAGGGTTGCTGTCGCTTTGTTTTTCCGGGAAATACTTTCTCATTGTCTTTGGCGGAAAGTTTCCAGATTTTGCCCCTACCATGATTGGGATAAAACCGGATAACCCAATCCGTAAAATAAATCTCACCCTTGCTGTTTACAGCAAAAGCCACCGGTCTAAAATCTTCTCCTCCTTCTACAATAACTTCCGTTTTACCGGTCACAGAAAGTCCTTCTTCCCGCATATCAATGCGGACAATGGTACTTTCTTCCCAGATAGTACATAGAAATTGATTATTATAATCCTCAGGCAAATTGGTCAAGCTTGCATTTACCAATCCGGATGGTGCCTCCCCTAAAGGTACTGCCATGGGCAGCGTACCGGGAAGTTCTCCGTTCCAGGCAAGGTAGGGATGGATGCCACTGCCGCCAAAAAGTGATTGGTATCCGAAATCAGATTTATAAACTGCATGAACAAGCCGGTTCGGCCCCCTGCTGTCCGGGTCATTGTCGGCTACCAGCAACCGGCCATCATTATCAAACTTCAGGTCAAACGGATTCCAATAGCCAGTGCTGAATTCCTCCACCTGAGACCCATCCCATTTGGCCCTTATGATATTGCCTCCATCACCATATCCTGAAATCAGACTTCCGTCACTTCCTTCAAAAATCCAGTTTTCGCTTCCGGTATTACCTCTGCCTAGGTACATATATCCATCTTCGCTGAATGTGATACTCAGCATGGTTGCATGGGCATAGACGCTCTCAGGTTTTATGAGCTCCATAAGCTTCTTTTGTTCCTCGGAAACACCATCATCATCACGGTCATAAAACACCCAAACTTCCCTTGAGGTGACAAGATGCAAATGGCCTTCCGGAGAAAATGCCAAGTTCATCCCTTCTTTGATCCCTTCTGCAAAGACAGAGATTTTGTCTAATTGACCATCACCATTGGTATCTTCAAAAACCTTGATCAAATCCCCATCAGGTCCCTGATAATCCTTGGGAGCTAAATGGGTATGGGATTCCAATACATATATCCTGTCTTTATCATCAATGGCTATTCCAATGGGCGTAACGATATCAGGTTCCTCCGCCACAACGGAAAGAACCAATCTGTCATCCAAAACACGTACACCCTCAGGCAAACCACCATTCGATGTTACATTTGGTTTACATGAAAAAAGCAATTGGATTGTCAGAAAAATTAGAGAATTGATTATTTGTGGCTTGGGATTAAATGAATACATAAAATGGGTGTCAGAATAAATGTGTCTTTTTCTTTTGATCTTAATTTGTCCAAGATCATAATAATTCCTAACGTTCCGGGGGTTTTCCCGGAAGGTTAGGAATTAAATTTAACTTTTATATTTTTTGAAGAGGTCGTAGGCCCGGGTCAGGTCTTTGACGAGGGTGTCTTCATTTCTTGGAGGGGCCATTTCAATAAGCAGGTAACCTTCATAGCCGTATCCCAGTAATTTTTGAATGACAGCATCATTTTGGGTTACCCCATCCCCATAATTGACTACTTTATGAATGCCAAACCTTTCTGTATCCTTAATATCAATATGCATGATTTTCGAATGGAATTTTTCCACTACATCCAATAGGTTGACATTGGAACCATCAAAATGGGCATTGTCCATGCACATTCCAACGTGGGTTGAATCTACCTCATCAAAAATTCTATCATAATCTTCTATGAATTCAATATTGTTATTGGCATGGTTCTCCACCATCACTAGAACATCCATTTCTTCGGCTGCGGGGGCAATTTCCTTTAGGCAGGCAATAACAGCTTCCAAACCACCGTCCTTTCCTCTTCCCGCACCTGTAAACTTGACCCTTCTGCACCCAAGTTCTTTGGCTGCATGCATATTCCAAAGTTTATGAGTTACATCTTTGATAATATTCCCTTCCGCACCAAAGCCGGAGCCCTGAACACAAATCGGCTTGAGATCGAGCTGTTGGCATCTATCCTTGATACTGCGGATTCCAGCTGGGGTCAAAGTTCTGGCATACCAGCAGTTGAATTCCACATTTCTGAAAGGGAGTTTAGGAAGAATTTCAAAGGCCCTTTCAAAATTGTGATCACCGAAACCATCCATTGTTATGGTTGCTATGGCGAGTTCGACTTTTTTCGGATCTTTGAAATCAAGGTTTTTCGTATTTGCCATTAAATCCGGAATGACACTCAATCCAGCAATTCCCAAACCTGTTTTTTTCAAAAATTCTCTTCTGTTTCCACTATTATTCATTAGTAAAGTATTTTTAAAGTACCCAATAAATCAGGGTCTTAATTTAACCATAATTTATTGGGTACTTCTATTATTCCCAACCTGGATTTTGGGTGAGCAATGAATTTCTCTCAAAAAGATTGAGACCCAAGGGCATTAAGAAATACCTTGGATCAGCAATTCTTCCCGGATCAATTACTGCTTTTGGTCTATTATTGAATCCTAAACTACCACCGGATGCAGCAGATTCAACAACAACTCTTTTAAATGTTTCAAACATGCGTTTTCCATCAAACCAACCATGGCCTTCAATGACAAACTCTTTTCTACGCTCCCTATACAAAGCTTCGGTAAAAGCTCCGGCGCTAAGTCCTGCTAAATCCACAGTGGCATTGGGGGTATCAATATTAACATTAAAGGCACGCCTTCTGACTTTATTGATATATTCATAAGCCTGGGCAGTAGGTCCGTTATTTTGACCACTTATAGCTTCAGCAAGCATCAAATACACATCAGAAAACCTTAAAATAACATAGTTATTCCTATCACGGCCTCCCTGGATTGCTCCCATATCCACAAACTTGCGGAAACCCGGAACATGGACATCTACCAGACTTGCAGGAACTTGTTCACCGGTATCTGCCCTTCTCCATACACCGTCTACAGGTTCTAAATAGGGATCAAAATAAACGATCCCCCCACCGGAACTTGCAGGAACACTCATTCTGTCATAAAATGTAGCCGCACGTCTTGTATCATCTTCGGAAAAAGTTCTATAAAAATCCACATTGGCCAGGTAATCATGCCAAGGAATCTGATAGAGCTCATTGGTCACAGCAGTAGCCAAGAGAGGTGTAAGATTTCCTCCTAAATCGGGGGCATCCATGCGTTGGATATCAAAAATAATTTCGGCATTATTTTCATTACCTATTTCAAATATCCTGGCATAATTAGTTAACAATTGGCTATCTCCAACTGCAATGGCAGCATTTAAGGCATCAATAGCTTTTTGATAATCACCACTTTGGGCTGATGATGGATCAGTGGCCCTGGTAAGAAAGACCTTACCTAAAAGCGTATAAGCAGCCGTTTTATTCGCCCTTCCTCTGTTATTTCCGGTTAAAGCAGCTTTGGGTGTAAGCCACTCTGCAGCTTGGGTCAAATCTGAAATAACCAATGCATAAACATCTGCAGCCGGACTTCTTGGCAGTTCCAGATTTTCGACTCCTCTTGTGGAAGTTTCTCTGATTGGAACACCTCCAAAAACCCTTACAAGATTTAAATAAGATAATGCACGAAGAAACAAAGCTTCTCCTTTGAGTCTTGTTTTTAAAGCATCTGCCATTTGAATCCGATCCACATTATCGAGTAAAATATTAGCACGATTGATGGTAACATAACTGGCCCCGTAAATCCCACTGAAATCACCTACCTGAAATTGCCAGGTATCCCATCTTCCATAAGCTGAGTTAATTTCCAGTCGGGTAGTTACCGCTTCAGTAGTAAATTCATTCAGGTGCATTAAATTGGTTGCATAATTTCCATATAAAGATTGGTATATACTATTTGTGACAGTGATAGCATCATTTGCCGTTTTGAAGAAGTTTGATTCAGTGATGATATCATAAGGACGTTCTTCCAGAAAATCCTGATGGCAACTAACCATAGAAATAATCATCACTATTGTTGTTATTGATATTTTTATATTTTTCATGACCTTTGATTTTTTGATTAAAATTTAAAACTCACGCCTACCATATATGTCCTTGCCATCGGGTAGGAACCAAAGTCAATACCTTGATTGATATTGTTTTGCCCTGCTTGATTCACCTCCGGATTAAATCCTGTATATTTTGTGAAGGTCAGAATGTTTTGCCCACTGACATATACTTGTCCTCCACTAAAAACTCTGGTAGTCATTGGTAGATTATAGGCAAGCCTGATATTTCTTAACCTTACAAATGAGCCATCTTCAATAAAAATTGAACTCATACCACCTCCCGGTGTATTACTGATCAAACCAATGGTAGGGTGAATCTGAGGATATTTGGCATTAGGATTTGATTCCCTAAAGGCATTTTCGGCCCTATCCCTGGAAAGGTTTGAACCCGCACCATCAGTGTACATATCTCTTTTATTCACGTTCAATACATCCCCCCCAATTACTCCCTGAAACAAGGCAGTAAATTCAAAATTCCCAAATGTGACCCTATTGTTCCAACCAAAAATAAAATCAGGATTGGGATCACCGATAATGGTCAAATCGTGTTGATTTACGATTCCGTCAGGAGCTGTAGGATTTCCATTTTCATCCGGAGGACCTGCAACATCTCTATATCTGGCCGAACCTACAGTGGGTACAACTCCATTATTATAAGTTACACCATGTGCATCAATCTGGGCCTGATTATGATAAACCCCATCATATATAGCTCCCCAAAACACCCCTAATGGTTGGCCAACTCTTACATAAGATCCTGAAGCAAAGGCTCCACCATAATCATAGCTTATTCTTGGGCCCCGGATCTGCTCTGTACCACCAAGATCCAACACTTTATTTCTATTTACAGAATAATTTACATCAGTGTACCATTTAATCCTTGCATTGTCTATTACATGGCCGCCCAAGGCCATCTCTAAACCTTTATTTTCTACACTTCCTATATTACCCGTTACTGTATTAAAACCGGATTCAATAGGTATTTCAAAATTCATCAACAGATCTGTTGTCTTCTTATAATAAAGATCCACTGAAAAGTTTATCCGATCCCTAAAGAAGCCCATATCTGCTCCAAGGTCAAACTGTGTGGTTGTTTCCCACTTTAGACCTGGATTGGCCAGACGGGTCATTGAAAAAGCATTGACCGGTACACCCCCAAAGGTATATTTCTGAAGTGCGAAATTAGGCTGGGATCTATAAGTGTCAATTTCCTGACTTCCTATCTGACCAGCCGAAGCTCTTACTTTAAGATCGCTGAACACATTAAGGTTTTGAACAAATGCCTCCTCACCTGCTCTCCAGGCTAAAGCAACGGATGGGAAGAAAGCCCACCTATTATCAGATCCAAATTTAGAAGATCCATCTGCACGGGCAGTCAGGGTCAATAGATATCTATCATTATAGACATAATTAGCCCGGCCCATATAAGATGCCAGTGACCATTCATCCCTACTTGAAGTAACGTTAGGCACATCATTACCTGCCTGTATAGAATACCACTTAGTTACATTATTATCAAATTGACTTCTTCCCATAAATGTTCTATCTACCACCCTCCTTTGAATTTCGTAAACTCCTGTGATGTTGATTCTATGTTTTCCAATTTCCTTTTCATAGTTTACCTGGTGTGTATTTAACCAAGTAAAAGCATTTACAGAACCAATAGAGGCATTTGACGCTCTATTAATGGGATCCAGATCATTGGAAAAATAAAAATTACGTGTACGGGTTTCTGAGTCCAGGCCTAACAATAATCTATAGGTAAGACCTGGGGCAAGGGTGGCATCTGTAAAAATATTTCCCAAAACTCTATCAGCAACAGTGATGTCGGTAGTTTCATTGATCAGTTGAACAGGGTTTAATCTGTTAAATGGGGAATATCCTGCTCTGTTAGCATCTACTCTATTTGAATAATTACCTGTAGTGGGATTATATATAGGTAAAATAGGCAAATAATTCAAAGCAGAATGTACAGCACTGGAATTTGCGTTCCCTGACCCACCATCAAAAATCTGATTGTTTATGGAGCGGCTTAATGTTAAACTATTGCCAATCTTTAACCAATTATTGACTTTTCCATCCAAATTAACCCTTAAGGAATACCTATCAAACCCTGATTGCTTGATGACCCCATCTTGGGAAAAATAGTTTGTTGAGATATTATAAGCCATATTTTCAGTTCCTCCGTTAAACCCTATCTGATAGTTGGATACGGGAGCTGATCGGAATATTTGATCTTGCCAGTCAGTATTGAACTCAGGATTTGACATTTCCGCTTGGGAAAAAGGCCAGGCTCCAATGGTTTCACCGGCCGGTACTCTGTTTTGTACAGCCGCAGATTCATTGACCCAGCTCATAAAACCTGGTGCGTCCAAAACATCTATCCTTCTATCAACAGTCTGCACTCCGTGATATACGTCCAATGTAAGACCACCTTTACCCGGTTTTCCTCTTTTGGTAGTAACAAGAACAACCCCATTGGCACCTCTTGAGCCATAAATAGCAGTAGCTGAGGCATCTTTTAATATTTCAATGGATTCAATGTCATTAGGGTTTATAGCAGCCAAAGGGTTTGGCGCCACTCTGAATTCATTGAACTGACCACCCCCAGGGTTTACTTCATTTCCGCTATTATACACAGGAAATCCGTCGATGACGTATAATGGCTCATTGCCACCACTTATTGAATTTCCACCTCTGATTCTTACACTGACACCGCCACCAGGAGCTGAAGATGCTTGGGTTACCTGTACACCGGGTGCTCTTCCCTGCATCATTTGATCAAGTGATGTATTGACCCCGATCTGAATGTCCTCACTGCTAAGAGAGGTAACCGACCCTGTCAGGTCACTTTTTCTTTGGGTTCCATATCCTACCACTACAAACTCCTCGAGTGACTTGGTATCGACTTTTAGAACGACATCTACAATTGACTTTCCTCCGGGAACAATTCTCTGCTTCTCATATCCAATAAATGAAAAAATTAAAACAGATCCATCAGCCACAGATAAGCTGTATTTTCCTTCGATATCAGTTACCGTTCCAATGGCAGTGCCCTCTACAATTACACTTGCTCCCGGTATTGGATTACCATCTTCATCAATCACAGTTCCTTTGATCTCATTTTGGGCAGTTTTTATTTCTACCTGTAAACCCCGGTCTGAAATATTTCTCTCGGCCACAAAAATGGAATTATCAACCTGTTTGAATTTAAGGTTAGAAATGGTGGCTATTTCCACAAGGATATCCTTGACGGTTATTTTCTTCTTTTTGATTTCAAGGGTTGTGTTTTCCGGAATTACATTTTCTGGATACACAAATTTATAGTCAGTAATCTGCTCCAGATTTTGGAAAATTTCATGAAGGTTCCACTGGTTTTTTTGCAGGACAACAAAAGCCTTATCAATGGGCTTTATCTGAGCATTGATATCATGGGCCATTAAGGTTGTCATAAAGACGCACTGTATGGCCATACCGTAAATTAAATTTTTTGATACCATTTTGATTAGGTACAGTAATTTTCTTTTCATAATTTTAAGTGGTTTTAAGGTTAACGCTTTAAGATTCCAGGGTAAATGAATTCATTTGGAGATGGAGAGTTTACCCTGTTTTTGTTTTTAGATCATAGGCTTATATTTTTTATTTGAACATTCTTTCCTTCTATCTCAAAATCAAATCCTATCGAAAAACTTAATCCGGTAAGGATATCTTTGAGATTTTTATTTTCAAAACTTCCGATTACTTTTCTGTTTACATCTACACCCTTCTGGATTTTCATTTCAACCCCATACCAGTCTTCAAGATCCTTCAAGATTTCTTTTAATGGTTTTTTATCAAAAACCAAAATACCATCTTTCCATCCAATGATCTTTTCCAAATCAAAAGACCTGACTTCAAATTCAGGTTCAGACCTATCCGATTTCTCCCACAATGCCATAAGTCCGGGTACCAATTCTACTTCCCTGTCGGCTGAGGCCACAGATACTTTTCCTTCTGTAAGGGCAATTCTATAATCGTTCCTAGCATAGACATTAAATGAAGTACCCAAGGCAGTAGTAGTAAGTCCATTTGAGATTACTTTGAATGGTTTATTGGGATCATGAGCAACTTCAAAAAATGCCTCACCCTTGACTTTTACAATTCTTTCATTTTTACCGTAATCCGAAGAATAAGAAATCTCGGATAAGGAATTCACTGTAATTTTTGTTTGGTCGGGCATCGTGATTTTCATCTTCTCCCCAGCCCCGGTCGTCCGGACCAACTCTTCAATTGGTTCTAGTTTTGAAACCAACTGTATATTGTCCTTGTAGGAAATACTTTCCTTTAAGATATAAACCGAAAAAAGTATTAACATCAAACTAGCGGCAGTCCTTAGGCTTTGGATTGTTAAGATCTTAAAATAGGATGGTTTTGGTTTTTGGGGTTTAAGGATTTTTTGATGGATATTTTCCAATATTTCCCTATAATCCGATCTGTCCTCCCATTGAGGATTGGGACTTTCGAAATGCTTTTCAAGTATATCATTGAGTTTTTCCCTTGAACCGGGATGTTCCAGCCACTGAAACACTTCCTTTTCCTGACCGGGAGTACAAGAACCTCTCAAAAATTTAATAATGGTGTTTTCTTTCACGGCAATGTTTCTTTTCTATAAAAAACATAAGTGAAGAAGATTACTTAATGAAAATTGAAAAAAATAAAAATTTTATTGTTCGATCAAAAAAATTCTTTCTAGCCCAAATAGAAAATAACAAATAATAGGGAGGCTGTAAAAGTAAAATGTTGAAGCATTTCCTTTTTCATCGTTTTGGATGCCAAATAGATATGATGTTCAATTGTTCTTTTAGAAAGCTTCATTATTGTAGCAATTTCAGTTGAGGATAAGCCTTCAATTTTATTGAGGCGAAAAACTTCCTGTTGAACCTTAGGGAGTTTATCAATCAGATTAAAAGCTGATTCTTTCAATACTTCATACGTCAGATCATCTTCTATTTTATTCTCTACCAATAAATAATCCTCAGGTATTTCCTCAAAAGTACAAGATGCTTTTTTATCTCTGATATAGTTATACATGTAGAATTTTACTGCCTGAAAGAGGTAGGTCTTAAAATTTTTGGAATCATCTAAATCCTTCCTCTTTTCCCAAACCCTGATGAATATATCCTGAACAGCATCCTGAGCCAATTCCTTATTTGGAAAAAATGTAAGCGCAAATGCCATCATTTTTTTGACATATTGCTCGTATAGTTCGTCAAATGCATTGATATCACCCTGACGGAGTAAAACCAATAATTCCTGTTCGCTATGTCTGCTTTGTTTACCCAAATTAATGATACCACAAACTTTTTCAACAGCTCAGAAATAATAATCGTAATGAATCAATTCACAAAGGCTAATTCAATATCCGATAAGTTGGGTTTATGATAATCTGCAATCAATATAAAGTATTTCGAAATAAATAAAAATTCCAGTTTGAAGATCAGAGTTTTAAAAATTCAAAATATATTGATTTCATCCGAGCCTCTAATATGAAAACCTTACTTTTGGATTAATAAGTGATGTTTTTTTTAAACGTGATAAGCTAGTTCATGAATTTTGGGAAAAAATAAAAATTTAAACAAATCATACAAATCATAAGCTAGAAGCAATACTTCAGAGTTGGAGGTCAATAAAAACCGGTACGGTTTTATTTGAATTAAATTACCCAACACTTTATATCTCTACCGCAATCTTTCGCATAAGTCTGCCTAGGATATCTGAACCGGTAATGATTCTTTTTTCCACATCCGTCCAAAGGATAATCAAATCTTCATCAATCACATCATCACCGGAAAATTTTGGTTTGACTTTGAAACCATCAAGGACATTTGCCAAAGGCAATGACATATCTTCAAAAACCATTGGATGATGGCAATGTTCTTTCCAATTGAATATTTCATTTCTGAACAATGCATTGCTAATAAAATCCGGTGTATCTATAACCAATTTTGGTTGACTGTTTTTAGAGTCAACAACTATTGTCCATTTTTTTCCTGATTGCGCCAGTGTACTCAAAAATTCATTTTTGGAACTTGAAGTGATACCGGAGCCAATAAAGCTCCCACACGTAGGGCATTTCTCGTAAAATAAGCTTGAGGAAAAATCTCACCAATGAATGTGATCACCACTGTGGAAAAAATAATTGAAGCTACACCCAAAAATACAGAGTCCGCCAATAAAGTCAACAACACATTGATGCTGACATTACCCCATAAAATAGTCGCCAAAGTAAAATTGGAATCCCGCCTCAAGTCCAAAATCCGGGAAGCGTACCGGTCTCCTCCCTCTGCAGCTACTTCCAACCTTAATCGGCTCAAACTGAACAAGGCAATGTTCAATCCTGACATGGTGGCTGATTGGGTGATGCATACTACAATTCCTAACCATATCCAGAAAGATGACATATTAATGAGGGTCAATGTGTTGTTTTTTTAAATCGTCCGTACCTACGGTACTTTTAGGGATTCGTCAACAATTTAATCCCGGCAATAAATTGCCGGGCTATAATTTCGTCCATGCCTACGGCATTTTTGCCAAGGTGGGTGTCACCGCTCACTTTTCAACATTTTCCCATTGGTATCCTTAGGGATTTTCTTCCGTTACCCGTCTCCTATCAATCCATCATCGGTCATCCGACATCTGACATATGTTCTTATTTTCTAATCAAGGAATTTTACTTCTTAAAATGACCATATACAAAACATCAACACAATATCAGAGCAATTTTTACAAATTCCTCGCATTAAATGTGTCTCCATCTCTGACATCCCCTGTATCAAAGCCTTTTTTGAACCACCTCGCCCTCTGTTCGGAGGTACCATGGGTAAAAGAATCAGGAACAATCCTTCCTGTTGCTTGTTTTTGCAACCTATCGTCTCCTACTGCACTTGCTGCATTCAATGCTTCTTCGAGGTCACCCGGTTCCAATATTTTTTTTACTCTTTGTGTATGATGTGCCCAGACCCCGGCATAGAAATCCGCTTGCAGTTCCAACCGTACCATCAACCTGTTGAATTCAGGTTCAGGTATCTTTCCCCTTTTGGATTGAACCATTTCCAAAGTCCCATCCAATCGCTGCACATGATGCCCAACCTCATGGGCAATTACGTAAGCTTGGGCAAAATCCCCGGGCGCTCCAAGTTTTTTACCCATATCCCTAAAAAAACTTAAATCTATATATACCTTTTCATCTCCGGGACAATAAAAAGGACCTGATGCGGAAGATGCAAATCCACATGCTGACTCTACCTGACCTGAAAACAACACCAATGTAGGTTCTCTATATCCATCCATTAGTTGGTTCCAGACATCTTCCGTATCCGCCAATACCACAGCAGTAAATTGGGCCAATTCTTCTTCCTCCGCAGTCGGTTGATAATTTGCCAGTTGGGTTACCTGTCCACCTCCGGTAAACTGGGAAAGCAGTGAAAGCGGATTGGTACCTGTCAGCCAGGTGATCAGGAAAAAAGCTGCAATGATCACCAACCCTGTTTTAGAAAACAGGATTTTCAACAAAGGTGCCAACATCATTGGGTTGATTCCGCCCCTGCCTCCGCCAAAATTCTGAGGTTTTTGACCTCTCCGGTCTTCTATATTGCTACTTTTGCGTCTGCCCTGCCATTTCATAATTGGAGTATTTTAAAGTGGAAAAAATTTTGCCTTCAATTTACCTCATAATTATCGGGAAAAAGGAGTTTCCTGTTAGATTATTATTTATGAATTTTTATGTTTGAAAAAAAATGAAGTTAAATGCAGCTTTTTAATAGCCTTCTCTAACAATTCCTTGGTGTACAGTTTATCCGCATAACCCAATTCATTGAAATAAATTTTAAAGTCCAATAACTATTAAGAAATATAAACAACAGTCTCTCCCGGAAGGATTGCATCTTCATATTGAAACACCCTTTTCTTTCCATCATTGTCCTCTATGACCAATGGCAGTATTTTGCTTTTACCGTGCTTGATCACCCAATCCCTTGTTCTGATCTTATTGATGACTGTATGCTGTTTTTCCAAAAAATTATCTGATAGGATTTTTTGGTTCCATGGTTCCAACTGGACTTTCATAGCAAAAACCGTAGAAGCCTTAATGGCTTCCAGAATGGACTTACCTGCCCCTTCTTCATCCATTGTTAGGAGAATATAATTGTTGTAGATATAAAAATTCTCCCTGGCTATCTGGGCTGCCAACAAATTCACTTCGCTATTTACAGTCAAACCTACAAATACTGTACTCTCATCCGCTTTAGCTTGCTGCATCACTATGTCTTTTAGCGCATTTCCATGGGTACAGTCAAAACCTTTTTGCCTTGCCAATTCTACCATTTCAATATTGGCATCCACCATATGAACAATGGGCTCCTTTTCATTGAGATGTTTGCCCATTAAAAGACTAACAGGGTTTACTCCCAGAATGACAACCCCCTTCCTACCGTCAACCTGGACCAACTCACCTCTGGACCGTAGCCAAGAAGTCGTCCATTTGAGCATAAATGGGACTGTTAGGGTAGTGAAAATGGCCATAAAAACTAAAATGGAAAATATATTTTGGTTGATGATTCCCATCTCCAATCCTATGCCTGCAATGATGATCTCCACTGCACCTCTTCCATTCATACCCGAGCCCACGGTAATTCCTTCTCTCCAACCATGACCACTTGGCAGATAAAAAAACATAGTCCCGAAAATTTTACCGGCAATGGCCACAAAAATAATAGAGAGCAACATTACAAGGTCTGTTTGAAACACATTGATATTGACATTGAATCCAGCTGACACAAAGAAAATAGGGGCCATAAATCCTATGGATACATCAAAAAACGATTTCTGAACCTCGCGCGCTATGTTTTTGGGAAACAGGTTGTCCCTGATAAACAACCCTGCCATAAATGCACCCAAAATACTGTGCAGGCCCGCAAGTTCGGCAAGTTCGGCGTATCCAAAGGTAATGATCAGAATCAGGGTGAAATACAGTGTGCTACTCTGATTTTTGAAACGGGAGATTCGTTTTCCAAGAATCGGCAAAATGTAATTACCCAGGATGATGGTGGCGGCAAAAAACAAAATAGCTTTGCCCAGAACCAATAACAGCCCTGTCATGTCCAAAGAACCCGCATCAGCAAAACTGACAATCCCTGCAAAAATCACCAAAGCAAGTGTGTCTGAGATCAATGCCCCGGCCATCAGCACATAGGCTATCCTGGTGTTCAATAATTTAAGATCCACCAAAATCCTGCTTTTGGTAGCAAGTGAGGTCACCCCGACTGCGATTGCAACAAACAAACCAGCGGTGGGTGTTCCACCGAAATAAATGATGGTATAATATCCGAGGCCGAAGGGGACAATAAAGCCACCGATCGCAGCCAATAATCCTGCCCAGGAAGCTTTTTTCAGATCCGCAAAATCAATTTCTATTCCGATATAGACCATCAATAAAGTAATCCCTATTTCTGCCAGAACTTTGATCGTTTCGGTTTCTTTGATCACACCCAAAAGCGTTGGCCCAAGGAGTATTCCTATGATGAGTTCACCCAATATTGGCGGATAGCCCAACCTCTTGGAGGCTATACCTCCAAGCCAAGCAGCAACCAGTATTAAAAACAGATTGAGAATATTCAGTTTAAAATCTATCATTTTGATCAATTAAAGGTTAGGAGGTTCATTTTAACCATCAAACAAGACATTCCTAAATTCAATAATTTTCTAATATAATAGAAGTTTGCGATAGGATTGGTATTCAAAAAAATGAAATCTTGATTTTACGGAATTTAATTACCAAAAAGTCTATTCAAATGACAAAAAAAAATTTAATCAGGTCTGACAGATTTACTTATTAATGGGATATTTTAAATGTGCTGATCCAGTAAAATCAGATTTCCATCAGGATCTTTCAACATCAGGCTTGCCGGACCAGAAGTTTGCTCATCCGCTTCAGTTTCCAATTTAATGTCTTTAGATTTCAGATGCTGTTGAATTGACCGGACATCGTCAAAATAATCAACGGTATTGGCGTTTTGATCCCATCCTGGATTGAAGGTCAGGATATTGCCTTCAAACATGCCATGAAAGAGCCCGATCAGCGAATCACCATTTTTCATGATCAGATAATTGGACTCCATACTTCCTGCAAACACAGAGAAGCCGAGATTCTCATAAAATTCTTTGGAGACATTGAGATCCTTGACACTGAGACTTATTGAAAAAGCCCCTAATTTGATGTTTTTCATGGTTGGATTGGATTGGATATTGGATAAAGTTGGAATTTCTTCCTTAATGGAGACAGGCGAATTGAAGTTGAGGTAAAATCCCAAAATGAATGATAAGACCAAGCCTGATAAGATAAAGAGGGGATTTTTCATAAGGATTATAAATGAGGTTGTTGGTAAATATTTTAAGCAATTTTGATCAAGTGATAACCTGAAGGGTCAATCATTTCTCAAAAGCCACATCATTCATTTCCAATTCTTCCTGTACATATTCCACATAGGCAGCATCCCGAAATGAAAACCATTGCTCCCTTACTTCTGAGGATTCCACTTCTGCCTTGAAATTTGCAAATGGACTTTTTCTGTCCAATATTTTGATCAGATTATTCCTGAAATAGCCATCTTCCAACTCATCCACAAAGTTTTCCATAATTTGGAATCCTTCTCTTGAATTCATTTTCTCAATGGTGAAAAATCTTTTCCAGTTGTTTTCGATCTCCTCTAATTGTTCATCCCAAAAACCGGAATCATCCATGTCATCCCAATCCAGCACACTTTTATATTCCAAAGTGTCGGAATTGACATAAACTTTCATCCCACATTGAAGTTCCTGGGAGATATCGAATATTTGTTTTTTGGTCAGTTGCTTTGTCATTGGAAAGGCCTTCTATAGGTTATATCTGGTGAAAAATCAAAATATAAAACAAACTAGCCCTGCAAACTTTCAACTATGGAACACACAGAACCTGATGTTTTTATTATAAGATCATTTAATTTGAATCCCTAGTTGGAAACAAATTGCTTCTATAATTTTTTGTCTTATTTTTTCTGAATCAATTTGCCCGTACTTTTTGGTAAGTCTTTTTTTTATCTAATGTTCTAATTTGATGGCATAAAGCTATTGAATCTTTTTCCAAACCATATTTTCCTTGTGGAATTAACACTTCATTTGGATAAATTTCCCTTTTAGGTTTTCTGGATGTGATTGGAATAACATTTACAATGTTCAACAATACATTAATATCATCTTCACTTATCACCAACACAGGTCTTGATTTACCTTGTTCAGAACCCACAACTGGATCAAGACTAGCCCTCCAAATACTCCATTTTTCAAACTTCATGGCAAGTCTTTATCAGCACTCTCAAAATCCTCGGACACTTCCTTTATGTCTGATAAA